>SVGR01000006.1 GCA_015056265.1 Clostridiales bacterium
CGTGATATTTTCCCTGGCTGGCAAAGCAATAGGAGCAATTGAGATTGCAGGTGTGGGCCACGTGCAGGCACAGGGCCTTGATGACGGTGGGCCGCTTTTTGAAATCAAAGGCCAGGTCTTCATAGATATCTTCGGAAAAGAGCTTCTTTTCCTCAATCAGCTGGGCCACGTCATCCAGGCATTCTTCCACATCCTGGGCGGTTACGCCGTGCTTGACGGTGATGTCAGCAATGATTTCTTCCCTGGTCTTTTCCTTATACAGGGCGATGATATCATAGGCCACTTCATCCACCGCGTGAACGGAGCCGGAAGCGGTATCCAGAACGATATTGTAGCCATTCAATTGATACTGATGAACCATATTATCCTCCGTATATATCAAGAAAAATGCCGCCACTGCGGCGGCATTTCCTGAAAACAGTGAATTACTTATTCTTGTTTTCGCACTTCTGGTTGGCCACGCCGCAGGAGGTCTTGCAGGCGGACTGGCAGGAAGTCTGGCATTCGCCGCAGCCACCGGTCACGGTGCTCTTCTGCAGATCACGGGTGTTGATGGTCTGAATCCTCTTCATAATGATCTCTCCTTTTATTGAAGGCCGTCTGGCGGCCCATCAACTCCAAATAGTATAGCATGGGCGATCATTCTTGTCAAACCCTGGGGCAGAGGAAAAACAAAATTTCCCCAATTTCCTTCCCTTCGCCCTTTTCAAAGAGAAAAAGAAACGCTATACTATGGAGGACGGCACGAAGGGGAGGGAGAAATAGATTTGAAGTATTTGCTGAAACTGATGAAAAAATACCGGCTTCAGGGGGTGCTGGCGCCGCTTTTTAAGATGCTGGAGGCCATTTTTGATCTGATGGTGCCTCTGGTTGTGGCCCGGATGATTGATGTGGGCATTGCCACGGGGGATATGGGCTATATTCTTGCCCAGTGCGGCCTGATGGTGCTGATGGCGCTGGTGGGGTTATTGTGCAGTTTTACCGCCCAGTATTTTTCCGCCCGGGCGGCCATCGGCGTTTCCTGCGGCTTGAGGCGGATGCTCTTTGATCATATTCAAGGCCTGGGCTTTGCGGAAACGGATACCCTGGGCAAGAGCACCCTGCTCACCCGCATCACCAGCGATGTAAACCAGGTGCAAAACGGGGTGAATATGTTCCTGCGCCTGTTTTTGCGTTCTCCCTTTATCGTATTTGGGGCCATGGTGATGGCCTTTGCTATCGACAGCCGCATCGCCTGGATTTTTGTTATTGGCATTGCGGTGCTGTCTGTGATCGTATTCGGCGTGATGCGCTGGACGAGCCCCCTGTACAAAAAGATCCAGGCACGGCTGGACCGGGTGACCGGCGCCGCCCGGGAGAATCTGTCCGGCGTGCGGGTGATCAGGGCCTTTGGCCGGGAGGAAGCGGAAACACAGGCCTTTTCCGACGCCAATGAAAGCCTGGTGGGCCTGCAGCTGCCGGTGAGCCGCATATCCGCCCTGATGAATCCGCTGACCTTTGTAGTGGTGAATTTGTGCATTGCCGCCATTTTGCTGGCAGGCGGACGGCAGGTGGACGGTGGGCTTTTGCTCAGCGGCGATATGATTGCCCTGGTCAATTATATGAGTCAGATCCTGGTGGAATTGGTAAAGCTGGCCAACCTGATCGTTACCCTCAGTAAGGCCGCCGCCAGCGCCCGGCGGGTGGGAGAAATCCTGGATACGCCTTCTGCCATGGCGTTTCCGGAAAATGGATGCAAAACGCCTCAAGGGAATGTGGCGGTGCGCTTTGATAGGGTGCATCTTTCCTATGCCGGGGCTGGTGACGAAAGCCTCTCTGATATTTCCTTCACCGCCCTTCGGGGCCAGACCATCGGCGTCATCGGCGGTACCGGCAGCGGAAAATCCAGTCTGGTTCATCTGATTCCCCGGTTTTATGACGCCACTGCCGGCAGCGTGACGCTGCTTGGCAGCGATATCAAGGCTTGGGAAAAAGAAGCGCTGCGCAAGCGTGTGTCCGTAGTAATGCAGAAGGCCCAGCTGTTCAAGGGCACCATCCGTTCCAATCTTTTGTGGGGCAATGGGGAGGCCGGGGAGGAGGAGCTGTGGAGCGCCCTGGAAATTGCTCAGGCGGCAGAGTTTGTTCGGGAAAAGAAGGCAGGGCTGGATGAGCCTGTGGAGCAGGGGGGACGCAATCTCTCCGGCGGCCAGCGCCAGCGGCTGACCATTGCCCGGGCGTTGGTGGGCAAGCCGGATATCTTGATCCTGGATGACGCCGCCTCTGCCCTGGACTATGCCACCGACGCCGCTCTGCGCCGGGCGCTGCGGACGCTGCCCAAGGATATGACCGTGTTCATCGTTTCCCAGCGTACCTCCAGCCTGATGCATGCCGATCAGATCATCGTATTGGATGACGGCGAAATCGCGGGCATCGGTGATCATGAAGCGCTGCTGCAGGGCTGCGATGTTTACCGCGAAATTCATGAAAGTCAGTTCCAGGAAGGGGGCAAGCAGGCATGAGCGGGGAAAAAGATGCTTTTCTGAAGAAAAAAATGAAAAATGCCGACGCTCTGCCCCGGGTGCTGCGGCGTATCCGGCCCTATCGGCCCTATGTGGCTCTCAGCCTCTTCTGCGCGCTGATCCAGGTGGCGGCGGCGCTGCTGATCCCCATTCTCTGCGGCCGGGCAATCGATTATATGGTGGGAGCGGGGCAGGTGGATTTTGCCGCCATCATCCGCTGCCTTGTGCTGATTCTGGCGATTACCGGCCTGTCTGCCGTGGCCCAGTGGGTGCTTTCTGCCTGCAATCACCGGATTGCCTTCCTGGTTTCCAGGGATCTGCGCAATGACGCCATGGCAAAGATCCAGAAGCTGCCCCTTTCCTATCTGGATGCCCATCCCTCCGGGGATCTGGTAAGCCGGCTGATTGCCGATGTGGACGCTTTTTCCGATGGGCTGCTGATGGGCTTTACCCAGCTGTTCACCGGGGTGCTGACCATCGTGGGCACCTTGGGCATCATGCTGGCGCTGAATGTGGCCATTACATTGATTGTGGTAGTGCTCACGCCCCTGTCCCTGTTCGTTGCCGCCTTTATCGCCCGGCGCACCCATCGGTATTTCCAGGGCCAGGCCCGGGTGCGGGGCAGCCAGACTGCCCTCATCAACGAATGGATGGAGGGTCAGGAAGTGGTGAAGGCCTTCGGGCACGAGGATGAAAGCCTGCAGGCGTTTGATGAAATGAATGAAGAATTGGGCAAGGTAAGCCTGAAAGCGGTGTTCTTTTCCAGCCTCACCAATCCCTCCACCCGGCTGGTAAACAATATCATTTATGCGGTGGTGGGCCTGGTCAGCGCTGTTTTTGCGGTGCAGGGAAAGGTGAGCATCGGGGATATGAGCGTATTCCTCAGCTATGCCAGCCAGTATGCCAAGCCTTTCAACGAAATTTCCGGGGTCATCACGGAAATGCAGAATGCCCTGGCCTGTGCCGGGCGGATTTTTGAACTGCTGGATGAGAAGGAAGAGATTCCCGACGCCGAAGGGGCGCAGGATGCGGTCAGCGACGGCCATGTGGAGCTGAAGGACGTATCCTTCCGCTATGAGGCCGACCGGCCGTTGATCGAGGATTTCAGCCTGGATGTGCATCCCGGCCAGCGCATTGCTATCGTGGGCCCCACCGGCTGCGGAAAGACCACCCTGATCAATCTTCTGATGCGCTTTTACGATGTGGACGGGGGCAGCATCCGGGTGAAGGATACCGATATCCGGAATTGGAAACGGCATGCGCTTCGGGGAAATTATGGCATGGTGCTGCAGGATACCTGGCTGAAGAAGGGCACCGTCAGAGAAAATATTGCCTACGGTAAGCCGGATGCGGCGGAGGAAGAGATCATCGCCGCTGCCAAGGCTGCCCATGCCCATTCCTTCATCCGCCGTCTTCCCAAGGGGTACGATACGGAAATCACCGAAAATGGAGGCAATCTCAGCCAGGGCCAGCGGCAGCTTCTGTGCATTGCCCGGGTGATGCTGGCGCTGCCTCCCATGCTGATATTGGATGAGGCCACCAGCAGCATCGATACCCGCACGGAAATTCGCATCCAGGCGGCATTCCACGCCATGATGCAGGGAAGAACCAGCTTCATCGTGGCCCATCGCCTGTCCACCATCCGGAAGGCAGATGTGATTCTGGTGATGCAAAGCGGCCATATCGTGGAAGCGGGCAGCCACGAACAGCTGATGAAAAAGCAGGGATTCTACGCCCATCTCTACAACAGCCAGTTCGCCGGTGCAGAAACCTGATATGCAAAAAAATGAGCCGGGACGAAGAATCGCCCCGGCTCTTTTCAACCGGCGTTATTTGCCGCTCATCTGGCGTTCCTGCTGTTCGATCATGCGCTTGACCATGTAGCCGCCGATATAGCCGGCCTGACGGGAGGGCAGATCGCCGTTATAGCCCTGCTTGAGGTTGATGCCCAGTTCGCTGGCAATTTCATACTTCATGTTGTCCAGAGCGGCGCGGGCTTCGGGCACGTTCACACGGTTGGAATTGCTGGAAGAAGCATTGTTGTTGGCATTATACATGACAAATCACTCCTGTTTCTTTTTTGATTGGGAAGAGAAGCGGATTGGAAAGGAAAGGATCCTTTTCAACCGGCTTCCGGAAGGGAAAGACGGGTATTTACTGCTTGCCCGCCATCTGCTTTTCTGCCTGTTCGATCAGGCGCTTGACCATGTAGCCGCCCACGTATCCGTTTTCGCGGCTGCTCAGATCGCCGTTGTAGCCCTGCTTGAAATTGATGCCCAGTTCCCGGGCAATTTCAAATTTCATATTGTCCAGGGCCGCCTTGGCTTCGGGCACATTGATTTGATTGCCCGATTGATTGCCGGATTGATTCATTGCTGCTTCACCTCCTTCATCAAGGTCAATGCTATTGTGGCCCGCAGAAATTTTTTTACCCTGGCATTTTGTTGCAGGGATGGAAAGGCCCAGAAGATACATGCCAGCCGAGAAATATTTCGGAAAAAGGCTTGCATTTTTTGAAAAAATCCTGTACAATAAGCCTGTATTGCTCGAAAATGTTCGGATTTTTCCGGAAAAGGAAAAATGCCGGTCAGATGGGAGGCGCAGTATCGATGAAAGAGCTTCGGGAAGCCATCCGGATGCATGGCGTGGGCCTGGGCCAGGATGTGGTGAAGGTGGATATGTTCCTCAATCACAGGATCGATACGGCGCTTCTTTTCCGTATGGGGGAAGAGTTTGCCGCCCGTTTCCGGTCAGAAGAGCCCACGGTGGTTTTGACGGTGGAGGCGTCCGGCATCGCCATGGCAGTGGCGGCGGCCCATCATCTTTCCGATATCCCTGTGGTTTTCGCCAAAAAGGGCGCCACGGTGGTGCAGTCCCCCGATGTGGCCCAGGCCAAGGTATATTCCTTCACCCATAAACGGGAAAACGTCATCCGGGTGGATAAAAAATATCTGCCCAAGGGCAGCCGCGTGCTGATCATCGATGATTTCCTGGCGGATGGCCAGGCGGTTCAGGGCATGATGGCCCTGTGCGCCCAGATGGATTGCGAAGTGGTGGGCGTGGGCATCGCGGTGGAAAAGGGCTTCATGCCCGGCGGGAAAAATCTGCGGGCCATGGGGGTCAATCTTCAGTCTTTGGCAATCGTTACCGGCATTGAGGATGGAAAGATCCTGCTGGAAAACGATTGATCCAATAGAAAAATTATCCATGGGAAATTTGGAGGAGGAAAAACCAATGAAAAAGTTTGCTGCTCTGCTGATGGTTCTGGCTCTGTGCATGGCCAGCCTGCCCGTGATGGCCGAATCTGCTGATCTGTCCAACGTGAAGCTGGGCGTGATCCTGCTGCATGACGAAGACTCCACCTATGATCTTAACTTCATCAACGGCGTTCTGGAAGCCGCGGAAACCCTGGGCCTGTCTGAAGAACAGGTGATCATGATGCGCAACATTCCCGAATCCGATGCTTGCTACGAAGCCGCTCTGGAACTGGTGGATGAAGGCTGCAACCTGATTTTCGCCAACTCCTTCGGTCATGAATCCTTCATGATTAAGGCTGCCAAGGAATGCCCCGAAGTGGAATTCTGCCATGCTACCGGCACCAAGGCCCATACCGAAGGGCTGTCCAATTTCCACAACGCTTTCGCTGCCATCTATGAAGGCCGTTACCTGGCTGGTATCGCTGCCGGCATGAAACTGAACGAAATCAAGGCCGCCGGCAACCTCAAGGGCGAAGTTCCCATGATGGGCTACGTTGGCGCTTTCCCCTATGCCGAAGTTATCTCTGGTTACACCTCCTTCTATCTGGGCGCCAAGTCCGTTTGCCCCGATGTGCAGATGAAGGTGCAGTTCACCGGTTCCTGGTATGACTACAATGCTGAAAACGCTGCCGCTACCGCTCTGATCGGCGTTGGCTGCGATCTGATCTCCCAGCATGCTGACTCCATGGGCGCTCCCACCGCTTGCGAAGACGCCGGCATCCCCAACGTTTCCTACAATGGCTCCACCGTGGAAAACTGCCCCAACACCTTCATCGTTTCTTCCCGCATCAATTGGGCTCCCTACTTTGAATACATTGTGAACCAGGTCGCCGCTGGAGAAGCCATTGCTGCTGACTGGACCGGCACCATCGCCACCGGCTCCGTGGTTCTGACCGATGTGAACGAAAAGGCCGCTGCTGCCGGCACCATTGAAGCCATCGAAGCTGCCAAGGCTGCTTTCATCAACGGCGAAATCAAGGTGTTCGATACCGCTGCTGATAACTTCATTCTGGTGGGCGGCGCCAAGCTGGAATCCTACATTGCTGACGTGGATGACATGGGCGACTATATCCCCGAAACTGAAGTTGTGTTCGAAGGCTTCTTCCATGAATCCGAGTTCCGCTCTGCTCCCTACTTCGATGTGAAGCTGGACGGCATCGAACTGCTGAATAACTAATTTCAATGATTCGGGCATCAAAGCCCATCGGCTTGGGCTGTCGCTCTTTCGGGGGTGGCAGCCCAAGCCCTTTCAATCTCTGAAAATACGGAGGATGCAGCGTGGAAAATAACATTGCATTGAGCATGCGGAACGTCACCAAACGGTTTGGCAAAGTTGTTGCCAATCATAATGTGAATCTGGATGTGTACCAGGGAGAAATTCTGGCCATCCTGGGGGAAAACGGCTGCGGCAAAACCACGCTGATGAACATGATCGCTGGCATCTATTTCCCGGATGAAGGCAAAATTTTCAAGGATGGCCGGGAAGTGGTCATCCGCTCTCCCAAGGATGCTTTTAATCTGAAAATCGGCATGATTCATCAGCATTTTAAGCTGGTGGATTTGTTTACCGCCTCTGAAAACATTGTGCTGGGCGTGGATGAAAAGGGCCGGCACAATTTGAAAGACGTCAATTCCCAGGTTTCTCAGATTGCTGAGAAATATGGTTTTCATATCGATCCCCAGAAAAAAATCTATGATATGTCCGTTTCCGAAAAGCAGACGGTGGAAATCATCAAGGTGCTTTATCGGGGCGCTGATATTCTGATCCTGGACGAGCCCACCGCTGTGCTCACGCCCCAGGAAATTGATCGTCTCTTCCAGGTGCTGCGCCGCATGAAGGAAGACGGAAAATCCATCATCATCATCACCCATAAGCTGCACGAAGTGCTGTCCATTTCCGATCGGGTGGCCATCCTGCGCAAGGGTGAGCATATCGCCACCGTGGATACTCGGGACGCTACCGAAGGAAGCCTGACGGAAATGATGGTGGGCAAGAAAATTACGCTGGATATTGACCGCAGCCAGCCCGTGAACCCTCAGCCCCGGCTGGAGGTGAAGGGCCTCAATTGCCGCAATGCGGAAGGCGTGCAGGTGCTGCATGACGTTTCCTTTTCCGCCAATAGCGGGGAAATCCTGGGCATCGCCGGCATTGCCGGCAGCGGCCAGAAGGAATTGCTGGAGGCCATTGCCGGGCTGCAGCTGCTGGATAGCGGGGAAGTCATTTTTCATAATCCGAAAAAGGATAAGCCTGTTACCTTTTTCCATAAATCCATGCGTCGGGTAAAGGAATTGGCCGCTGAAGATGCGTTCAAAACCCCTGATGGCGCCGCTGTTTCTTTTGACGGCATGTCTACCGGTCAGATTCGCAAGCTGGTCACTTCCGGGGAAGTGCTTTTCAAGGAAGATGAAGTGATGGATCTGCGGGGCCGCACGCCGCTGGAGATCCGTTCCCTGGGCGTTCGCCTTTCCTTTGTGCCGGAGGATCGTTTGGGTATGGGTTTGGTTGGCAGTATGGGCATTACCGATAATATGATGCTGCGCAGCTACCGCAAGGGCCATGCCGGTTTCCTGAACCGGAAAAAGCCCCGGGCTCTGGCGGAGGAAATTATTAAGGAGCTGGAAGTGGCTACCCCCGGCGTCAATACCCCGGTGCGCAGACTTTCCGGCGGCAATGTGCAGAAGGTGCTGGTGGGCCGGGAGATTGCCTTTGCCCCCAAGGTACTGATGGCCGCCTATCCTGTGCGCGGGCTGGATATCAATTCTTCCTATACCATCTATCATTTGCTGAACCGGCAAAAGGAAAATGGCGTGGCCGTCATTTTTGTGGGCGAGGATCTGGATGTGTTACTGGCCTTGTGCGACAGGATCATGGTCATCAATTCCGGCCGGGTCACCGGATTGGTGGATGCACGCACAATTACAAAGGAAGAAGTGGGCCTGCTGATGACCCAAACGGAAGACGCCAGGAAAGAGCCCGAATCCTTCAACGAGATCCTTACTTCTTTACAGGAGGATAAGCAATGAGCGCAATCACCAAGAAAACGGGGCATGAGCCGCTGTTTCACCTGACGAAGCGGGCCGCCTTTCCCGGCTGGGCTGCATGGATTGTTCGCCTGCTGGCCATTGCGGTGGGCTTCATCGTCTGCGGCCTGGTTGCCTATATCCTGATTGAAGATAACAATAAAAAGCCCCGGGATCTGATTGAATTTTTTGAAAAATTCATCACCAGCTTCTATAACGGCTCCTTTAAGCTGAATGCATCCGCCGCCCGGAAATACAACCGCATATGGGAATTCTTCCGGGATACGGCCATTCTGCAGTGTATTGCCCTGGCGGTTACCCCGGCTTTCCGCATGCGCTTTTGGAATATCGGCGCCGAGGGGCAGACCTTGGTGGGCGCCCTGGCAGCCATCGGCGTGGCCTTCTATCTGGGGGGCCAGATGCCGGAATGGGCGCTGCTTTTGTTGATGCTGTTGGCGGCGCTGATCTTCTCTGGCATCTGGGCGGTGATCCCTTCCCTGTTCAAGGCAAAATGGGATACCAATGAAACGCTGTTCACCCTGATGATGAACTATGTGGCTTTCTATGTGGTGGACTTTTTCCTGAAGATCTGGGTGCCTACGGATTCTTCTCTGGATGCCCTGCCTCACGGCGCGCTGCCCGTCATTTCCAATAATTATCTGTTTATCATTCTGGTGGCCGCCGTGCTCACCATTGTCACTTTCGTTTATCTGCGCTATACCAAGCATGGCTACGAAATCTCCGTGGTGGGCGAAAGTACCCGCACCGCTCAGTACAGCGGCATCAATGTAAAAAAGGTGATTATCCGCACCATGCTGGTCAGCGGCCTCATCTGCGGTATTACCGGCTTCCTCTTCGCCGGCAAGGATAACACCATCACCACCACCTCCATCGGCGGCCAGGGTTTTACGGCGATTATCGTTTCCTGGATGGGTTACTTTAATCCGCTGATGATGCTCTTCTCTTCCGCCCTGGTTACCATCCTCAACCGCGGCAAAATCTCTACGGATTTTGGTGTGAAGGGCGCTTATGAAGATGTGTTTGTGGGCATTGTGCTGTTCTTCGTCATTGCCTGCGAATTCTTTATCCACTATAAGGTCACCATGCGTAAATTCCATACCGCAACCAAAGAGAAGGAGGCGGTCAAATGAATGCTTGGCTGAATTTTGCTATTTCTTCCCTGGGCTTCGGCGCCATCTTTATGTATGGCGCCACCGGCGAAATCCTGACGGAGAAAGCCGGTCATCTGAATCTGGGCATTCCCGGCATCATGTGCATGGGCGGCGCCGGCGGCTGTCTGGCGCTGTGCCTGGTAGCGCCGCTGAATCTGCCGGGCTTCCTGATCATCCTGGCCGGGATTCTGGGCGCCGTGCTCTTTGGCATGCTCACCGGACTGATTTACAGCTTCCTCACCATCACTCTGCGCGCCAACCAGAATGTGACCGGCCTGGCTTTGACCACCTTTGGCGCCGGGCTCAGCCGCGTGCTCTTTGGCGTTAAGGCCATGAATCATGCCACTTATCTGAAGTTCAGCCGTGAATTGTTCCGTCAGCCCTTTGCCAGCCGAACGGATGAACTGCAGAAGCTGGGTGTCCTGTTTTTTCTGGCGCTGGTGATCTGCGGGGTGGCGTCCTGGGTGCTGCTGCGCACCAAGACGGGCCTGCGGCTGCGCTCCATCGGTGAAAACCCCGGCACGGCGGACGCCGTGGGCGTAAATGTTACCCGGTATAAGTATATTGCCACGTTGATTGGCGCCGGCATTGCGGCCCTGGGCGGCTTCTACAGCATTATTGACTTTGAAGCATCCAATGAAGCCTATAAGAATCTGGAAGAATACGGATGGCTTTCTGTGGCGCTGGTGATTTTCTCCCTGTGGCGGCCCCACCTGGCCATCATCGGTTCCATCGTTTTTGGCTTCCTGTATCGCTGTGCCAGCCAGCTGACCATGCTGGGCGGCATATTCTCTGTCATGACGGCCCAGTCCCTCCTGAAGATGCTGCCCTATGTGGTAACGATTGTGGTGCTGATCATTTCCAGCATCAGCAAAAAACGGGAAAATCAGCCCCCCATGAGCTTGGGATTGCCATATTTCAGAGAAGAAAGATAAAGCATACCATTGCCGCCGGGAGCAATCCCGACGGTAATTTTTTTGTGCGGGTAATATACAGAATTTTCCATTTTTCCCTTGACGCAAGGGAAAAGGCAGGATAGAATAAATTGGGACAAAATGCGGGGCGGAAGGCCCGGCACGGCCTGGTATCAGATAAAAGGAAGTAAATAATATGCAATTGATTGAGAATAAACGGCTGGATGAAGAGCGGGCGCTGTACGGTGTCAGGGACGCCCTGGTGCGGGAATGCACCTTTGACGGCCCGGCGGATGGAGAAAGCGCCTTCAAGGAATGCCGGAATATTGAAGTGGAAAATTGCTTTTTCAATCTGCGCTATCCCTTCTGGCATGTGCAGGGACTGAAAATTTCGGATTGTGAAATGACGCATCTTTGCCGGGCGGCGTTGTGGTACAGCGATGAAATTGAAATCAAAAATACCCAGCTGCACGGTATCAAGGCCCTCAGGGAATGCGGAAAAATCCGGATGCAAGATTGCGATATCATTTCCCCGGAATTCGGCTGGTTTTCCCATGAAATTGAAATGCAGGATTGCACCGCCGAAAGCGAATACTTCATGCTGCGGGCGAAGGATCTTTCCTTCAAAAATCTGCAGTTCAAGGGCAAATATTCCTTCCAGTATGTTGAAAACGCCGTATTTGAAAACTGCATTCTGGACACCAAAGACGCCTTCTGGCATGCGAAAAATGTGCTGGTGAAAAATTGCGTGGTGAAGGGAGAATACCTGGCCTGGTACTGCGAAAACGTCACCTTTGATCACTGCCTTATTTCCGGCACCCAGCCCCTGTGTTACTGCAAGGGATTGAAGCTGATTGATTGTGAAATGCGGGGGGCGGATTTTGCCTTTGAAAAGAGCGAGGTGGAAGCCACCCTCACCGCCCCCGTCATCAGTATTAAGAATCCCGCTTCCGGCAGCATCTCCCTGCCGGGCAATTGCGAAATCATTCGGGACGATCCTGCATCCAGAGGGGAAGTATATTTTACTGCGTAAGCCAAAGGGATGGCCAGGGCGCCGTCCCCTTTTTTGAAAGGATGACCCCTATGAATGAAGTGATCCGCCAACTAAGGAACCGCAAATCCGTCCGGGTATTTGAGGAAAGGGAAATTCCGGCAGAGGCAAAGGAAGCCATCCTGCTGGCCGCCGTGGGCGCCCCCACCGCCGGCAATCAGCAACTCTATACCATCATCGATGTGACCGATCAGAAGCTAAAGGATCATCTTTCCCAATCCTGCGATCATCAGCCCTTTATCGCTGACGCTGAATTGGTGCTGATTTTTTGCGCTGATTGCCGCAAATGGTATCGTGCCTTTGCATGCGGCGGATGTCAGCCCCGCCATCCCGGAGTAGGGGATCTGATGCTTGCGGTGTCGGATGCCACCATCGCTGCCCAGAATGCGGTAACGGCGGCGGAGAGCCTGGGGATCGGCAGCTGCTACATCGGGGATATCATGGAAAACTGCGAAATTCATCGGCAGATGCTGCGCTTGCCCGCATTTGTATTTCCCTGCTGCATGGTGGTCTTTGGTTATCCCACTGCTCAGCAGCAGGCGCGGAAAAAGCCCCTGCGGGTGGAAATGGCCCATATCGTTCATGAAAACGGATACCGGGATATGGATGGGACGGAACTTGCGGAAATGCTGGCCTATAAGGCGGGGGAGCGGCCCTACGAGGAGTGGCTGGCGGCTTTCTGCAACCGCAAATACAATTCCGATTTCTCCCGGGAAATGACCCGGTCCGTTGCCCAATATCTGAAGGATTTCGAAGAATAACAGGAAACAAAAACATGTTTGCAGGGCCTGTGCATCCGGTGATGCGCAGGCCTGTTTTTGCATGAATACAGAATAATTGTTCATTTCGAAAATTTCGAAATAAAGTAAAAAAGAAAAGATAAGATGTTATGTTTTGGAAAAACCGAAATAAAAACGAAAATAAAAGGGGTAAATCGGCAATTTATTGTAATATATGAAAAAAACATGCCCATATATCACATATCTATGCCGAATGATATTGACGAATAATCAAAAAAATGTTTTAATAAATATATGGTAATTCATCATTCTGATATAGACAAAGAAAAAATGGGGTATGGGATATGCGGATTGGATTGAAATCGGTCACATGGCTCTTGGCGGCGCTGCTGTGCCTGATGCTGGTTCCTGCAGCGGGGCTGGGCGAGACGGTGGAGGAGCTGTATTTAGCCCGCTCTAACGGGGACGATTATGCTGCCTATCTCCATGCCCTGGAGGGTGCGCCCGCCATTTCGGGGCGGACGGATCTGTATGCCGCTCCCGAGGGCGTTGCCCTGACGGAGGGTCAATCCTTTTCCTTTACGGTGACGGTGGAAGAGGATGTGTTTGCCTATCCGGTGATTACCTATGCCATGACCGGCAACAATATCCTGGATAACGTCTATTCCCTGCTTGTGGACGGCCAATCCCCCTATGCGGAATGCACGGCCTTGTCTCTGGACGCCTGGTGGAGCGCTCCCGACACCTTTGAAAAGGATCGCTACGGCAACGAAGTGGTCAGCATGCCGGTGAAGGAAATGGGCGTTTATGAATCCCGGCTCTACGGCAAGGCCGGCCTGTACAGCAAGGGCATGGGGTTGATGCTTACCGCCGGAACGCATGAGATTACACTTGCCTGCAAGGAAGGGCCCTTTGCACTCTACGCCTTCTCCCTGGCAGGGGAAATCGTGCCTGGGGAGGGCAGGCAGGGCCAATTGCAAAAGGGCGCTGCCATTGCAATCCAGGCGGAAAAGATGCCCCTGCGCAATAACCCCAATGTGCGGGCGGCCGCCGATTATGATATGGCGCTTACCCCCTACAGCAGCGATAAAAAAGTGATCAATTATGTGGAGGATATCTCCTATCGCTATCCCGGGGATATGATTACCTATACCTTTACCGTAGAGGAGGAAGGGGATTACGCCCTGGGGCTGCATATGCGCCAGGCGGACCACGCCAATTTCCCTGTTTTCCGCACCTTCTATGTAGATGGCTGTATTCCCTCTCCCGATTTTGATAATGTGCAGCTTACCTATTCCCTGGGCTTTGGCAATCAGTCCGTGCTGGACGGGGAAGGTAAGCCGGCCCTTGTGCATCTCACTGCCGGGGAGCATACCCTTACCATTCAGACCAGCCTGGATCCCCTGCGTCCTGCCATTCAGATGCTCACCTTGATTTCCGATGAAATGGCGGCGCTGGCTCTGGATATTACCAAAATCACCGGCGGCAATACCGATTTCTTCCGGGATTTCAATCTGGCAGATTTTGATTTTCATATCGCTGAGGATATGGAAAAGTGGATCAGCGAACTGAAAATGGTGCGTAGCGAGCTGCAGGCCATTGCCGGCAGCAATGGCCGCATTGGCTTCCTCAGCAGCCTGGATGTGGCCCTGGAGCAATTGGAGCTGCTGGCCCTGGAGCCGGATAATCTGCCCAAGAAGCTCAATCAGTTCACCCAGGGATCCTCTTCCGTGCGCTCTTTCCTGGTATCCACCGCGGAAGAGCTGGGCAAGAGCCCCATGGGCCTGGACAGCATCCATTTTTATACCGATAAGGGCCAGCTGCCCCAGGGTCCCGGTCTGTTCCCCGCCATTGGCGCCGGCATTTCCCGGTTCTTTGCCTCCTTCGGCGATCAGGGCTACACCGCCGGCCTCAATGAGGAAGCGGGCGTTTTGCAGGTGTGGGTCAATCGTCCCCGCCAGTATCTGGAGATTCTGCAGCGCATGGCGGATACTTCCTTCACCCCCCAGACCGGCGTGAAGGTGGAATTTTCCATCATGCCCGATGAAAGCAAGCTGGTGCTGGCTAATGCCTCCGGCAGCGCACCGGATGTGGCCTTGGGGGTATCTACCGGCCGCACCTATGATCTGGCGGTGCGCGGGGCGCTGATGGATCTGCGCGGCTATAACAATTTCAAGGAAGTGGGGCGCCAGTTCCCGGCGGGCCTTTTGATTCCCGGGGTGTGCAATGATGGGATCTATGCCCTGCCTGAAACCTTCAATTTCTATGTGCTCTTCTACCGCAAGGATATCCTGGATAATATCGGGGTGGAAGTGCCGGACAGCTATGAGGACGTGCTGAAAATGCTGCCTACGCTCCATCGTTTTGGCCTCAATTTCAATAATTTTGTGGCCAATGCCGTGGGGTATAAGAGCTTTTCCATCACCACCCCCTATATCTTCCAGACCGGCGGCAAATTATACGAGGATGGCAATATCAAAATTCTGCTGGATGAGGAGGCGGCAATCCAAGGGCTGGAACTGCTCACGGAAAGCTTCATCGTCTACGATATGGATTATGAAATCAATTCCTTCTATCAGTCCTTCCGGGACGGCACCCTGCCCATCGGCACCGCCAATTACGGCATGTACAATCTGCTGATGAATGCCGCGCCTGAGCTGACCGACCGGTGGGGCATTGCCCTCTATCCCGGCGTCACTGATGAAAACGGCGTGGTGCAGCGCTGGACCAGCGGGGCGGAGCAGAGCTGCTTCATCTTCTCCAATACGGAAATGCCCGACGCCTCCTGGCAATTCCTCACCTGGTGGATGAGTGAAGAAACCCAGACGGAATTTGCCTTCACGCTGCAATCCACCCTGGGCAATGAATACTTGTGGAACAGCGCCAATCGGCAGGCCTTCCTCAATTCCCCCTGGCCCACTGAGCATAAAAAGATCATTGCAGAGCAAATGGAATGGATCTATGAGGCGCCCCGCATCCCCGGCAACTACATGGTGGAGCGGGAAATCTCCAATGCGATCAATGCGGTGTGCCTGGAGGGGGATAACCTGCGTGCCGCCCTGGACGAGGCCATCAAGCGCATCGACCGGGAAGTGGAAAGAAAGCTGGAGGAATTCGGCTGGATCAAGGATGGAGAATTGGTTGTTTCCTTTAAGGTACCTGATCTGGATACGGTGAGGGGGTGGCTGGAATGAGCGAAAGAAAAGAAGCGGTAAAGCGCATCAAGGGGCCAAAGAGTATTCGGGCGGCTTACGCCTTTGTAGCCCCCTACGTGCTGCTGTTCTCCCTGTTCATTGTGGTGCC
This sequence comes from Clostridiales bacterium, assembly GCA_015056265.1. GTDB lineage: Bacteria > Bacillota > Clostridia > Christensenellales > Aristaeellaceae > RUG563. Next base: position 15,957 of record SVGR01000006.1, read on the forward strand.
GGTGGTCATCGCCATCGCCCTTTCCTTCACCAATTTCAATACCATTCAGATGCCGGATTTCGTGGGCTTCATGAACTATGTGAATCTGCTCACCCGGGATTCCATCTTCATGCAGTATGTGCTGCCCAATACCATTCTTTTTGCCATCATCGTGGGGCCGGGGGGCTATTTGCTCTCCTTCTTTCTGGCCTGGTGCCTCAGCCAGGTATCCAAGGGCCCCCGTACGGTACTGGCGCTTTTGATTTATTCTCCCTCTATGACCAGCGGCGTGGCCATGACGGTGGTATGGCGCATCCTCTTCAGCGGCGATGAGCGGGGATATCTGAACGCAATGCTGCTGAATCTGGGCTGGATATCGGAGCCTATTGCCTTCCTCCAATCCACTGAATACCTGATGCCGGTGATGATCGTCGTGGCCCTGTGGTCTTCCATGGGCGTGGGCTTCCTGGCCATGCTGGCGGGCATGATGAACATCGACGAAACCATGTATGAGGCCGGGGAAATTGACGGCATTCGCAATCGCCTGCAGGAAGTATTCTATATCACCATTCCCCTGATGAAGCCGCAGATGCTTTTCGGTCTGGTGATGGCAGTGGTCAACACCTTCCAGGTGGGCTATATCGGCGTATCCCTGTCCGGGGCCAATCCCACCCCCCAGTATGCCGGCCAATTGATCGTCAATCTGATCGAGGATTACGGCTTCATCCGCTATGAAATGGGCTATGCTTCTGCGGCGTCTGTGGTGCTGCTGCTGCTCATCTATATCATTACCAAGCAATCGGGCAAGATTTTCAAGGAAGATTAAGAAAGGGGGAAGCGGCCATGAAACGGATGACCATCTTGCTGGCCCTGCTGCTTTTGCTTGCTGCCCTTCCCCTGGAAGGACTGGCGGCGGAAGCGCCCTACTATACCTTTACCCAGACCTATACCGGCCGTTCCGCCTATTCTCCGGATGGGTATCTGCCGGATAAAACCTTTATGGATTTCGGCGAGGACGCCCTCAAGCGCCCGGCGGATCTGTTTGTATCCGATGAATGGGGCCTGTTCATCTCCGACGAGGGGAACAAGCGGGTGGTGCATGCCACCCTGGACGGCGAACTGATCAAAATTATCGGCGATAAAAAGGTATTCAAGCAGCCTGCGGGCATTTTCGTCAAGCATGGCAAGCTGTATGTGGCGGATGTAAAGCAGGAGCAGGTGCTGATCTTCGATGTGGAGAGCGGTGAAAAGATTTTCACCCTGGAGCATCCCGGCACCGCCCTTTACGGCGTGAAGGCCGCTTTCAAGCCCCTGGCTGTGGCGGTGGATGATGCCGGGGCCATGTATGTCATCAGTAAGGGCAATACCAATGGCATCGCCCAGTTCAGCGCTGACGGCGTGTTCCTGGGCTATTTCGGCGCCAATACCACCGAGCTTTCCCTGATGGAAAAGCTCAAGCGCCTTACCTACAGCAAGGAGCAATTGGCCCAGCTCAAGCGGAATGTGCCTGCTACCCCCACCAATCTTGCCATGGATGAAAGGGGACTGGTGTATACCGTCACTACCGGCGCCGAGGGCGTGAAAAAGCTGAGCATGAGCGGCCTGAACATCATGGAGGAAACCCGCTGGGGCTTCACCAATGGGGTGGACGTGGCCGTTGGCGCCCAGGAAACCATTTTTGTGGTTAATGAACAGGGCTATATCATGGAGTATTCCCGGGACGGCCGGGTGCTGTTCCATTTCGGCGGCCAGGATATTGACCGTACCCGCACCGGTTTGTTTGTCAATACGGTGGCAATTGATGTGGACGGCGAGGGCCGGGTCTATGCCCTGGATCGGGAAAAAGCCCTGGTACAGCGGTTTGAAATCACTGAATACGCCAAGCTGGTGCATCAGGCGCTGAGCCTGTACCAGGAGGGCCTCTATGCCCAGAGCCGGGAGCCCTGGGAAAAGGTGGCCCGGATGAACAGCATGTTTGACTATGCCCAGATGGGCCTGGGCAAGGCGTATTACAAGCTGGAAATGTATGATGAAGCCCTGGCTGCCTTCCGCCGGGGCGGGGATAAGGAAGGGTACTCCGATGCCTATTGGGAAGTGCGCAATGTGTGGCTGCAGGATAATGTGCTGCTGCTCATCGGCGGTATTGCGCTGCTGGTATTCCTCAAATGGCTGTGGAAGCTGCTCAAGAAGAAGGTGGGGCCCGTGGCGGCGTTTGCGGCTGTGCTGCATCGGGTATTTGATCGGAAGCTGATCCGCGAAATCCGGTTTATGACCTATTTCCCCCGCAACCCTGCGGATGCCTATTACGGCCTGAAGCATGAAAAGAAGGTATCGGTGCTGTCCGCTACCCTCCTGTATCTGGCGCTGTTCCTCATCTATATGGTGAATAAATACGCCAGCGGCTTCCTCTTCAAGGGGATTATGGACGGCCGATATGAGGTGGCCACGGATGTTGCACTGGTTTTCGGCGGGCTGCTTTTGTTCCTGGTGGCCTGCAATCTGATCTGCTCCATCCGGGAGGGCGAGGGCACGTTCAAGCAGATGTACTGCGGCCTGGCCTATGCCCTGACCCCCTTCATTCTGCTCAAGCCCATTGCCTTTGCCGCTTCTTTTGTGCTTACCTATAACGAAGCCTTCATCATCACCTGCATTGATATCATCGCCCTGATGGGCTGCCTGGTGCTGATTGTGATGATGGTAAAGCAATTGCAGAATTATTCCTTCCGGGAAACCATCGTATCGCTGCTGCTGACGCTGTTTACCATGCTGATGATCATCATTGCCCTGGTAATTGCCATGGCCCTGGTGGTGCAGCTGTGGGAATTCCTTTCCGGCGTGTGGAAGGAGGCCAAATTCTACAATGAACATTAAGAAAATTGCGGGGCTGATGCTGCTTTTGCTGCTGCTGCCTTTGGCAGGTTTGGCAGAGGAGTACACGGTGGAAAATGATGCGCTGATTCTTTCCATCGATACGGAGAATCTGGCCCTGACCCTGACCCATAAGGAAACAGGCCACGGATTGCCCGGCCAGGTGAGCACCGCCGGCATTTCCTCCAAGGAATGGAAAGGACTGCTGGGCAATGTGTTTGCCCTGGACGTATCCAGCGGCACTTCCACATCCACCAAGCGGGTGGATTTCACCAATGCGCCCTATGAAATGCGGCTGGAAAAGCTGGAAAACGGCGTGGACGCCTATGTGGATTTCACCCAGCATTGCCAGCGTATCCGGCTGGAGATCCGCTTGGAAGCGGACGGCATTTCCATCACTGCTCCTGCGGATGGATTTGAAGAGTATACGATCGAAGATGAAGCGGGCCAGGTGGTCAATGAGGGCACCAGCCTGTGCGGGCTGTATCTGCTGCCTGCTTTCGGCGCCACGGAATTGGATACCCATGCCGGCTACATCTTTGTGCCCGAGGCCGCCGGCGCCATCATTAATTTCAGCGATGGGGAAGGGGTGGGCACCACACCCTTTGCCAAACGCCTCTACGGGGGCAATGTGGGCGTGGATAATGCCGTGGTCAATGTCAGCACCAGCGCCTATGTTAATACCAATCTGAGCCGTCCGGCGGAAATGGTAACCATGCCGGTATTCGGTATGGCCTATACCGATCTGGGCCTGGGTTGGTTGGGACTGGTGGAAAAGGGCGATGAGGCGGCGGAAATCAAGGCCTATCCCGGCGGCGTCATCACCAAGTACAACTGGACCGGCGCATATTTTGTCATCCGGGAAGAATACATCCGCCAGACCACACGTTCCATGGGCCTGCGCGCCCGGGAAACGAACGGCAACATCCGGGATATGAAGGTGCGTTTCTACCTCTTATCCGGAGAAGATGCTAATTATGTTGGCATGGCCAAGAAATACCGGGCTATCCTGGAGGCCCAGGGCGCCCTGAAGAACGCAGATACCGCCTATCGGCCCCGGATCGAATTCCTGGGCGCCGAAAATGAAAAATTCTTGCTATGGGATCAGCTGGTGATCATGACCGGCATCGGTCATGCCCGGGATATCCTGGAGGACGCCCGTCAAGCAGGCATGAGCGCGCCCCTTGCGGTGTACCGGGGATGGCAGACCGGCGGCCTGAGCCAAAGCCTTGGCAGCGGCAGCGTTGCCCTGGAAAAGGCCCTGGGCAGCCGGGAGGAGCTGGCAGCGCTGCAGCAGCAGATCGTGCAGGACGGGGGCGTCTTCCTCATGGAAATGGATCCCGTCATGGCCCATACCGAACGCACCTATAACATGCGGCTGGATATCGTTCGCTCCATTGGTCAGACCATTGCCCAGGTATACGTGGGCGGCGAAAGATATGCCAATTTCTACTATCTCACGCCTCCCCGTTCGGCAGAAATCATGAAGGATTATGCCCAGCAGTATCGGGCGGATTTCCGGGGCCTGTCCCTGGCCACGTTGCCCAGCACGCTCTTTTCCTACTATTCTGCCGGCAGCAATTATACCCGGGGCCAGACGCTGGATATGTACTGCAGCGCCCTGGAATCCATGGAAGGGATGACCCTGGCACTGCAGAATCCCCTGGCGGCGTACTTCCCCTACATGGATATCTATCTGGATATGCCCCTTGGCACCACCAGCTATTCCTTCCTGTCGGCGGAGGTGCCCTTCCTGCCTTTGGTGCTCAGCGGCCATGTGCCCTATTACGGCCCCTGGAACAATTTTGATTCTAATCAGCAGCGGCAATTGCTCAAGATGGTGGAATACGGGGCCTATCCTTCCTATCTGATCACCCAGGAGGATGTGCAGAAGCTGGCCTACACCAATTCCAGCAATGTGTTCTCCGCATCCTGGGATGTGATGAAGGATATCGTGCTGGCTGCCGATGAAAAGATTGCTGATCTGTGGGCGGCCATTGGGGACAGACAGATGAAAAATCATCAATTGCTGTCCGATGAAGCGGTGCTGGTCACCTGGGGCGATGATGTGCAGGTGCTGGTCAATTACGGAAGCCGGCCCTTCCAATATGAAGGGCTGCAGGTGGGGCCCCTGGATTATCTGGTGATGAAAGGAGGGAAAGCGGAATGAGCCAGCTGAAGGCTGAAAAAAAGAGTCGCCTGAAAAAAGACGCCGGTCATGCCGGGGCTGACTGTCGGCCCGCCGCTGCCTCCCGTCCGGTAATCCATCTTCCCCGGCTGGGATTGGTTGCCCGCCGGGAAATCAAGGGGTATGTATTCCTGCTGCCCTGGCTGATCGGTTTTTTGCTGTTCTTCGCCCTGCCTCTGGTTCAATCGGTGATTTACAGCCTCCATTCTGTGAAAATGACTGCTTCCGGGCGGAAGATGAGCTATGTGGGCTTTGAGAATTTCAATTATATCTTCACCAAGGATACCGTCTTTACTGGCTTGATCACCTCCTTCTACAGCGACACCATCCTGCGCCTGGCTGTGATCCTGGTATTCTCCCTGGTGATCGCTATGATGCTCAATCAGCCCCTGCGAGGCAAGGGCATTTTCCGCACCATCTTCTTCCTGCCCATCGTGGTGGTATCCGGCCCTGTTTTGCAGCGGCTGGTGGATGAAGGGGCCACCACCGTGCCCCTGATCGAATCCTATGGTATTTCCGCTATCGTATCGGAGATGCTGCCCCCCATGCTGGCCGATCCCCTGTCCAGCCTCTTTTCCCAGATGATTCTGGTACTGTGGTATTCCGGCGTGCCCATTCTGATATATCTTACCGGACTGCAGAAGATTGACCGCTCCATTTACGAGGCGGCCCTTATCGACGGCGCCGGGGGATGGGTGGTGTTCTGGAAGATCACGCTGCCCTCCCTCCGGTCCATGATCCTCATCAACGGGGTATACACCCTGGTGTTCCTGGCCACCAGCGGCCTGAACAATGTGATGACGGAAATTGACAACCGCATGTTTGGCAGCGCCCCCTCCGGCGGTTACGGCATTGCCTCTGCTATGGCCTGGGTGTATACCTTGACCTTGGCGCTGGGCCTGCTGATCCTCTTCCTGATTACCCGGGAACGCAAGCGCAAGGAAGTGGAACTGGTAAAAACCAAGGAACAGGTGCGGGTGGAAAAACTGCATGCACAGCGGGCCGCCGCCCGGAAAGGAGGCCGCCATGAAAAGCGATAAACTGCACAATGCCAAGGCGGCCGTGAAGAGTAAGCTGCTGGGCGGTAATGAACGGCTGGGCCTGATTGCAAAGACGCTGCTGTATGTGATGCTGATCTCTCTGAGCTTTGTATTTGTCTATCCCATTCTGCACATGGGTATTACCAGCCTCAAATCTCTGACGGATCTGCTGGATCCTTCTGTGCAGTGGCTGCCCCATCAATTGTCCATTGATAACTATACCAAGGCTTTGGATGTGATGGGCTTCCAGCATCATTTCTGGGATACCCTGGCGGTCAGCTTCCTGCCTGCCCTGTCCCAGACCATATCCTGCGCTCTGGCCGGGTACGCCTTTGCCCGGTTCCGGTTTAAGGGCAAGAATTTCTGGATGGCCTGTGTGCTGCTCACTTTCATCGTGCCCTTCCCGGTGCTGATGGTGCCCACCTATCTTTTGCATTCTGATTACGGTACTCTCTATAGCCTGTGGACCATGCTGCTGCCCGCCATGACGGGCCAGGGCCTGCGCTCTGCTATCTTCATTTTGATTTACCGCGCTTTCTATGAGCAGACCCCTGCCTCCCTGGATGAAGCGGCCCGGGTGGACGGCGCCAGTGAATCCCGGGTGTTCTTCACCATCGGCATTCCTCTGGGGCTGCCCGCCATGCTGACAACATTCCTGTTCTCCTTCGTATGGTACTGGAATGAAACCTACATGACCAATCTGCTGATGGTCAATCCCACCGCCGATAAGGCCAATGCCCTGTCCACCCTGCTGATGGAACTGAGCAAATTTGAGGACAGTTATAAGGCCTATCTGCAGAAGGCTGGGGGCTGGGCCGCCGGTATGGGCAGCGCCACCTCCATTCAGAACGAGGCCGTCACCATGGCCGGTACCATCCTGACCATCTTCCCCCTGCTGATCATCTACTTCTGTCTGCAGCGTTACTTCACTGAGGCCATTGATCGCAGCGGTATCACCGGGGAGTGATGGTGCGAAGCTCAGGCTTCAGGCCATACGGCTTCGGGCGTCTTTTCCGCCCTGCCGTTGCTTCTCTCCGGTCTACGTAGCGCTGCTACGCCTCCCTCCGTTCAGCTTAGGCAGGACGAAAAATCCATCCCGAATCCGGGCGGCCTTCAGCCTTCGCTTCGCACGGGGCGCATGAGGAAAGAAAAAGGGAAAAAGGTTTTCTCTGATTGAAGAAAGGTGAAAAAATATGTTCCGGAAGGTGATTGCAATGTGTCTGACCATGGCGGCCATGTTTGCCGCGTTCCCCGCCCAGGGGGAAAGTATTCTCAACTGGGAAGACGATGCCGTAACCATCTTTGCCGGTGGCGGGGCCTATCCCCGGATGTATCAGCTCAAGGATGGCACGCTGCTGTGTGGTTTTGACGCGTCCCTGGGCGGGCCCAATGCCCGCATTGCCGTCAGTCGCTCCACCGATGGGGGCCGCACCTGGACCTATCCCAAGGTGGCGGCGGAAAAGAAAGGTTTCGACTGCGCCAATGCCAACTTTATTCAACTGGAGAACGGCGATATTCTGCTGGCGTACCGGGCCATCAAGGGCGGAGAAAAGATTGACGCCAAGTTGCTTTGCTCCATTAGCCATGATAATGGCCTGACCTGGGAACTTCATTCCACCATCATTGAGACCTACGGCTCCGGCGGCGTGTGGGAACCTCACTTCATTATGATCGACGGGAAAGTGGCCGTTTTTTACGCCAATGATTCCGAAAGCGCCATGGGTAAGACCGGATTGCAGAATATTGAATTCAAATTGCTGGAGGAGAAGGGCTGGAGCGGCCGGCACATTGCCTCCCACGGCAATCGCACCGGCTCCCGGGACGGCATGCCGGTGGTGGATCGTCTCTCCGACGGCCGGTATGTGATGGTGGTGGAGGCAAATGACTTCCCCGATTATGTGTTCGTCACGCAGATCAAATTCTCTCCCGATGGGCTGGATTGGTCTGAACCGCTTAAAACCATTTACACCCCCGTGAAGAAGGGGGCGGGCAAGAAGGCCGGTGCCCCTTACATTGTGGTGCTGCCTGGCGATATTCTGGTGGTATCCTTCCAGACGGATGAGGATGCTACCGGCAGTGGCGATGGAGTGTCCACCATGAAGGTGATTTATTCCACTGACCTGGGTGAAACCTGGTCTGATCCCTTCACGCCCTTCCCGGTGCCTGATGGAAAATCCGCCATTTGGAACGGCATGTATTGGGCCAATGATCAATTGTTTGCCCTGACCAGTGCCAATTATCCCGTGGGCGGCATCTTTGCCCGCATTGCTACCCTGAATGCCCCGGAGGCGGAATGACAAACGGTATCTTGCAGACAACAGGCGGTGCGTTGCCCGGCGTCTGCCTCGGATATAATAAACAAGGAGGAAAGTATCCATGAAAAAACTGCTTTCTATGCTGTTGGTTCTGGTAATGGCCTTGGGCGTGCTGCCCGTTGCCATGGCCGAAGAAGGCCTGGAACCCATGACCACCGAAGAAATCACCCTGACCGTGGCCCACTGGGGCCAGGCCGAAGCCGGCGAACCCGAAGTGGTTCAGGCGCTGATTGCTCAGTTTGAAGAAGCCTATCCCAACATCAATGTTGAATTTTTGAACATCGATCAGAACTCCTGGGATGCTACCCTGAACAACCTGGCCAGCAACGGCAATCTGCCCGATGTGTTCTGGGTATTCTCCGTCAGCGCCGCCGTGGCCAACGAATGGGCCCTGGAACTGACTGATTTCTATGCCAAGGATCCCGACGCCAAGGAACTGTTCCCCACCATGGTGGAAGGCTCCAAGATCGGCGGTAAGAACTATTCCTATCCCGCCGTGCTGTTCCCCCATATGATGTACATGAACACCACCCTGTTTGAACAGTACAACGTGGAACTGCCCGCTGTGGATTGGACCTGGGATGATTATGTGGAACTGGCTGAAGAGCTGTCCCATCCCGAAGAATTCAACTTCGGCGTATCCAACCCCCTGTTTGTTGACCTGCTGCCCGCCGCCATCAACGGCAACCAGGGCAAGTTCGGCTGGGATGGCGAAGCCTATCACTTCGACGAAGCCTGGATCGAAGCCGTGGAACTGCGCGCTGAAATGATCAACAACAAGATCTGCGAATGGATGACCGCTGAAGAAAAGGAAGCCGTCCTGGGCGATCCCGGCGCTTGGCCTCCCGGAGCCGGCCGCACCGCTATGCACATCGACTGGCCCTGGACCCTGGCCCAGTTCCAGACCTTCCGCAAGGAAGAAACCGGCTGCGAATGGGTGTATTATCCCCTGCCCATGGGTGAAGGCAAAGGCGAACTGGCCATCGTTGACAACGGCATCATCTCTGCCTCCACCGAACATCCCCGTGAAGCTTGGGAACTGGCCAAGTGGATGAGCTGGGGCCCCCAGGCCGCTCTGAAGCGTCAGGAAACCTATCGCGCTCTGGGCTATGCCGTATCCCGTATGCCCGTGGTCTCCACCCCCGAAGTGTGGCAGGATCTGTATGATAACTGCACCGAGGATCTGAAGCCCTTCTTCGAAGGCGTGCTGACCCGCGGCGTTAACTTCGTGCCCTCCAACTGGCCCGTGTGCCCCGGCTGGAGCGAAATCGAATCCTACTACAACAGCAACGATATCGATGGCAAGATCCTGCGCGGCGAAATCGAAGCTGCTGACGTGGCGGAAGAACTGGAAACCGTGGCCAACAATGCCCGTGATGCCTGGCTGGCCAACAATCTGCCCGAAGATTAATTCGTTTCCCCTGTAACGAAAATGGGGGAGATGCGACGCACCGCATCTCCCCTCCTTCCCGGGATTAAGAGAATCCAGAATCAAGAATTAAGCAATGAATAGTCACCGGCACGGAAATGCGCCATTAATTTTTCATTCTGCATTCTTTATTTTTATCATGAAAGGCGGACGATTCCATGCGCAGGTCCCGATTCAATCCCAAAGGTTTTCATCTCAATCAGATTCCCATGTTTCTGGTGCTGGTGCCCCTGGCGCTGTTCATGAGCCTGCCCATCGTATTTATCATCAATCATGCCTTCAAGCCCATTGAGGAATTGTTTGCCTTCCCGCCCAAATTCCTGGTAAACAATCCCAGCCTGGATAATTTCACCAAGCTGATCCGCCAGGCCAGCGCCGGGGGCATTTCCATCAGCCGCTATATCTTTAACAGCTTGATTGTCACCCTGTCGGTGGTATTTTTGAGCATAGTGTTTTCCTCTATGTCCGCCTTCGCCTTGAGTAAGCTGCGCTTCCGGGGAAAGAAGACGCTGATGGAAGTGAACAATCTGGCGATGATGTTCGTACCCGTGGCGGTGATCATTCCCCGGTATCTGCTGATTGATAAGCTGGGCATGATCAACACCTATTTTTCTCATATCCTGCCTCTGCTTGCCATGCCGGTGGGTATGTTCCTGGTGAAACAGTTCACCGATCAGGTGCCTGATTCCCTGATTGAGGCGGCGGTGGTGGATGGGGCCGGATATTTCACGGTATACCGCAAGATCATCCTGCCCATGATCCGCCCGGCCATTGCCACCGTGGCTATTTTGGCATTCCAGTCGGTGTGGAATAATACGGAAACATCCATCATGTTTACCAACCGGGAAAATATGCGCACTCTCACTTTCTATATGAATACCCTGGCCAGTAATACCAATGCCGTGGCCGGGCAGGGCATTGCCGCGGCTGCATCGCTGATTATGTTCTTGCCCAATCTGATCCTGTTCATCTGCATGCAGAGCAAGGTAATGAATACCATGGCCCATTCCGGCCTGAAATAAAAAATAAAAGCCTGCGCAGCCGCAGGCTTTTGTGGCGTTCGAAAGCATATTTATTCTGCGGAGGGAACCGATGAAAAAAATGATTGCCTTATTGCTGCTTACTTCCTGTCTGATGGGCAGCGCCCTGGGGGAAAGCTATTCCAATCCCATCCTGCTTAAAAATTCAATGGGCCAGGTAATGGATGCTGCCGATCCTTATGTATTTCGGTTCAACGGCATGTATTATCTCTATTCTACCGGGGCAGCAGAAATCCGCTGCTATCAATCCCGGGATCTGGTCAATTGGGAGTATATGGGCCACTGCACTCAGGGCGGTAAAGTAAACATTGCTTACGCGCCGGAAGTGTTTTATTGGCGGGGGGATTTTTATATGATCACCTCTCCCATGGGGAACGGCCATTATATCCTCAAGAGCGATAGCCCCCTGGGGCCCTTTGAACCGGCAACGGGCAATTTTGGCTATTCTATTGATGGATCTCTCTTTGCCCTGGATAATGGGGAACTGTGGATGTTCTGCCTGGAGGGCAATTCCATCAAGCAGACAAAGATCAATGAAAATACCCTGAAGCCTGAAGGCGTGAAAATTGCCACCGGCGCCAATCTGAAGGGCTGGACGGAAGGGCCTGGGCTGATCCGCCGGGGGGAATGGAATTATCTCACCTTCTGCGGCAATCATTATCTTTCCACCGGCTATCGGGTGGCCTGGGCCAGCCGGAAGGGAGAGCCCGTCGGCCAGTATACCCAGCGCCAGGAATCTACCCTGCTGATTAACAGCGAATACGGCACTCAAAACGGCGGCCTGGGCCATTCCAGCAATTTCTTCGGCCCTGATTTGGAATCGATTTATACCTCCTATCATTGCCACAGCGTTTATGGTAACGGCCATACCCGTTATTATTGTCTGGATCGGCTGCTGACCAACGGGGGTATGATGTATTCCACCGGTCCTTCTGCCGATAATATGCCCGTCCCGGAAATGCCGGAAGCATACGGCGATCTGCAGGCTGACGCCGGCCATTTCATCGAAAATGATCAGGGATATTTTGCTGCAGTGCAGCCGGCGTCCCGGTTCACCCAGGAATGCAGTTTTATCCTGAACGGGGGCATGGCTGCCTGGAAGATGGGCAGCCGGGGGGGCGAAAATGCCATGATCACCGTAGATGGGGAGCAAATTGCCTTTGTGGTGGGTCATGAGGCGCAAACCACTGCCACGCTTCCCGAATTGGGGCGTCAGGGCCGCATCCATATTCTGCGCATTGAGCATACCCCGGAAAAAATGTATGTGTCCATCGATTCCATGCAGGTGCTGACGGTGGATAATCCCGGCGTTACTGCCGATACGGTGGGCGCTTTCAAGACGGAGGGGGCGAATTATTCCTTTATCGCCCATACCGGCCGGGCCTTGGGGGATGGGGATTATACAGCCGTGAAATCCCTGCCCGGCAAATTTGCCGCTGTCCATGCTTTGGATGGCAGCGAAATGAGGGTTGCAGATACCGGAGAACAGGAAGAAATGGCGGCGGTGCTGGGCAGTGCATCCTACAACGTGCGGGTGCAGAAAGCAGGAAAGTACCGTTTCGATCTTACCGTGTCCACCCTGGATGCGGGCAAGGAAATCACCATCACCCTGGGAGATACCGCCATGACCTGCGCCGTTCCCTCCTATGGGGGAAAGAAAAAAGCGGCGTTTTTCACCTTTGCAACGCCGGAAATTCAGCTGCCCCAAGGGGATCATAAACTGACCATCAGCGGCCAGGATGTGACCATCAGAATGGCGGAGGCATTCCTCAGTGCAGATATGGAGGATCGAACCTGGGATCTTTCCAAGGGCGATAAGAAGGGCTTGACGCCCCTTGGCTTCTTCTCTCCCAAGAATGGGGCCATATCCATTGCCGCCAACAAGTGTGGCTATGTGACCGTGGGCAAGGCGGGATGCACCGATTACGAAATGCGGGTGAAATTCCTCATCCCCAGGGCAGGAAGCGGGACAAGCGGTTTCTTCCTGCGGGGCACCCACGTTTCTTATTTCGATAATGCTATGAAGGATAGCTTCTACGGCTATTCTGTGGCAGTATCTCCCTTGGGGCTGAATGTGCGCCGCATCCGCTATGGGGCGGTGGGCAGCACGGAATTCTGCTCCGTTAAGGAATGGGCGAATCAGGAGGCAGGAGAATTGATCCTGCGTGCCGAAGGAAACTGTATCAGCATATTCCTGCCCGGTATGGAAACGCCCATCCTGACACTGGAAGATGCCGACGCCTTTACCCATGGCATGTGCGGCCTGTTCAGCACCGGAAAAGAATTGACTGTTACTGAAATGAGCGTACGTCCTTTGGAGGATAAATGATGAAAAAATGGATGATAATCCTGCTGGTGACGGCCCTTATGCTGCCTGGGGCGGCCATGGGTGAGGAAAGAACCTATCAGAATCCCATGACGGTGCCGGGCCAGCATGCCCCTATCAATTCCGGCACCACGGATGATTACGGCATTGGCGATCCTTTTATCATGCGCTATAACGGCCGGTATTATCTGTATCCCTCCTCCTGTGAGGAAAGGGTGCGGGTATTTGAAAGCGTCAATCTGATCGATTGGGAATACAAGGGCTATTGCACGGTGCATGACGATGTGTATTTCGCCTATGCGCCGGAGGTGGTATACTGGCAGGGGGATTTTTATATGGTCACCTCTCCCAGTGGGAATGGCCATTATATTCTCAAGAGCGAAAGCCCCTTGGGCCCCTTCCTGCCGGTGACGGGCAATTTTGGCTATTCCATTGACGGATCCTTTTTTGTGAAGGATGATGGGCAGCTGCTTTTGCTCTTTCCCAACGGCCAATCCATCCACCAGACGGAACTGGATGAAAAGACCATGCTTCCCATCGGCGGGAAGATCAATACCGGCGCCACCCTCAAGCATTGGACGGAGGGCCCCGGCCTGTTCCGGCGGGGGGAATGGTATTATCTCACCTTTACCGGCAATCACGTCTGCTCCACCGGCTATCAGGTGGCCTGGGCGAGCAAAAAGGGCGGCCCTCTGGGCAATTTCAACCAGAATGCCGATTCCACATTGCTGATTAACAGCGTCTTTGGGGATGATTTCCACGGCCTGGGTCATTCCAGCAATTTCATCGGCCCGGATATGGATTCCTATTATACTGCATATCACAATCTGGTGTCCCTGGCGGGTCCGGCCCGGCGGTATAATCTGGATCGGCTGTTCACCAATGGCGGCCTGCTCTATACCACCGGCCCCACCAATTTTTCCATGCCGCTCCCCAATATGCCGGATGTATACGGCTGGATGGATGGGGATAAGGGGCATTTTGCCGAAAATGAGCAGGGCTATTTTGCTTCTGTTCCGGCTGCTTCGCGCTTTACCCAGGAATGCAATTTTGCCCTGACCGGCGGAATGGCCATATGGCAGCTGGGGGAAAAGGACGAAAAAACGGTGCAATTGATCACCGACGGAAATACCCTGACCCTCATGCAAGGGGATCAGCAATTGGCTTCTGTCAAAGTGCCCGTCTTGGGCCAGCCGGGCCGCAATCATACCCTGCGGATCGAATGTACCGATGAAATATTCTATGCGTATATCGATTCCATGCGGTTGATTACCCTGAAAAATCCCGGCTTTACCGCAAAGGAAATAGGTGCCCTGAAAGGGGAGGGCGTCTCCTATTCATTCCTGGGCTGCACTGCCCAGGCCTTGGGCTCATCTGACGATCTGGCGGTAAAGGCCATTCCCGGCAGCTTCCAGGCCGTGCATGCCCTAAACCGGGGCGAAATGGAAGAAATGATTGTCGGCAAACAGGAAGAAAAGGCCCTGCTGATGACCCGGGCGGCCTATCCTGTGCAGGTGGGCGCTGAAGGACTGTACTGTTTTGATTTCACGGTATCCCCCCAGGATGCCGGAAAGAGGATCACCCTGTATCTGGATGGGGAAGCCCTGATGGAAACGATCATTCCGGCCTATACGGGCAAGCGGAAGGCCGATCTGTTCACCTTTACCACTGCCCCTGTTTCCCTGACCCAGGGCAGCCATACCCTGGAGATTGCCGCTGAAGGGGCGCTGATGAAGGAAATTACCGCCTTCCTTTTCCAGGAAACAGTTGCTTTTGACAGCGATTTTACCAAGAAGGCCTTCCGTCAGACTTATCTCACCTACGGCAATTTTTCCCAGACAAATACCAAAGGCATCCTGAAAAACAAGGCCAATAAATCCGGCTTTGCCCTCTTCGGCCAGGAGGGGAATACCGATTACGAAATGTATGTGCGCTTTGAAATTCCCGCCAACGGCCTGGGAAACAGCGGCATCATCCTGCGGGTGACCGATCTTTCCTGGTATGACGCCCAGGTGGAGGAAAGTTTCTTTGGCTACAGCCTGTCCCTGAGCAAGATCGGATTGAATGTGCGCCGTATCCGCTATGGAGCGGCGGGCAATACGGATTTTGTCTCCGTTCCTGCATGGAAGGATGCAAAAGAAGGGGAACTGATCATCCGTGCCCAGGGCAGCAGAATCACCATTTCTCTGCCGGACGGCAAGGAACTGCTCTCCTTTGAGGATGCGGATCCCTTCACGCACGGTAAGTTTGGTTTCTTCAGCACCGGTAAGGAACTGACGGTGTTGGAACTGAACGTAAAGCCGCTGTAAGGGGAGGCGCGTATGAAGAATCTGGAACTGAATCTGGAAGATCCGCAGCGGCTATGTGCCGTGGCCAAGGCTCTTGGATCGGAAGTGCGCATCCGCATCATGCAGTTGCTCAATGAATGCAGCATGAATATTGTGGAATTGGCCCAGCGACTGAATGTTCCCATCTCCACCGTCAGCAATAACATCGTGATTCTGGAAGAGGCGGATCTGATCCGTACCGAACGGCAAAACGGCGTTCGGGGCGTAATGAAATTATGCAGCCGGAAAAAGGATAACATTTTTATTAACCTGGGAAAGGCTGCCCCAGACCGGGTGGAATCCATGTTTCAAGTAATGCCCATCGGCCAGTATTCTGATTGCTGGGCAGAGCCTGTCTGCGGCCTGGTGAACAGTACCAATATCATCGGAAGAATGGATGATCCCACGATTTTCTACGATCCAGATCGGGTGAATGCCCAGCTGTTGTGGTTCCGAAAGGGTTATGTGGAATATCGCTTTAGCCGCCAGGCCCTGACGGATCATTTTGTCACCTGTCTGGAGGTGAGCTTTGAGGCCTGCTCTGAAGCCCCTAATTACCGCAAGGACTGGCCCAGCGATATTTCCGTTTGGATCAATGAGGTGGAATTGGGCACCTGGCAGTGCCCGGGGGATTTTGGCGGGCGCAGAGGCCGCTACTCCCCGGATTTCTGGCCCCTTTCTTCCACCCAATACGGCCTGCTTAAGCACTGGAAGGTGGATGACAAGGGCTGCATGCTGGATGATCAGCGCATATCCGATGTGACGCTGGATCAGCTGCATTTGGAGGACAAGCCCTACATCAGTTTGCGCATCGGCATCCGGGAGGATGCTTTGCACCAGGGAGGCATCAACCTCTTTGGAGAAAAATTCGGCGATTACAATCAGGCAATTATTATGCGGCTGGATTGCATGAAAAAATCCGGCAACGAAGGGAGAAATGAACAATGAACACGATTATGCGGCCTGAGCATCCCCGGCCCGATCGGGTGCGTGCCCAGTGGAAAACCCTCAACGGCGAATGGGCCTTTGCCTTCGACCGGGAAAAGATGGGCAGGAAGGAAAAATGGCAGAAGGAAGGAAATTTTGATCTGAAAATCCAGGTGCCCTTCTGCTATCAGAGCCAGCTTTCCGGCATCAACAGCCAGGAGCATTGCGATGTGGTCTGGTATGCCCGGGATGTGGAAATACCGGAGGATATGCTGTCTCAGCGTCAGCTTTTACACTTTGGCGCCGTGGATTATAAGGCGGATGTGTGGCTGGACGGCCAGTATCTGGGGGGCCATGAGGGCGGCTACACCCCCTTTACCTTTGATATTACTGACGTGACCGATGGCCAGAAGGGCCCCTTCCGGCTGGTGGTGCGCTGCGAAGATCGGCTGGATTTTGATCAGCCCCGGGGCAAGCAGTCCTTCCGTCCCGAGCCCTTTGAATGCTGGTATACCCCTGTTACCGGTATCTGGCAGAGTGTATGGCTGGAAGGCGTGGGGGAATATTATCCCCAGGATTTCCGCCTGACCCCCCATATTGAAACTGCTTCTCTGAAAGCAGAAATATCTTTAAATGAACTGCCCAAGAACGCCTCCCTCCGCCTTACCGCCTCCTTCAAGGGCGATCTGGTGTGCAGCCAGGAAATCAAGGTGACCACCGATCGGCTGATCCAGACGGAATTGTATCTGCGCCATAATGAGCGGCTGGAGGGCATCCATATGTGGTGGCCCCATCATCCTGCCCTGTATGATCTGAAGATTGAAACCATTGTGGATGGCGAAGTGGTCGACTGCGTAGATACCTATTTCGGCATGCGGAAGATCGGCATCGTTAACGGTTATATTACCCTGAATAATTCTGTGCTGTATCAGCGGCTGATCCTGGATCAGGGCTATTGGCCGGATGGGCTGCTCACCGCCCCCAGCGATGAGGCCCTGAAAAAGGATGTGGAGCTGACCCTGAAGATGGGCTACAACGGCGCCCGGAAGCATCAGAAATTTGAGGATCCCCGGTATCTGTACTGGGCGGATCATCTGGGCCTGCTGGTCTGGGGCGAATTGCCCAGCGCCTATTGGCTGAGGGATTCCCAAAAGCGCAATATGATGCGGGATCTGTCCGAAGCCATTCGCCGGGATTATAATCATCCCTGCCTGATCGCCTGGGTGCCCCTCAATGAAAGCTGGGGCGTGCCCTTTATCGAGGATCAGGAAGAGGCCCAGCAGCTGAACGACGCCCTTTATCATATGGTGCATTCTCTGGACGGCACCCGCTTTGTATCCGGCAATGACGGCTGGGAGCAGGCGGAAACGGATATTGTGACGGTTCATGATTATACCGCCTGGCCGGAGCAGCTGAAGAAGGAATATGAGGATATCGATTCTATCCATCACGGCAATCCTGGCAGCAGTCGTATCGTCACCGCGGCGGGCTATGATAATATGGGCAAGCCCATGCTGCTCACCGAATACGGCGGCATCGCCATGCAGAAGGACGCCGGCGGGGACAATTGGGGCTACAATGGCGCCGTGAAGGATGAAGAAAGCTTCTTCAAGCGCTTTGAAGCCATCACCCAGGCCTTCAAGCATATGCCCGGCTTCCAGGGCTATTGCTATACCCAGCTGACCGATGTATTCCAGGAAGTGAACGGCCTGCTGGATATGGACCGTAATCCCAAGATGGATCTGGACGAAGTGAGAAGGATCAATCTGCAGCGGTAAAAGAATCATTCGGAATTCGGAATACGAAATGCGGAATTTGGATGCGGGGGTCAATATGCGTTCTTCTGCTTTTTGATGGAAAAGGTGAAAGGAACGATATTGGGACGGTATCATTATGCTGCATTGCGGATTTCGAATTCCGAATTTTTATGGAGGAAATGAGCAATGAATCATCGGTACATCAGCAATCCCCATGAGGAACTGACCGATCTGTGGCACGGAAAAGAACTGGGCGATCCCTTCATGATGCGCTTTGACGGCAAGATCTATCTCTATCCCTCCGGGGCCCATATGCCGGAAAAGGAAAATATCGGCATCAAGTGCTGGGTGACGGAGGATATGGTGAATTTCACCTATTGCGGCTATGTGGCCACCGATCCCCGGATCAACTGCGCCTATGCCCCGGAGGTATGCTATAACGCCGGAAAATTCTATATGGTCACATCCCCCTATGGCAGCGGCCATTACCTGCTGCGCTCCGATAGCCCCCTGGGCCCCTTCGAGATCATCAGCGAGAATTTCGGCCACACCATTGACGGCAGCATTTTCGTGGATGACGACGGCAACAGCTATTTTTACCGGGCGGGGCACGAGGGCATCCATGTGCATCAAATGTCCGCCCCCGATCAGATCGAACTGAAGAATAGAATCCTGGACGTTACCTTCCTCAAGCACTGGACGGAGGGGCCCATGGTGATCAAGCGGGATGGTCGGTATTTCCTCACCAATACGGGCAATCATACCTGTTCCAAGGGCTATCATGTGGATTATTTCGTTTCCCATGAAGGACCGGACCGGGGATACAAGGCCATGAAGGAACAGCAATTGCTGCTGGAAACCCGGGATGAATATCATACCTTGGGCCATTCCTCCTCCTGCATCGGCCCGGATATGGATACCTACTATATCGCCTATCATAAGAATGTGCTGAACGAATGGAACCGCCCCGATCACCGGTCCTTGAACATTGACCGGCTGTATTTCAACGGCGACCGGATGTACACCAATGCCACCTGGTGGCCCCAGGAAACCCCGGTGCTGCCCATCTGCACCAGCCGGGATGGGGAAGGCCTGATCGGGGAAGAAAAGGGCTTGTTCCTGCCCGAAATGGCGGGGGATACTTATACCACCGAAATCAGCATCACCCTGGAAAAAGAACAGGGCGGCGCGTATTTCTCCCTGGCGGGGGAAAAGGGCGCCTGCTTCATGATGGACCGCCAGGGGGATTGGCAGTGCCGCATTCTGGATGCCCAAGGGGAAAAGCATTATGAGGGGCATCTTTGCAAGGCCATCGATCCTGCCGCTCTTAATACCCTGCGGGTATCCCTGCGGAAGGGCAATCTGGTTTTGTATATGAACGGGCTGGAAATTCTGCGCACCATGACCGCCCTTTCCGGCGGTAAAATCGGCGTTACTCATGGGGTGAAGCCGGGATTCATTGGTTTTTCCCATGTGGCCCAGGGAAGCCACGAGGGCATGGCCCGGAAGGCCGTTCCCGGCGCCTGGGACGCCATTCATTGCCTGGAGGCCGACGTACTTTCTGAAGAAGGGGAGTTGGGCTGCGCCGGGCTGTCCCTGGAAAAGGGCAAGTGCTATCATTACCCCGTCAGCGTGTGGAAGACAGGAAAATATCATATGCTGATCACCATGAAGGCCCGGCGAGAGGCAGTGACGCTGCAGGTGAACGGCAAGGAAATGTGTGCCCAGCCCGTCCATACCGCCGATGATCAGGGTATGGAAAAGCGGTATCTTGGGGTGGTGGAACTGACCGAGGGAGATGGGGAAATCGCCCTCCGGGCCCAGGATGATTGTGTGATCGACCGCATCTATTTCCAGGAGGCGGATGATTTCGCCCCCGCCCAGGTGATTGCTGGCGGCAAGGATGTAACGGAGGGCGGGCTGAACGTGATCGGCCACAAGGCCCGGCTGAGCATGATTCCCAAGGTTACGGGATTCACCTGCGCCGAAGGTTACGGCGAGGGGTATTTTGGGGGTAACTGGCGGGATTACCAGGTGAAGGCAGTGCTGCATATGGACCCCGCCACCCGGGATGCCACGGCGGGCATTGCTCTCCGCAGCCGCCGGGAATCCTGGCATCAGCATCAGGTGGCGGCGGGCCGCATCGCCTATGTGGTGATGGTGAAGGATGGATTGATCACCCTGAGCAAGCAGTGCTATGATGAAAAGGTGCTGGCCACCGCCGCCTTTGAAATGGCTTATCCCCACGCGCTGGCCATTATTTGCCAGGTGGAGGGCAGCGAAATCCGCGTCTGGCAGGAGACGGATCTGGGCCGCCGGCTGATGATCCATTACACCGATCCCATGGCCCTGCCCTGTGGCCGCATCGGCATCGCCGCGGCGGGGGACGGCATTGGCTTTGAAAGCCTGATCGTGGAGGCGCTGTAATCAAACCGCCCTGCGAGCAGTAAAAAATGATTCCTATGAGAAAGGGAACGATTAAACAAATTAATCCAACAATGAGCAAACGAGCATCCGGTGGTATAGCCGGATGCTCGTTTGTTTATTTTGCTTTGCCCTTTTCCGGTATCTTTGAATAAATCGGGTAGTTTACACCGCATCCGACGAGGCAGAACATGCCAACAATGATGCCAAGCGCCATGCTGCTATCGATGATCTGCATTGCCAAGCACATTCCAGTACCAAAAACAAAGGCAGATATGATGCCGCAAGAATATGCAAAAATGATGGCAGGAGGCTTTGCAAGGTTGACCGGATTCTTCAACGCCTTGAATCCCGGCTGCGGGAGCCTTTTCCTTTTACCAAAGAGGCGGAACGGCGGGGCAATGAAGCCATGCCTTGGCGGTGCGCAGCTCCACAAAGCAGCCGCACAGGCCGCAGGTGCCATCATTCAGGTGGGAGCATTCCCGGCATTGGGAAAGCCGCTGGGCCCGGGTTTGGTCATCCGCCCGTTTTTCTTCGGGCAGCAGGGCGATCAATTCCTGAACGGAGGCAAGCAGGGCCTGCTGATCCGCCATTTCCGACAGCAGGCACTTGCGGCAGAGGGGCTTTTCCATCCTTCAGCCCCCCTGATGATTACGGTTGGGGCCCCGAAGAAAATCACCCTCGGCGGCCTCGTAGGGCAGCGGAATCAGCACTTTCTGCCCAGCGATAGACACGGTATCCACTTTTTCTCCGGTATCCGCGATGGCAATGCTCTCCACCTGGAAGGGGAGGGAACCGCGGGGGCAGAACAGCTCCAGGGTGTCCCCCACATAAAAGCGGTTTTTCAGGGCCACCGTGGCCACGCCGTCCTGCCAGCATTCGATGCGGCCCACATATTCCATGCTCTGGGTGAAGCCTGCCGCACCGGATGCGGGGGAGGGGGCGCCGTAATAGAAGCCGGTATTGAAGGCGCGGTGACTGGCCTTCTGCAGTTCCGTTTCCAGCTGAGGCACGATTTTTTCATAGCATTCCCGGCTTTCCGCCAGGGCATCCAGGGCGTGGCGATAGCAGGAAACCACGGTGGCCACATAATATTCCGTCTTCATCCTTCCTTCAATTTTCATGCTCTGGATACCGGCCTGGATCAGCTCCGGCAGGTGGGACAGCATATTGAGATCGTAGGCGGAGAGAAGGTAGGTGCCTCGTGCATCTTCATCCACGGGGATGTATTCCCCCGGACGCTTCTTTTCCACCAGGGCATATTCCCAGCGGCAGGGCTGGGCGCAGGCGCCTCGATTGCCGCCCCGGCCGGTGAGATGATCGGACAGCATGCAGCGGCCGGAATAACTCATGCACATGGCGCCGTGGACAAAGGCCTCCAGTTCCAGCTCAGCGGGCAATTGCCGCCGCAGATCACGGATACGGTCCATGGAAAGCTCCCGGGCCAGAACGATGCGTTCCGCTCCCATCTGATGATAAAAGGCGGCGGATTCGGCGTTGAGGGTGTTGGCCTGGGTGGAAATATGCAGGTTCAATTGCGGCACATCCCGGCGCAGACGCAAGAATGCCCCCAGATCACTGACCAGGGCGGCATCCACTCCCATTTTACAGGCCTTCCGGGCTGCGGCGGTGAAGGAATCCATTTCATCCTGGAAAGGCAGGATATTCATGGTGAGATAGAATTTCTTTCCTTGGGCATGCACCAACGCAAGGGCTTCTTCCAATTGATCCCAGGTGAAATTGCCCGCATAGGCCCTTAGCCCGAAGGCGGGCAGCGCTCCGTATACCGCATCCGCCCCGAAACGCAGGGCGGCCTTTAATTGGGCCATGCCCCCGGCGGGGGCCAATAATTCCACAGCAGCGGCCATAATAATCGTTCCTTTCGTGAAAAAAGCCCCCTTTTCCGGCGGTTTCCCGGCAGGGGGCCATACATAATTAGGGGTTACAGATCCATTCCGGGCAGGGAAGTGATGGTGCGCACGAAAGTGCCGCCCAGCCGCTTCATCAGCGCCACCTGGGGGGCATTGCGGCGGAAGATGCGGGTGTACATGTTCACCACGCCCCGTTCCTTGAGCAGATAGCCCGCGGCCCCCAGCAGCTGCTTGGCCAAGCCCTGACGGCGGAAATCCGATCGGGTATAGATCATCAGCAGGGTGGCATTCACTCCGGTGCCGGAGAACACTGCTTCACACACCGGCTGGCCGCCCCGATAAAAGCCCAGGGCCATGAAATGCTGCTGCTGCTGCCACAGCTGCAGATAATCCCGGGTGATGGGCTGGATACGCTGGGCATTGATGCGCTGCAGGAAGGCATTCTGGGTGGCCTCATCGGACAGGGGGACGGAATTGAAGGTCATGCCCATGGGCGCCCGCGGCGTACCCTCGGGCGGGGCAAAACGGAACAGGTCTTCCCCGTCGTCATCCTTGAAGCCGCAGCTTTCATAGAACCGCAGCATATCCAGATTTTCCGGATCCACCTGGGCATAGAGCCGGGCGGGTAACTGGGGATTGAGGGCCCGGAGCTGTTCGGCGCGGGCCAGCAGCGCTCCGTACATCAGCGCCCGGGCGGAGGGCTGGGCGTCAATTTGCATAAAGATATGGGAAGGCCGCTCGGGATACATTTCCCCTTGGAAGAACTGCATCACATAGCCTGTGCCCATCTGAATCTGCTGATCATTGGCCACGAAAAATACATTTTCCGGCGCAACCCCCTGAAAGGGTGCCTGAGGATGGGTAATTCGCATGAACATTCCCCTTGCTTTTGTATTATTGCCATTCTACGCCCGTATAATTGCTGCTGGGCGTCAGATCGTATACCACCCGCTGCACCTCGGGCTGCTCCCGCATGATCCGTTCTACCACCGTTTCGGTGAGATCATAGGGAAGACGTGCCGCATAGGCCAGGGTACGTTCGCTGGCGTGCACCGCACGCAGGGCGATGACAGCGCCTTGCTCCTCTCCGGGCATGGGGCTGAGCACGGCAAAATACTGCCACAGCCTTTTTCCCTGGCCGGAACGGGCAATTTCACTGCGGAAGATGGCATCCGCAGCCCGCAGGATGCGCAGCCGCTCCGGGGTTACTTCCCCCAGGATGCGCAGGGCCAGGCCGCTGCCGGGAAAGGGCTGCCGGGAGACGATATCCTGGGGCATGCCCAAGAAATCACCGATCCGGCGGATTTCATCCTTGAACAGTTCCCGCACCGGTTCGATCACCGGGACGGATTCGCTGAGGACAGGACGGCGTTGCTGGTTTCCGAACATGATATCGTTGAAGCTGGTGCCGCGGATAAGGGCGTTATAGGCTCCCAGCCGCTGCCGTTCCTCCAGAAGCACCTGTTGCATGGTTTCGCCGATCACCCGGCGTTTTTCATCCGGGCTGGTCACATGTTCCAGGGCAGTGAGGAAGCGATCCTGGGCGTAGACACGGATGATATCCATCCCGATGGTATCCCGGTAGAAGGCCATGAAGTCATCCCCTTCATGATCTCTCAACAGCCCGGTATCCACAAAGATGCATTTCAGGCGGCTGCCCAGGGCCTTGAAGGCCAGCAGGGCGCTGACGCCGCTGTCCAGGCCGCCGGTCATGGCGCAGACGGCGGTGCCGTCTCCAACCACCCGGGCGATTTCATCCACTGCCCGGGCAACAAAGGCGTCGTCATCCCACCAGGTGGTGCAGCCGCAGATGTTCAGGGCAAAATTCCGCAGCATCAGGGAGCTTTCAGGATCGTTTTGCTCTACCTGGAACTGCACCCCGTAAAGGGGCAGGCTGTCGTGGGCATAGCCGATAATCATATCCTGGGAATAGCAGATGGGCCGCAGAACCGGGGGCAATTGCAGCGCCCGGGCGCATTGAAGCAGCCTTTCGCCGTTTTCCATATTCTCCAGCAGGGGGCAATCGGTATACCGGATGGGGGCCACGGCGCCTTGCAGCACGCAGGGCCCGGCCTCCCCTTCCAATGCCGTCACCAGCAAAGAGGCCATATCCCCCAGCGCCAGGATGGGCATGCCGGAAAATACCAGCCGGAAATCCAGTCCCTGAGGCAATTGCTCCCCTTCGCCGCTTACCAGCACGATTCCCATGGGATCCTGATCCCGGATTTCCTCCAGGGTGGAATCCCCGGGCACAATTTTGCACAGCACCCTTTCGGAGCGCAGCTTTCTGGTAACGGCCCGGCTGGCAATATCATTAAAGTTCAGTACCAGCACCATATCCCGCATGGGCACACTTCCTTTCAAGGAAGAATAGATCTAAGTCAACTATATGCTATTCGCCGTAAATTGGTTTTTTCCTGCAAAGCGGAGGAAGAAAGCCGGGCAAATGCTCTTACGGGGCGGAGGCGGCCAGTGTCTGAACATAGGCGTTCAGAGTGGTCTGGGTGGTAAAATCAGCGATACCAGTAACGTGGAGCCCTTGGGATTTTTGGAATTTCTGGATGGCCTCGGTGGTGAGGGCGCCGTATTTGCCAGTGGTGTATTGAGGACTGAGCAGCCCGGCCTTCACCAGCTGCTGCTGCAGAAAGCGCACCTTTTCGCCTTCGTTGCCAAAGCGCATAACCATATCAGCCAGATCATATACCGTGCCGTAGCCCAGGATGGACCAGTGATCCAGGGGATAGGCATTACGGGCCACGGCAGAGGGATTATTGCCCTCCAGGACGTGCACTGTTATATTGCCTTCTTCATCCCGGGTGCAGTATTCCACCATGGCCACATGATTGGTATCTCCCAGGGCGTTGGTGGAAAAGAACATCCAATCCCCGGGCTGGGGAATATAGCTGTTGGGACGCATGGCCTCCGTTTCGCCCCGGAACCATTGGGCGCCCCAGGAGGGCACCACGCCCTGGCGGGCGATATAGCGTCCCTGCTTCAGATACCAGTTGCGGCCCACATTGGTGCCGGTGTAATTGGGAAATACTTGATTGAGTAGCTTGGCGCCGTAGAGCTTGTCCACCTGGTTCACGCACCAGCATAGGTATTCAGCGCACCATTCTGCCGTAGAATCGCCGGACCATGTGCCGTATTTGGTAACGCCGCTGCGTTCCTCCTGATAGCCCAGTTCGGCCCGGGCCACTTCCAGCAGCCACTGCACATAATCCGGGGTTTCATAGAGGGGCGGAATCACCTGGCCGTCTGCAGCGGGGGGATCCTGGATAAAGGTGCCTTCTTCTTCCTCTGACAGACCAGAGGGCAATGCAAGCAGGAAGCACAGACACAGGGCAAGCAGGACGCGGAGCCTGGAACGCATGGGCAATGATCCTCCTTTATGGGGTGAATGGGAAGCGGGGCTGGAAGGCGAACCCTCCAGCCCCTGGCGGACAGGGCATCAGGCCTGATTGTCCGGGTTTTGATCGGCGGATTGGGCGGCGCGCCGGCGGCGGACAGGGGCGTCAGCGGCCGGAGCGGAGGGCTGGGCAGATGCTGCGGGTGTGCCGGCGTAGCGCTGGGTTTCCTGCCGGGGGGCAGGGGTGGGATCCGACGGATCGGGGGCGCGGAGGGGGGCATTCTGCCGGGCACGGGCTTCCAGAGAGGCCCGATAAGCGTCTGCCTGGCGCTGGGTTACGGGCCGGAAGGGATTGGTGGTGGCGGGAACGCCGGGAGCCGGGGGATTCACCCGGGTGGCTTGGACGGGAATGCGGCCGGTCTGCTGCGGGGCGGCATCGGGTGCTTTTCCAAGGCTTACGGGCGTGCGGATCGTCTGCTGAGGCGCAGCGGGGGCACTGCCGTTAGTTACGGGGAAGCGGCCGGTCTGCTGGGAAGCGGACTGGGGCGGCCGGTAAGCAGCGGTGGGCTGATAGGCCCGGGCTTGGGGATTGTTGGGGGCGGAGCGCATTTGCGGCTGCTGATTGGCGGTGACAGCCCGATTCTGCCGGGCCTGCTGGGCACGCATGGCCTGCCGGCGGCGCTGTTCATTCTTCCGGTGAACGGCGTAGGCATAGACGGCCGTGCCGCCGCATGCCAGCACGATCAGCACCACGATCAGCCCCCAGGGGAAGGATTGCTCCTGCGTATTGGCAGAAGGAGGATTAGCCGTCCAGCTGCCCAGGGGCCCGATGGGGGCGAGATACGCCGTGGGAGAGGGCAGCGGGGTACGAGTGGGCGCCGGGGTGGCCGTAGGCAGCATTTCCGGATTGGGAGAGGGGGTCAGATAGGGATTGAAGGGCTCATAAGAGGTGCTCAGGGCAGGATTCTGCCAGATTTGCTGGTTATAATCCTCCCAGGATTGCAGCTGATCCCCGGAATTTACATTGGAATTGACCCCGGAATTGAGGAATTCTTCACTCTGGAAATAGTCATTCAGTTCGGCCTGGGTGAACACCTTGAAATATTCGCCGGAGATATAGCCTTCGGTACCGGCCTGATTTACGTGATACCAGGGCTTGCCGTTTTCATCATATACTGTGCCCAGCACCAGGGAGAAGGCGCCGTTTTCCAGCAGGCGGATGCGCTGGGAATCGACGGAGGGCTGGGAACGCAGGTTCACCTTGCCGCTGTTGCTCTTTACCACGCCGTAGCTGGAGGGGCTGTTATAGGGATCCTGGATGGCGGGGGTGGGAGCAGGCGTGGCGGTGGGCGCTGTGCCGCGGAGGGATTCTTCGTAAGCATCGGCTTCCGCCTGGCTGAGAATACGCACCTGATCCTGACGGATGTAGCCCCACATGCCGTTGTGCTGCACCAGATGCCAGGCGTTCTGGGCGTCATAGATCTGGCCCTGAACGCTGACGACAGCGCCGTAGGGCAGCAGCTGCTGGATTTCGCCGCTGACGTCGGGGAAGGTGCGCATGGGCACCCGATCGCCTACGGTCATGGCGTAGCCGTAGATTTGCTGGGGTTCGGGGGTGGCAGTGGCCTGGGCGTGGATACGATCCAGATATATCCGGGCCTCTTCGCCGGAAATGGGGCGCAGGCAATCATTGGGCATGAAGCCCCATGCGCCGGTGCGCTGATTTTGCACAGAGGAATAGACCACGCCGTTCACATAGGTCTGGCCTTCCACATACACCAGGGAATCGGCGGTCAGAATCTCCAGCACGTTTTCATCGCTGTTGCTCACGCCGGTACGCAGCATCTCCTGCCAGCGGGTGGCGGCGTATCCCCGATAGGGCGCCGGGGTCTGGGTGGGGGCCAAGGTGGGAATCTGCGTGGGGATCAGCGTGGGAACAAGCGTGGGCGCCTGGGTGGGGGCAGGGGTAGGAATATATGGCGGCGTCTGGGTAGGCATGGGAGAGGGAAGCTGCTGCTGAATGGATTCGCTTTCCTGCTGGGAATAGATGTCCAGGAATTTGGCCATCAGATAGCCTTCGATGCCGTTGATCTGCACGTGATACCATTTGGTACCGTCCACGGTCAGGGAGGAGTAGATCCAGGTGCGGGTATTCTTGCTCACCTGACGGATGACGTTATTACCGGTGGCAGGGGTGCGGCGGAAATTGAGGCCGCCTGCATTGGTCAGGGCCCAGCGGTCAATGGGAGCGCCGTCGGGTACGGGGGTGGGCGCCGGCGTGGGCACCTGCGTGGGGGCCACGGTATAATTGAAGAGGGCGGCAATTTCCGCTTCGGTGAGCAGCCGGACCACTGTCTCTTTCAGGAAGCCCGTCTGACCGGCGATTTCCACGTGATACCAGATTTCGTTCTGATGATTGCGCACCCGGCCCAGGATATGGGCCAGATTGCTGCGATTTACAGTGGCGATGATGCTGGTATCCAGGGCGGTGGAGGGTTCGGAACGGAAATTGATGTTATCGCTTTTGGGATAGCAATACCAATCGTTGGGCTCGTAGGAATAGGGGAAGGGAGTGGGGGTGCCGGGCAGGGGCGTGGCGATATACTGATAGCGGAAGACCACCTGTTCGGGGGTGAGCGTTCCATCCTGGGAGAGGGTGACGTATTGGGTGTTTTCCCCTGCCAGAGCATAGCCGGGCTGCAGATCCAGGGGCTGGGCCTGGATGCCGTTGGGGCCCACATAGCACAGCACCTGCTGGGGAGAGGCCACATGGCGGCCCTCATGATCCAGGAAATAGACCGTCACATAGACGTTCACTTCGTTGCGGAAGCGGAATACCACTTCATTGGGATTGGCGGCGCCGTTTGCATCCACCGTCACCCAAACCTCTTCCGGGGAGGCCAGCTCATAGCCGGCAGGCACCCGGGACATATCCACCTTGATGGCGTAATTGACCCCTTCCACGCAGGTTTCGGTATAGGTGTAGAAGGTGGATTCCCCATCAGGGGCCACATAGCGCACCGGCACCAGCGCGATTTTGGGGGCGGGGACATTGGGGCTGTAGCGGTAGTAGAAGATCACCTGGGCAGCGGAGGGACCGTTGTCATCCACCCGCACTACTTGGTATCCTTCCCCATCCAGCACATAATCAGCCGTCAGATTTTCTGGCTTGGCGTAGATGACCGTATCCTGGCCGTAGGGGCAGACAATCCATTGTTCTTTGGCTACGGGGCTGTTATCCCGGGAAAGATACAGCACCTGGACAGAAGCGGGGGCGGGGGTGGGCTGGTAGACTTTCTGATAATAGAAAATCACTTCGGAGGCGGTGACACCGTATTCATCCAGGGTGATATACTGAATGTTATCGCCCACCAGTTCATAGCCGCTTTGCAGATCATAGGGCGCGGCCTGCACATAATTGACGCCGGGAACGCAGGTGAAACGGGTGGGAGAGGCCACCTGCTGCATATCCAGAGAATAATAGCGAACGGTGATATTGACGTTTTCAATCACCGGATCATTGCCTTCCGGCTCCACATATTGATAGAGGAAGACCACTTCGCTCATGTTGGGCTGGCCCATGTTATTCACATCTACGGTGATGGAAGGCTCGCTGACCAGCACATAGCCGGGGAGCAGATTTTCGGGGGTGGGGAAGATTTCCACCGACTGGCCAGGGGCGCAGGGGACCTGATTATTCATGGCCACGGGCAGCCCATCATTCATGGAAAGATAGAGCACGGTGATCCGGGCATCCTGGGGAATGAAGGGGGGCTCGGTGGGGGCAGGGGTCTGGGTGGGCACGGGGGTGGCGGTGCTG
>SVGR01000124.1 GCA_015056265.1 Clostridiales bacterium
TAAGGCAAAACTCAAGGGCTTGCCTCCTGCTCTTCACAGATCGCATGCCCTTGTTGCTTAGGTCTTTTTCTTCTGTCTAACTTTTGGGGGTCACTTCACAAGCTTTCTCCTTCGGCGTTTTTCTCGTTTTCCCGGATGCCAGGCATCCGGCGGGCGGCAGGAGGCCGCCCTGCCCGTGGAGCCGACGGTCGTCTTTTTCGTTCCCTTTTGCCCCATCGGGAAATTGTATGTCGATCAAGTTTCCCCCAGTCCGAAGCCGGGTCCAGGGGCAATGCCCCTGGTGGGGGTGCGGGGCGCAGAGCTCCGCAGCGTTTCCCTTTTGCCCCATCGGGAAATTGTATGTCGATCAAGTTTTTCCCAGTCCGAAGCCGGGTCCAGGGGCGATGCCCCTGGTGGGGGCGCGGGGCGCAGAGCCCCGCAATATTTCTCCTTACGCCAGCAGGGCCTTGGCTGCCTGTGCCATTTGTGCATTGAGGGCATCGTTTTCCGCCTGGGAGGCGGCGCGGGTGGCGATGTAGAGCTTGATTTTGGGTTCGGTGCCGCTGGGACGGACGCAGACCCAGTTGCCGCCCTCCATTTCGAAATACATCACGTTGGCCTTGGGGAAATCCATGGCGGTTTCTACGCCGTTTTCGATGCGGATTGCCCGGTTGAAATCCCGAACGGCGGTGACCTTCTTGCCCGCCATTTCGGCCGGGGGATTCTTTTGCAGATCGGCCATGATGGCGCGGATCTTTTCGGCGCCGTCCTTGCCGGGCATGGTGACGGAAACGCCGGTTTCCTTAAAGTAGCCGTATTTCTGATAGAGCCGCTGCAGAGCGTCATAGAGGGTTTCGCCCCGATCCATGCAGGCGCAGGCAGCCTCGCACAGCAGCAGGGAAGCATTGACGCCGTCCTTATCCCGTACCTTCATACCGGACAGATAGCCGAAGGATTCTTCAAAGCCGAAGAGGAAGGTATGGCTGCCGGTTTCTTCAAACTGCTGGATTTTTTCACCGATGAATTTGAAGCCGGTGAGCACCTCGATCATTTCCACCCCGTATTCCTGGCAGATGGCCCGGGCCAGCTCCGTGGAGACCACAGATTTTACCACCGCGCCGTTTGCGGGAAGGGCACCCTTTTCCTTCAGGGAGGAGAGGATATGATCCAGCATCAGGCAGGCGATCTGGTTGCCGGTGAGGGCACGGAAGATGCCTTCGCTGTCTTTTACCACAGTGCCCAGCCGGTCGCAGTCCGGATCGGTGCCGAAGCACACGGTGGCGCCCACCTTTTCAGCCAGGGGAATAGCCAGGGTGAAGGCGGCGGGATCCTCCGGATTGGGGGCGGTGACGGTGGGGAAACGGCCGTCCGGCTTTTCCTGCTCTTCCACAACGGTGACGTTGGTGATGCCCAGTTCCTTAAGCAGCCTTCTTACCGGTACATTGCCGCTGCCGTGGAGGGGGGTGTAGACGATATTCAGTTCGCCGCCCTTTTTGGCCAGCAGCTCGGGCCGCAGGGACAAGCCCTTCACCATTTCAATATAGGCGTCGTCCACTTCTTTTTCGCCCACATACTGGAGCAGGCCCTTTTCGACGGCCTCCTGTTCATTCATGGGCAGCGCCTCGCCATAATCGATGGCGGCGATGAAGCGGGTAACGGCGTCGGCGGTTTCGGGGGCGATTTGGGCGCCGTCGGCGCCGTAGACCTTGTAGCCGTTATACTGAGGGGGATTGTGGCTGGCGGTGATGATGACCCCTGCCGCAGTACCCAGATGGCGCACGGCGAAAGAGAGCACCGGCACGGGACGCAGGGATTCAAAAAGATAAGCCTTGATGCCGGCGGCGGCCAGGGTGAGGGCGGTTTCCTTAGCGAAAACGTCGCTCATTATGCGGCTGTCATAGGCAACCACCACGCCCTGCTTTTCCAGCCCCTGGGAGAGCACATATTTGGCCAGGCCCAGGGTGGCCCGGCGCACCACATAAATGTTCATCCGGTTTTTGCCCATGCCCAGCACGCCGCGAAGGCCGCCGGTGCCAAAGGCTAAATCCATATAAAAGCGATCTTCAATTTCTTTTTCGTTATCCTGAATGGAAAGCAGCTCCTTCACCGTCTCCTCATCCTCAGCGAAGCGGGTAAGCCACAATTTATATTCTTCCATGTATCCCATGATGAAGCCTCCTTCGAAATCCCGGAATTTACATCAGTATATTATACATGAGCAGCCTGTTTTGCGCAAGAGCAGCCCATCCAAATATACCCGGCCAGACAGGCTGCATAGACCAGATACAGCCAGATATCCCCGATGGTGGAACGGTCCAGGGCAAACTCCAGACCGATCACCGCACCGGCCAGAAGCAGGGATGCCGCTGTTGCCAGGGGAATGCGTTTGGCCTTTTTGGCAAAATAGAGCAGGGCGGGGAAAGCGATTCCGATATCCAGCACCATCTCTATATGCACAAAGCCCATCAACATATGCCCGTCCCGGCGCAGGCTTTCCAGCAGGAGCATGCCGGCGCCGTAGAGGAAGGCACAGAGGGCGAAGGTATGGCCTGCAGGGCGCTTTTTGCGGAAGATGAAAGAGAAGAGCAGGAGCATGCCCAAGGCGAAAACGGCCGTAAGAAATGAGGTATGAAGCCGGTGAATGCCGTCGGTTTTCCGGGTCAGCAGGGGAATGGAAAAATCCAGCTCGGGTCCAAAGCCCATGCCAAGCTGCTGCAGGGCAAAGGCGCCTGCACAAATGAAAAGCGTCATGGGCAAAACCAGACAATCCAATACCTGGCCGCATCGGGCCTTGCCAAGCCTTGCCCCCAGCACGCCGGCGAGGACAACAAAGAACAGCGCCCCCGCCATGGACAGGCCGCCCTCCCGGATTTTCAGGATGGCATCCGGATAGGAAAGATAGAAGGAAGGATTGCTCAGGCAATATACCAGCCGTGCGCCGATCAGCCCAAGGGGCAGGGAAAGCCCTGCCGTCCACAAAAGTGCCTTTTGGAAGGAGGGCTTTTTCCGGGCTGTGAGCAGCACGGACAGAAGCGCAAGCATGCAGCCGCATCCCAGCGCCCATCCGAAACCGGTAAAGGCGGGAGAGGAAACGGTTTCTTCTTCCGCAGGGGCGGGGGCGGCGGCGCCGGCGTTCATCAGCAGCGCCATCAGCAGCGCGTCATCCCCCTGGGCGGTCTGGGCTTGCCCGGCAGTTTTGTATTCCGTTTCCACATCGGGCAGCAGATTGGGATGGGTGCACAGCCAGGAAAGCCCAATAGAACCCGCAAGCAGTGCCAGACACAGCAGGATGACCGGGATTTTCTTCATGAAAATCAGCCTTTCTTTTCAAGCCTTGGAAATGAAAAATTCGGAATTCGGAATAGAGCATTCCGCATTCCGAATCTGTTGCGTTTATTCGTTGGGCACCGCCGTGGCAATATAGATGATATCAGTTGATTTCCTGTTGCCAAGAAAAATCCAGAATCAGTTTTCTTTGGGAGAGCGCGAGGGCCGTAATTCGCCGCCGCCTGTGGCGGATGCAGGCGAATGCAGGCCCAATGAGGCACAGAGCGCAGCAAGCGGTAGCGCAGCTGGGCGACAATGCCGAATTGTGAGCGAAGAGGGTCTTTCTTTTTCAAAAGAAAGGTTCTCTCGCAAGACCTTCCCTCATTCCTCAGTAGCTGCCGCCGGTGGTTTCCACAGGGGCCAGGGGTTCTTCGGTGAGGGTGCCCTGTGCAAAGCGGGCCTTGGCCTCTTCCATGATCTTCTGGGTGGCGGATACGCCGCAGCGGACGGCGCCGGCCTTACGGCAGGCAAGCACCATATCCAGGGTGCGGATGCCGCCGGACGCCTTCACCCGAACGGATTCGGATACGGTTTTCCGCATCAGTTCCACATCGTGGATGGTAGCGCCGGCAGAGCCGTAGCCGGTGGAGGTTTTCACAAAATCCGCGCCGGCTTTTTCGGAAAGCTGGCAGGCCAGGATCTTTTGCTCGTCGTTCAGATAGCAGGTTTCCAGGATCACCTTCAGGATGGCGTCCCGGTCATGGGCGGCCTGGGCCAGGCGGGCGATTTCATCCTGCACATAGGCCTCATTGCCCTTGAGCATTTCGCCGATGTTCAGCACCATATCCAGCTCCCGGCAGCCGTCATCCAGGGCGCGGACAGCTTCCAGCACCTTGATATCGCTGTGATGGGCGCCGTGGGGGAAGCCGATAACGGTGCAGGGGAGCACATCGCTGCCCGCCAGGGATTTTACCACCAGGGGCATATCATAGGGCCGGGCGCAGACGGTGGCCACATTGTATTCCAGGGCGATATCGCAGCCTTTCTTGATATCGTCGGGGGTGAGGAAGGGCTGCAGGGTGGAATGATCCAGCATCTTGGCGATATCGCGAAGCGTAATGGACATGGATGAAAACCTCCTTTTGTTGGTGGGGGAACGGAGAGAAATTCGGAATGCGGAATAATAGAATGTTGTCAATCAATCGGTGTTTGGAAGCGTTTGGCTCTGTTGCTTCTTGATGTCACAAATGACACAAGAACCGCAGAAAGAATGACTGAAGATTCATCATCCACAAACCATAATTCCGCATTCCGCATTTCAAATTCCGAATTAATTATTACTTTCCCTTGCAGTGCTTTTGTACCATGGCGGCGGCCAGATCGTATTCTTCCGGGGGCAGCTTCAGGACCATGGGGGCGCAGTGGGGGGTGTGATAGAGCAGGATGCAGGCGCGGCCGGGAAGATAGCGGACGGACTGCACATCCTTCCAAAGCATATGCCGTTCTTGGGACAGGCGCATAACGGTACCGTCGGGCTGGGGCACATCCCGGGAAACGTCATGGGATTGGAGCCGGGCCCAGCTTTTGATCCGGGCCGGGGGATGCCAGGTCTGCAGATGGGCGCCCTGACCATCCATGACGTAGACGATCACTTCCCGGCCCTGCAGGGTGAGCACCAGGAAGGAAAGGAACAGCCCCAGGGGCAGAATGGCCAATATCAGCTGGGGCAGGCCCCCATTCCACATCAGGTTTACCTTGGCATTGCCCGATACCATGGATTCCAGCCCGAAAATCAGCGCCATCAGCAGGGCCGTGATGATGATCAGCACCATCAGGATGCCCCGCCAGGCCCGCCCATCGGATACGGGAACAGAGGCGATGCTCCAGATATTGCGCTGGGCGCCGGGGGAAGCGTGCTTGCCGCATTGGCGGCAGGTATCCCCCGGGCTTTCCAGCTTGCATTTCTTACAATAGGAATAAATCATTCTTCAATCAGGGATTTCCCGGTCATTTCGGCGGGGATTGCAATGCCCATGCTGTGGAGCATGGTGGGGGCGATATCGGCCAGGCGGCCGCCTTCACGCAGCTTCTTGCCCACCAGGGCGGGATCGCAGGCGATGAAGGGCACGGGGAAGGTGGTATGGGCGGTGAAGGCTTCGCCGGTCTGAGGATCCACCATCTGATCGGCATTGCCGTGGTCGGCGGTGACGAAGGCGCGGCCGCCCTTTGCCAGAATGGCGTTTACCAGCTTGCCCACATCCTGATCCACTTCCTTGACGGCGGCGACGGCGGCGTCCATCACACCGGTGTGGCCCACCATATCGCAGTTGGCAAAGTTCAGGATCATCACATCATACTTGCCGGATTCGATCAGCTCCAGCGCCTTTTCGGTGACTTCGGGGGCGCTCATTTCGGGCTTCATATCGAAGGTGGCAATCTTGGGGGAATCGATGAGGAAGCGGTCTTCCCCTTCGTTGGGGGCTTCCACGCCGCCGTTGAAGAAGAAGGTAACATGGGCATACTTCTGGGTTTCGGCGATGTGAGCCTGGGTGAGATTCAGGGAAGAGAGATATTCGCCCAGGGTATTCTTCATGGAGGCGGGGGGATTGACCACCTTAAGCCCGGTGAAGGTAGCGTCATACTGGGTCATGGAAACGAACTGCACGGGGATGAAGCCCTTCTTGCGTTCGAAGCCATTGAAATCGGGCATGATGAAGGTGCGGGTCAGCTGACGGGCGCGGTCGGGACGGAAATTGAAGAAGATGACGGAATCATTTTCATTGACAGTGGCGATGGCCTTTCCATCCTCCACGATCACGGTGGGCAGCATGAATTCATCGGTCTTGCCGTTTTCATAGCTGTTGAGGATGGCCTGCACGGGGCAAACCTCTTCCACACCCTCGCCCAGCACGATGGCATTATAGCCCTTTTCCACCCGCTCCCA
>SVGR01000125.1 GCA_015056265.1 Clostridiales bacterium
CCGTGCATTGGGCAATTGTCATGTCCTTTTCCAATGCACGGGGCTTATTCATCAGGCTTCCTCCATTTCGGCGTCAATGGCAGCAAATTTCCCATCCCTGAAATAGATTCTGGGCACCCGACGGCCAATCAAGCCCAGGCACTCGTTCCTGTTCAGTTTACCCCATGCGGCATATTCCCTCAGGTCAATCTCGCCTCCAAGCAAAATGGCCGTGTCACCCGCCTTTACACCGTGCACGTTTGTCACATCTACCATCATTTGATCCATGCACACCAGGCCCAGCACCGGGGCTCTTTGACCGTTGATGGACACAAAACCCTTCTGGGACAGCACCCTGGGATATCCGTCAATGTAACCAGCAGCAATGGTGGCAACCAACGTATCATTTGCCAAGGGCGTATCATCATATCCCACGCCCTCGCCCTTTTTCACCCAGGCGACCCTGGTAATCCTGGCCTTGAATGTGAGCACGCACTTGCCTTCGTGGAATCGTTCCCAAGCCGGCGGAATATTCCCATACAGGAATGCGCCGACCCGTACGCCCTCCATCTGCCACTGGGGGTAGCGGGTCAGTCCAATGGAATCCAGGATATGGCGCATGAGTGGACGCAATCCCTTGTCTGCCAGTTGCCTGCAAATAGACAAAAACAGTTCATTCTGCTCCGCGCTTTGTTCCGCACTGCGCAGTGCCAAATGACTGTAGATCCCTTCAAATGTCAGCCCGGGAAATGCAGTAAGGGGCATCACATCCTCCGCCCGCTCAAATCCCAGTCGATGAAGACCCGTATCCAGTTTGATATGAACAAGCGCCTTTTTGCCCATCTTCTCCGCAGCAAAGGACGCCCTTTCTGCATCTGCCAAGGATCCTACGGTCAGGGAAATATTCCTTTCGATCAGTACCGGCAGATAGCTCTCATCTGCGATTCCCATCAGCAGCACATGGGCGTTCGGGGCGGCTCGTCGAGCCGTCAACGCCTCTTCCGGGGCAGCCACAGCAAACCAGTCCGCACCGGCACGATTCAAAGTCTCCACAGTGCGGAAAAGGCCAAGGCCGTATGCATTGGCCTTGACCACACAAATGAACGCCGTTTCCTGCCTGCACAGGGATTTGGCCAAGTGGTAATGATACAGCAGTGCATCCTCATCCACCTCGGCCCACGCCCTGGCCATTGCACGTTCGGGTATCATTGGGCATCCTCCCGGATCATCTGTTGATATTTCGCCAGTTCCGCCTGATTGGCCAGCACAAAATGCCCCGCTTCAATTTCCGTCCACTGGGGTTTATCCGTGCTGTAATCGTGGATGCTCTCATCGTAAATGAGGGGCGGCCCG
The DNA here is from genome assembly GCA_015056265.1 of Clostridiales bacterium. Taxonomy (GTDB): domain Bacteria; phylum Bacillota; class Clostridia; order Christensenellales; family Aristaeellaceae; genus RUG563. The sequence goes on from SVGR01000125.1 coordinate 1,333, forward strand.
TCCTGACGCATATCAGGGGACGGCATGGGCACCGCAGAAAGCAGCGCCTGGGTATAGGGGTGCAAGGGATGCCGGAACAGCGTTTCCGTATCCGCCAGTTCTACCAGCAGCCCCTTATGAATCACCGCAATGCGATCACATATAAACCGCATTACGGACAAATCGTGAGAAATAAACAGATAGGTGAGTCCTCTTTTCTTCTGCAGTTCGGACAGAAGATTGAGCACCTGTGCCCGGATCGATACGTCCAGAGCAGAGATGGGCTCATCCGCAACGATGAACTCCGGCTGCATAATCAACGCCCGGGCAATACCGATGCGCTGACGCTGACCGCCGGAAAACTCATGGGGAAAACGGCTGGAAAATTCGGGCAGCAGTCCTACATCTGAAAGGGCCGCATCTACCTTTTCCTTCCGCTGCTGGGCAGTCAAATGCTTATCCACATTAAACAGCCCTTCAGAAACAATATAATCCACCTTGGCTCGTTCATTCAGAGAGGCCATGGGATCCTGGAAAATCATCTGGATTTTCCGGGTCACTTCCTTGTCCAATTCCTTGCTGATCTTGCCATTAATCCGCTGACCCTTGAAATACACCTCACCGCCGGCCGTTTCATAAATTCGAATGATCGCCCGGCCGATGGTGGTCTTTCCGGATCCGGATTCCCCCACAAGGCCGAATGTTTCGCCCTTGTGAATATCAAAACTGACGCCGCGAACGGCATGAAAAGGTTTTCTGCGGGAGCCGAAATCCACCTTCAAGTCCCGAACAGAAACCAGCACTTCTTTCTGATCGATCATTTTTCCAGCTCCACACCTTTCCTGAGCCGCTTCAGGATTTTTGGCGGCTTAACTTCTGGCGCCCGGGGATCCAGCAGCCACGTCTTCGCTTTATGGGTAGGCGAAACTGCAAAGAAAGGCGGCCGCTGTTCAAAATCGATCTTCAACGCATGAGGATTCCGGGGGGCAAATGCGTCGCCTTTGATCTCCAGGAAAAGATTGGGGGGCGTACCCTGAATCGAGAACAACTCCTCTCCCTTCACCCCAAGCTGCGGCAGGGAAGAAAGCAATGCCCAGGTATAGGGATGACGAGCGTCATAAAACACCTCGCGGCTATTCCCGATTTCGATGATATCGCCGGCGTACATCACCGCAACCCGGTCAGCCACATTGGCCACTACGCCCAAATCGTGGGTAATATAAACAGTGGTCAACTGATATTTGCGCACCAATTCACGAATCAGATGCAGAATCTGTGCTTGAATGGTTACGTCCAGGGCGGTGGTGGGTTCATCGCAAATCAGGATCTGGGGGCGGCATGCAATGGCAATAGCAATCACCACACGCTGCCGCATCCCGCCGGAAAACTCATGGGGGTATTGCCGCGCCCGGCGTTCAGGCTCTGTAATGCCCACATCCCGCAGTGTTTCAATCATCCGCTCATGGGCCGCTGCCCCTTCCAGATGCTGATGCAGCTTCAATGCTTCTTTGATCTGAGCACCAATGGTTTTCAAGGGGTTCAGGCTGGTCATGGGATCCTGCAGCACCATGGCAATTTCCTTGCCGCGAATGCCCAGCCATTCTTTCTCCGTTTTAAATTGGGCCAGATCATGGCCGTTATAGAGGATGCTGCCACTGTCAATCCAGCCGTTTGCGTCCATAAGCCCCATAAAGGTCTTTGTCAGCACCGATTTACCCGAACCGGATTCACCCACAATTGCCAGGGTCTCCCCTTTGTACAGATCCAGCGATACATCACGAATGGCATGAAGCGTCTTACCGCGCAGGGAGAATTTCACGTTCAGATCTTGCACGGAAAGAATAGGCGTATTTTCCATGAAATTGCTCCCTCCTTACAGATGGTTTTTGGGATCCGCTGCATCAGCAAAGGAATTACCGATAATATAGAAGGATACAGTGATAATGGACAGCACAATGGTTGGGAATACCAGCTGATAGCTGGACGAGGTGGCAAGCAAAGAGCGCCCTTCATTGATCAGATTGCCCAGGGAAGGAATGCTTACCGGCAGGCCCAGGCCAATATAGGTGATGAATACTTCGTTGCCAATGGCGCCGGGAATGGAAAGAGCCATGCGCAAGGTGATCACCGATACCAGGTAGGGCAGCAGATTGCGGGTAATGATCCGGGCAGTACTGGTACCCAAGCAGCGGGAAGCCAGATTATAATCCCGGTCACGAATGATAACGATCTGATTGCGCACAAAACGGGCCATGCCAACCCAGCCGGTGATGCTCATGGCAAAAATCAGAGTGGAAACGCCGGGGCGCATGATATAGGAAATCAGAATCAGCACAATGGTGGTGGGAATGTTATCGATGACATTGTATACTTCCGTCAGCAATCGATCCAAGCATTTCACATAGCCCCACAAAACGCCAATGAGAATGCCAATGAACGCTTGGCAGAAGGCTACCACAATGCCTATCAGCAAGGACGTGCGGGTACCACTCCACACCATTGCCCACAAATCCTGTCCGGCATTATTGGTGCCGAAGAGGAAGGGCAGGGTATTGGGCAGCATACGCAGCTGGGCTTCTTCCTTCGTAATAACGGTGCCGTCATCCTGCATTTCCACAGAGGAGCGCAGCACAAACAGTTCATCGCCCTTATAGGTAAGTTCTTCCGTGGTCGGGGTGGTCAGGATGACCACTTTGCTGTTGCACCGTGCCTGATAGGGCACTGCGCCGGGATCAGCAGGAAAGCTTTTCTGATTGATGGATTTGGTTTGGATATAGCCCTCGCTGCCCTTGTATTCCACCAGGCAGAAATCTTCGTCATATTTCAGCACATTGAAATATTGACGGGTGGGAATGGCGATGGAAACATTGCTTACGGCCAACCATTCTTTGCTTTCGTCCGCCCATTCCTTGCTTACCGTCTGCAAGGCCAGTTCGTCCCACGGAGTGACCACCAGGGTAGTACCCGCAGGCACGGTGTAGATCACGTTGTCCAGCCGGGGCTTTTCATTCATCAGCTGAATCTGAGAAATGGGGTGGTCAATGGCTTTGTTGGCCTCGTACTGATTGGGCAGATAGGGCTGAATCACCGTAAAAACCAGCATAATGCCCAGCAGAATCAGCAAGCCCATGGCCACCTTGTTCTTCAGGAAACAGCGGAATGTGCTGCGCCAATAGGAATAATTGGAATACCCGCCTTTTTCCGCCGCCTGGCTGTCATACGCGGCATGCTCAAATAAGGCGTCTTCCAGAGGGCGAGCGATGTTTTCCTTTACGCCCTTGGGGATTTTCACATTACTCATCCGCGCGCACTCTCCTTCCGGGCCAAACTGATTCTGGGATCAATCAGCGCCATCAGCAGATCGCCCAGGATCATGCCAATAATACCGATACAGGAATAGATCATAACGATCACCTGCACCATGGGGTTATCCTGCCGTTTAATCACGTCCACCAGCAGGCCGCCCATGCCGGGAATGGAATAGAGAGACTCAATATAAATGGAGCCGCCAACCGTATAAAGAAGAGAGGTGGGGATATACTGGATCATAGGAACAAAAGCATTGCGGAACACATGCTTCATGGTGATGCTCTTGGAATTGACGCCCTTGGCGCGGGCCAAGCGAACATAATCCTTATTCAGTTCATCCACCATATACCGACGCAGCCACATGGCATAATACGCGATATTTCCCAGGGACATACTGAACACCGGCAGAATCCAGGTAACCCAATTATTGCGATCAAACAGCATGCTCACACCCAGGGCGGTAGAGCCATAGGATTGAATATAAATATAGTATACTGCCGCAGGAACGGCATTCACCAGCACGATAAACACCGTGCCGAATTTATCCCAAAACTTATTCTTGGAACGGGCCATAGCTGCGCCCAGGGGAATACCAAGCACCATGGCCAGTGCCATGGAAATCAGCCCCAGCACCAGGGAAACAGGGGCCTTCTGGGCGATAATCTGCGCAATAGGCGTATCCCGGCTATACCGTGCGGAAACGCCCAAATCGCCCTGGAATAGTTTTACAAAAAAGTCTTTCAGCTGCACCCAAATAGGGTCATTCAGCCCCAGCTTATCCAGCGTGGCATTGATGACTGATGGATCCAGCTTATCAATGTTATCAAAATACCCATCAACGGGCATCTGTCGCACCATGATAAAGACCACGGTGATGATAATAAACAGCGTGAGCAGCGATTGCCCGATACGCTTGAGCAGATACTTAGCCAATGTATTCCATCCTTTGACATTCATCTGCGGCAGGAGGGAAATTCCCCCCTGCCGCAGCGCATTTTGAGTTATGTGATTTAGATTTGCTTATTCAGACAGCAGGGCATCCCGTGCTTCTTCATAAGCATCCATGGCGTCATAGTATTCATCGGTATTCATGTAATCGCTCAACTTATACTGGCCCTTATACCGGTCGGTTGTGATGCCGAAGGGGGCAATGGGAGCAGAGAAGGGATCCAGCAGAGAGGCAGTGTATCCGCCGGAACCATAGCCGAAGGGGATTACATAGCCGTGATTGATCAGGTAGGCTTCCGCCTTGGCGAAGGCTTCATAGCGGGCCTGGATATCATCAGTGATGGCCTTGGCGGCATCCACCAGAGCGTAGTATTCATCGATGGCAGCGGTATCGGTAGACTTGAAGATGAAGCTGTACTTGCTGTCCTTGGCAAAGGGATCGGAATAGGTCTCGGGGTCAGCATAGTCGGGGCCCCAGTTGCAGTTCATCATGCCGTACATACCGGTGCGGCGAGCAGTCAGATAGCTGGTGGAGGGGCCGGATTCGAGGGCCACATCGATATAATCGGTGCCCAGCGCGCCTTCCAGCTGCTGTTCCACGATCTGAGCCTCTTCGGC
>SVGR01000126.1 GCA_015056265.1 Clostridiales bacterium
CTTCAATATGATAGTAATAGGATAGTCAAAAAACAGCATGCTGTCAATCGTTTGAATAAAAAAAGCCCCCTTTTGAAAGGGGGCAAAGCCATTATTGGATGGGTTCCTTGGGCCGGAATTCACTGCAGTTTTCGCAGGTAAAGCGATTGGAAGAATTGACGGTGTTGCACTTGGGGCAGGTCCATCCGGTGACGGGAGAAACGGCGGAAACGGGGGCGTCAGAGGGCTTTTCGCAACCACAGGAAAAACAGGCGCTGCGGGAGAAAAGATTCCTGGTGCCGCAGGCACCGCAGGTCCACAGCTTTACCTGTGCACTCTTGGGGGCAGTACCGGAAGAATAGGTGGTGCCGCAATAGGTGGAGGTGCCAAACCCCAGAATCATAATAAAGATGGGGTAAAGCAGTACCAGGCCCCAAGCGTATCCTGCGCCGTGGCCGAAGGTTTGGGACAGGCGGTAACAATAGATGCACTGCAGCACGAATGAGGCGATTGAAATCAGTACGCTGACAACGCCTGTGACGTTAAAACCGGCGATAAAGGAAATGACGGTGGTAAGGAGAGAAAGGGAAAGGGTCCACCAGTAAAAATTCTGGCAGTTGGCAATTTTAAACTGCCAATAGTTTCCGTAAAAGGGGACGAACACCCTTTCCCAGGGAATGCCTGCCTTTTTGAACATCTTGCACCAGCCGATAACGGTGAGAATGGCGAATGCCAAAATGACCAGCCCCAGGAATGTTGCGAGGCCGACGGAGAGTTGAATATAATCGTAAGTATCGACGCTGTAATTGTAGTTTCTGCTGTACATAACAATCCTCCTTGCAGTATTTCCAAATTACTTTATATTATAATAATTCGGCAGTAAAAATTCAAGTGAAAAGCAAAAAAACGCCCGGTGTTGGGCGCAGAAGCAGCATGAATTAATCCTTTGGCTGGGGACGGAACAGCAATGCTGCCAGATAACCGAAGAAAACAGCGGCGGCAATGCCGCCGGCGGTGGCAGTTAGGCCACCTGTGAAGGCCCCCAGCCATCCTTTTTCCTGAACGGCAGCAATGGAGCCCTGGGCCAAAGCATGGCCAAAGCCTGTCAGGGGCACTGTCGCCCCGGCCCCGGCAAAGGATACCAAAGGTCCATACAGGCCGAGGGCGCTCAAGGCTACCCCGGCAGTGATGTACAATACCAAAATGCGGGCAGGGGAGAACTTGGTTTTCAGGATCAGCAGTTCCCCCAGAAGGCAGAATGCACCGCCTACCAGAAATGCTTTCAGATACATAAGCATTCATTTTCCTCCTTCCAGCACCAGGGCATGGGCCACGCCGGGGATAGTTTCGCCTTGCTGAGCGGTTGTGGTGCTCAGCAGCGCTCCGGTCGCCATGAACAGCACCCGCTTCCATTCGCCCCGCATTATCTTCGGCAGGATATGCGCGCATAGCAGGATGGCCGAGCAGCCGCAGCCGCTGCCGCCAGCGTGGGTATCATCCTTGGGATCAAAGATGGAAAGGCCGCAATCCATGTGCTTTCCTTCCGGTAAGGGGATCCCTTTTTCTGTCATCAGTTCACACAGCAGCCGGCTGCCAACCAATCCCAGATCGCCGGTGATGATCTGATCATAATCTGCTGGAGAACGTCCGGTATCCTGGAAATGGAAAAGTAAGGTATCGGCGGCGGCAGGAGCCATGACTGCGCCCATGTTGTTGGCGTCCTTGATGCCCATATCCGTTACGCGTCCCAAGGTTCCGTGGGTGATCCGCGCCATGCCCTTTCCCACGCCCACCATGCAGGCCCCGGCCCCTGTTACCGTCCACTGGGCGGCGGGGGTGCGCTGGTTTCCGTATTCCAGCGGAAAACGGTATTGCCGCTCGGCGGTTGCATAATGGCTGCCTGCGGCGCACAGTACCGGATCGGCATAACCGCCGTCTGCCAGCACGGCCCCCAGCAGCAAAGATTCTGCCATGGTGGAACAAGCGCCATACAGCCCCAGGAAGGGGATGGCAAGATCACGGGCAGAGAGGGAGGAGGCCATAATCTGATTGAGCAGATCACCCCCCAGCATGGCCCTGATGTTTTCCTTTTGCATGCCTGCTTTTTCCAGACAGCGGTTGCAGGCCGCCAGAAATAAGGCATGTTCTGCTTTTTCATAGCTTTCTTGATGATAAAGGGCGTCTTCCGCCACCATATCGATTTGTCCGCCTACCGGGCCTCTTCCTTCCTTGGGCCCGGATACGCAGGCGGCGGCCAGGATGGCAGGGGAATGGGGAAAAGCAATGCTCTGATGCCCCAGACGGGAATCCGGCACGGTATACGCCTCCTTCACCAGCGGATAAAATAATAGAGGATGCCCACAGCAACGGAACTGGCGATGCCGTATACCAGCACCGGGCCTGCAATGGTGAACAGTCGGGCGCCGGTGCCCAGCACCCAGCCCTCAGGCTTGAATTCCATGGCGGGGGACACCATGGCATTGGCAAAGCCTGTAATGGGCACCACTGTGCCTGCCCCGGCATACTTGGCAATCACATCGAATACGCCGATGCCAGTGAGCAGTGCAGTGAGAAAGATCAGCACCACTGCTGTAAAGGAGGAGGCGGATGACGCCGTCATTTTCAGCCATTCCGTCGCCAGATTGGTCAATGCCTGGCCGAAGGCGCAGATGGCCCCGCCTACCCAAAAGGCTCGCAGGCAGCCTTGCCCCACCTTGGATTTGGGGGTGAGCCGGCGCACCAGCGCTGCATAGTGAACTAGTGCGGATTGTTTAGGGGGATGGCTGTTTTGCTCCATGGATGTTCATCCTTTCATTGCGGGATTTGGGCAGCAGCGGCGGGGGAGCCAGACGGATTTCCCGGTTGCCCGGACGGGGCAGATAATCCAGGGAATGGGGAAACAAAGGACGCTTCATCAAAATCACACTCCCATCAAACCGGCGATGAATGCGCCGACAGCTTTTCCGATGGCCAGGGCAATGGCGGCGCAGCGCATATCGGTGGTAATACTCAGCCGATCAAACAATACCGGGATCACTTCCACAGCCTCTACCAGCGCAGCGGCCAGCATGCCCACGAAAATACCCCCCAGCCCCATAGCCAATACACCGAAGACCAGCGGAAGAACCCCGGAAATCCCCAGCGCACCAAGTGTGGCGCCGCATAGTAGCGCCCAGGCGGCGAAGCGCATATTGCCGTTGTCAAAAATATCGGTGATGCGCATAGGCAGCTGCAGCATCATCCATAGGGGCGCTGCGCACAGGCCCAGGGTGCCTCCACCGATCAAACCGAAGATTACTTCTGTCATGGGGCGCGCCCCGAAGCCTGTTCGGCGGATTTTCGGTAATCGCCTAGTTTTATTTCCAATGGGGATACTGTATGCTTTTTCCCCAGCAGGGAATAGAAAAGCGCTACTCCGAAAAACACGCCCGCAGCGTAGGGAATGGTGATCAGCCATTGATTGCTTACTGGTTTTCCGGTGATCAGCCGATATAATCCCTGCTGCGCTTCGATCATATTCACATCGGCATGGAACCAGGTGATGGCCAGCGCACTGCCGATCAAAAGCAGCAGGAAAGCAAAGACCGTCCGGATGACGTGGGTGCGGTTGCGTTTTTCTTTTGGGATTACGTGTACAAAGCATTCCGATGGCCCCATGATTTGTATATCCGGATGATGGGGCGCAAGCGCCTGTACAGCCGCCATGGCAGGCAACCGCCACACACCAGCTGTTTGCGGGCAATCAATGGGCATGTCCATCAGCTGTGCTCCATTGGTATCCATGGCGTCTGCTATGTGTCGCAAAAGCAATTGTTCGCCGGGAGCGATGGTGACCCGGGGTTTCATTTGAAGATACAGCAATCTTTCACCTCCCCATCGATGGTTAGTATGCGCAGGAAAGAAAAAAATATGGCCGAAAAAACAAAAAACTTCCGCGAGGAAGCAAAAAAGAAATTGGGTATATTAGTAGCGTAAGGAGGAATAAATAATGAAGAAAATTGCCTTTTACGATGCAAAGCCCTACGATAAAATATGGTTTGATCAATTGGCTGCCGGCCGTTATGATATCCGTTATCTGGAAAGCAAATGCAATCCGGATACGGCGCAGCTGGCCCGGGGATGCGAGGCTGTTTGCGCCTTTGTGAATGATGATTTGTCGAAGGAAACCATTGATCGGCTGTATGATGCGGGGGTTCGGGTGCTGGCCATGCGTTCGGCGGGCTACAGCAATGTGGATTTCAAGGCGGCATATGGAAAAATCAATGTGGTGCGCGTGCCCGCATACTCTCCCTATGCGGTGGCTGAGCATGCCATGGCCCTGCTTTTGACCCTGAACCGCAAGGTCCATAAAGCATATAACCGAACCCGGGATTTTAATTTCAGTCTGAACGGCCTGATCGGCACAGATCTGCACGGCAAAACTGCCGGAATTATTGGCACCGGGAAAATTGGCCGGGTGTTTATCAATATTTGCCGGGGCTTTGGCATGAGAATTTTGGCATTTGATCCATATCCGGCGAAGGATGCGGATTTTGAATATGTGGATTTGAATACCCTGCTCAGGGAGAGCGATGTGATTTCTCTCCATTGTCCGCTTACGGATCAGACCCATCACATCCTGGACGTGAACGCTTTCCGGCAAATGAAAAAGGAAGCGTTTATTATCAACACTTCCCGTGGGGCGCTGATCGACAGCGCGGCGCTGCTGGCTGCCCTGAACCTGAAGCGCATCGGTGGCGCCGGTCTGGATGTATATGAAGAAGAAGCAGATTTTTTCTTTGAAGACTATTCCGGGGAAATCATCCGGGATGACGTGCTTTCCCTGCTTACGTCCCGGCCCAATGTGATCATCACTTCCCATCAGGCATTTCTGACGGAAGAGGCGCTGCATAACATTGCTGATGTGACGCTGAAGAATCTGGACGCCTATTTTGCCGGTGAGGATTTGGAAAATGAGATTTGCTATCATTGCGACAGCGGCAAGGTGGCGGGTGGATGCCGGAAAAACAGGAAGGAACGCTGCTTTCAGCCGCCTTCAGCAGACAGGATGCTGACGGATTCGGCCAGAAACTGAGCTGTCTTTACCTCGATTACGGCCCGTTCGGGACGGCCGGTCTCCAGGCATTCCTTCCAATTCAATTTGCTCCCCTTCAGGGATAAATGATTCTTTTTTCCTGCTGCGCCATGGATGTGCATGTGCCGCAGCCGATGAAGATGCTCCATAATAAACGGTCTGTCTGCATTCCCGGCGCTGTAATCGTGGCCGATATCCCAGGTGAGATGAAAAGCAGGGGAGGAAAGCAGCGCTTCCATTCCCTTCTGAAGAAAGGGAAGATCATGGCCGGTATTCTCAATACAGAGGGCCACCGAATCTCCTGCGGCCTTTTCGCATGCATCCCGGAACCGATGAATGCAATGCATGTAGTGATCGGAATAGATGTCAAACAGGTATTGCTTGCCATTCGGTAGGGTGAAATATACCCCGGGACTCATATGGAAATTAATCAGCGGGATGTGAAGGGATTTGCAAAAGACGATGGTATCCAGCATGGTCTCCAAATGGGCGGAGGCCACCCTTTCGTTGAAATCGCAGAAGAATAGATTCTCATCCGCATGAAGGGTGAAATGAATGCCAAATTCCTGGCCGATTTTTTGCAGATCGGCCTTTTTCAAGGCGCCCAGGGTGCAATAGGGCAGATTCATATTCAATTCTATAAATTGCAGTCCAAGTCGCCGGGCCAGGGCGGCATTTTCTTCAATGGACTGGCATTCAATCAGCGTCGGCATACCAAAGATCATGGATTTCGCCTCCTTCTGGGAAACTATTCTGTGCAGAGAAAATTTATCCTTCTTTCTTTTGAAAAATGGCAGAAAAATTGCATTTTCCCTATTGACAAAAAGGTGCAAAATGCGTACAATATCTGATGCATCAATAGACTCCGCTAGCCCCGGAAACTATTGTTCACCGCCGGAACGTGCGACCATCACGGAAAGGCAAACACACAGTTCACCGTTTCAAGGAGGAAATCAACTTGAAGACCTTTATGGCAAATGCGCAGAATGTAGAGCGCAAGTGGTATGTCGTTGATGCAGACGGCATGGTGCTTGGTCGTCTCGCCAGCCAGGTAGCCAATATCCTGCGTGGCAAGAACAAGCC
>SVGR01000007.1 GCA_015056265.1 Clostridiales bacterium
TTTCGTTTACGTCATCCCGGGTTTCCAAAAGGGCGGCCCATCCATCCGGCAAAAGGCCCCGGCATCCTTCTTCAATCGCAGCAAACAGCGCCCGATTGGTGCGCAGCGCTTCCCTGCCGCCCTTTAACAGCACGCTGTTTCCGCTCTTTAAGCACAGCGCCGCAATCTGCACCAGGGCGTCCGGCCGGGATTCAAAAATCACCCCGATCACGCCGATGGGGCAGGAAATGCGGTACAGATTCAGGCCTGCCGTAAGCTCCCTGGCCAATTGAATCCTGGACAGGGGATCGGGCAGCGCGATCAGGGAATCAATGCCGGATAGCACATCCTGCATCTTCTTTTCATCAAACTTCAGCCGTTTCAGGAGGGGCATGGCCAGATTTTCCGCTTCCGCATCCGTAAGATCCATTTGGTTCTGAGCATAAATCGCCGGGGCATTTTTCTGCAGCGCCTCTTGAATACTCAACAGTGCTGCATTTCGCTTTTCAATTTCCAGGGCCGCCAGGCTGTACGCCGCCTGTCTGGCCGACGCTGCCAATTGCTTTACCTGCATCCTTCATCCCTCCAATGGAGGCATTATAGCTGATTTTTCTCGGGAAATCAATTTCCCGTCGATGAAGATACAGGAAAAGTACCATCGCAAAAGAGATCAATTCTTTTCCACATAAAATGAATGAAAAGAAGAAGTTAATGTGTCTATATAAGCGTGAACCGGTTCCAATCCCCAGGAAAGGAGATGTGCCCCATGATTCAGCCATTGCCCCTGGAAAGCGCCGTTACTGCTACCTGTCCCTTCACAATGGAAGAAATCCTGGATGAATATGGCAAAGACGTATGGTATCTGTGCCTGATGTATTTGAAGAACCGTTCTCTGGCCGAGGACGCTTTTCAGACCGTTATGATAAAAATATGGGAAAAACGATCAACCTTTCGAGGGGATAGCAGCCTGAAAACCTGGGTGATGCAGATTACTGCCAATACCTGCCGGAATGTGCTGCGCAGTGCATGGTTCCGAAGGCTGAAAACCACTCTTCCGGAAGAAGCACTCTTTTCTGCAGCAGTATCCGATGATACGGAGCGCAGGGAGGTGCGGCAGGCCGTATTGCATCTGCCCGACAAATACCGGGAAGTAATCCTGCTCTATTACTTTCAGGGCATGAAAATCCACGAGATTGCATCCACCCTGAAAATGAAGGAACCGACTGTATCAACCAGGCTTAAGCGGGCCAGGGATATGTTGGCCCAACAATTGAAAGGAGGCATGGAGGAATGAAACAGGATGAATTTCGCCGTTTACTTCAGGCAGATGCGGCCTATACCCCCCTTCCCCCAGCCCTCCGTACAGCCGCCCTGGATGCGGCCTATGGAAAGGAGAAGCCCATCATGAAAAAGAAAATAACGGTATCTTTGATTTTTTCCCTGACTCTTTTGCTGATTTGCTCCGTAGCCCTGGCCGTAGCGACTCAGGCGGGCATTCTGGATTTTACCGGTCGATACGCTGGCAGCTATGTGCCCCAAAACGCCGGGGATTATGTGCAAAAGGGAAATACCACAGTGGAAAACGAAGTATTTTCCGCCTCCATTCGGGAGCAATACTATGACGGCCGCACCGTGCGGATCATCATGGATTTTACACCCAAGGATGAAAATGCGATCTTCATCGGCATGGATTCCTGGGGCGAGGATTCCTGGCAGGGTCTGATTCACCTGAATTACGAAAGTCACGACCTCCAGGACAAGCGTACCTTGAAAGATATGCTTTCAGAATATGAAGCGGCTTACCTGTGCGGCTTTACGCTCATGCTACCGGAAAATGGCGAAGTTGCAGGCGGTACCGGGGATTATGTGCTCAATCCCGAAACCGGGGTGCTCACCTGCTATGATGAAACAGAATTCGCATTGGATCAGGAAAAGCGGGAAGTGATCATCCGCGCCTCCGCATTCCCAGTTCTGGGCGTAGAAGACGATGATTTTATTCTGGATTTTGATCATGCTATCCGAACGGATGTTACATTGCCCCTCACCACTGCGGCAGCCGAAACCAAAGCATATGAAAGCGTGGAACCCATGGAGTTTCCCTCTGTCGGGGTACGGGTGGATCGATTGTTGATCGAAGTGAAACCCCAGGAAATTTACGCTACCCTCGAATGTACCATCACCGATGAAGCAGCCTATAACAATACCGAGGGCGGCCTTTGGTTTGAATTCATTGATCCAAACAGTACCGAAACAGAGCTTTTCAAGCAGCAGCTCTCTTCCGGGCTTACTGGCGGCGCTTCGGTCAGTCAGCCGGTGGACGGCATATTCTTTCAGCACGAAACACTGGGCCTCAAAGAATTGTATGATTGCTATACGCTGCGAGCCTACAACGCCTGGACCAAGGATCGTTACGAAACCCATACCTTCGTCATGAAACCGGTAGAATAAGCATAAAATTTAGGAGAGGGCATTTGCCGCCCTCTCCCATTGCATTTTTTCCGGAACTATGCTATAATACACTTCCGATGAAAGAAAGGAGGCGCGTTTATGGCCAAAAAATTGGGCATTAAGCCCATTGCTCAAAACAAAAAGGCGCGCCACGATTATTTCATCGAGGAAAGCCTGGAATGCGGCATTGAGCTGAAGGGCACGGAAGTAAAATCCATGCGCCAGGGCAAGGTGAACCTGAAGGAAAGCTACGCCATCGTAAAGGACGGGCAGGTATTCGTTCAGGGCATGCATATCAGCCCCTATGAGCAGGGAAACATCTTCAATACCGATCCCCTCCGCCCCAAGCGGCTTTTGCTCCATAAGAGCGAGATCCGGAAGCTGGGCGCTCAGGTGCAGCGCCAGGGCTATGCCTTGGTTCCGTTGGATGTATACCTCAAGGATGGCCGCATGAAAATGAGCCTGGGCCTGTGCGTGGGTAAGCATCTCCACGATAAGCGAGCCAGCACGGCGGAGCGGGATGTGAAACGGGATATGGCCCGGATGGTGCGTTCCAATCGGGGTGAATGATTTTCCTGTTTCATCACAAATATCAATGTTCCACTAACTACGGGATGCGTCGAAGGGTTTCCCTTCGACTTTAATCCGCAACACCGGCTTTGCCGGTGTGAGGAGCGGTCACACCGCTTCCTATATCAATTTCTGGCCGTAAAATCAGGCGATTTATCGCCGATTTTACAAGAAATTGATGTGATCGAATAAAAGACTGCTTTAGCTGGCTTTTATTCGCCAGTACATGGGGGTGTACTGGTTTCGACGGGGATCGTCGGGGGCATGGTAAGCGAGCCGCGGACCCTGGCCGCGTAAAAACGGGGAACTTAAAATTAACTGACAACAATCAGTACGCTTTCGCTGCCTAAGGGCGGCGCGCCGGCCCTGAGTTGCCTACGGCTCAGGATCCCGGTGTCACATTAGTGGGGAACGGGGCTGCGTAAGCTTTGCCGCAAGCCCGGCATCATGAAGCTACTGAAGCTGCAAGCCTGTCAGGGGGCGTGCAGCGGAGGGAATGATAATATCCTGACTGCGCTCGGAGAAAACTGTGAATCTGAATCTTCGGACAGGGGTTCGATTCCCCTCACCTCCACCAATCCGGGAAACCTTGAAAAATCAAGGGTTCCCGATTTTTTATTGCAATACAAGGGTTTTCTGGTGTTTTTACATGATAATTTATTATCAAATATGATAATAGATAATCATATATTTCTTCAAAATGCAACACGAAAATCACACAAAAAAGCCCACATTTCTGTGGGCCATTTCTTTGGGTAATTCTTGTTATTCCACCAGGAGAGGCTGCATGGCGTTGAGCATCATGGCTTCCACAATTTCGGGATAAGCGAAGGCAGCGGTGCCCCGGCGCAACACGCCAAAGCGTTCACCGGTACCGGAGAACACATGATTATCCCACAAGCAGCAGGGAATGCCCCGTGCTGCAGCGCCGGCCACATAATAGGCGGTGTAATCCACCCGGGCCTGCAAATTGCCGTCCTTTTCCCGGGCGCCGAATTCGCCGATCACCACCGGGATGCCTGCAGCAATGAACTTGTTATAGATCCGGTTCATGAACAATTCGATATCCCGGGTGCTGGCCGAGGTCAGCCGATTGAAGGTATTGGTGCCCTTTGCATCCAATGCGAAGGCATAGGGCGTATAGGCATGGATGGACACAATGATCTTATTATCCGCCGTATCTGTGGGCAGCACAAAATTCACCAGCTGATCGGGAGACGCCGCATAGGGCGGCACCATCAGATAACGATCGGCATTTTCCCCGCCAGCGGCGCGCACCGTATCCACAAAGAGCTGATTGAGGGCATTGATCCGGGCATAGGCATCCTTGCAATCGGCATTACCGGCAGAGGGACTCCATTCAAAGCCGGTACCCTTCAGCCGGGGTTCATTCATAGATTCGAAGATCAGTTTCTGATCATAATTCCGGAACCGATCCGCCAATTGACGCCAGATGGAAGCAATATAGCGATCAGAGGTTTCGGCATATTTGGTGAGCGGATAATAGTATTCCGGATACACATCGTGATGCGTATTGAGGATCACATACATATCCCTTTCAATGGCCCAATCCACCACCTGCTGCACCCGGGCCAGCCATTCCTCATCAATATTGAAATCCTGATCCACATGCTGATGCCAGGAGACGGGCAAGCGCAGAGTTCTGAACCCCGCCTGATGCAGCGCCTCAATCATGTTTTCCGTAGTTTTTGCCCCGCACCACATATTTTCCAGATTCATATGATTGCCCCGATAGCCATCGGAAAAAGCATCGAAGGTGTTGCCCAGATTCCACCCGGCCTTCATATCCCGGGTAAAGCGCAGCGCCTCATTATCCGGAATGGTCTTCTTCCAGACGTTGCCGATCACTGGAACCTTTATTTCCGTTTCCTGCCGGGCATGCGCCGCAGTGCAGCCCATACTCAGCGCCAAAATTAGCATCACTGCAAGCGCGATCATGCGTTTTTTCATTTTCATCGCTCCATTCAGGCTTTTTTTGAATTGTATCACATTTCCTGGAAAAAGGGAAGCCCCTGCAGCCGCCAACTTTCGACATCGTTCAAATTGACTTGCATCACAAAATTGATTATAATGGAGAAAGGCGTGCGCCATCATGTTATCCCCATCACAAAAGGAGCATTCATGTGAAGTGCTTGATTCCAGTAAAACTGTGGCTTCACCACAAAATCCATGCCAAACACCCAGAAAAACGTCGTTTTTGCGCCAGTTACGTCAATATTTTCCATGTTTTCCTGGCCTTAGGTGTTCCCTCTCCCCTACAACTATCCAAGGCATATATGATGCGCATCCTGAAGGAAAAGGATGAGGACTGGTGGCAGCAAAATAACGGGTCTTTGGATCAGCCCTGGTTTATCCGCAAGTATTGCCTGGAAAACGGCCTGATGCCCGCCCCTGCCGAAGAAGAAATATCCTCCGCTCCAGAGGGACATTTCCTTGCACCGGGAAGGAATGCGGATACATTCATCCCGCTGCGGCTGGAGCGAAATACTGAATATCCGCAACAAGGCCGGATCATCGCCGGCCCCGGGCCGGATACCCGGGCCTTTACAGACATCATGGAACAATTGGGCTTCCTTCCGGAAGAAGAGGGCTACAGCCGGGTCATTGACAAATATAGCGGCCCCTTATTCGACCGGGGCACGGAAACGGGCTGCCGGCTGCTGGAAATGGGCTACGGCGTGTTCACGGCAGAAGCAGCCCTGGGCAAGGCCATTTTATCCGGCAAATATACGCCGGAAAAGACCTGCTGGGTGCTGCCCGATCAGGAAGCAGAATGGCTGATGCTGCGCTGTCCCGCCAACGCCGCCGCCTATCCTTATCTGCTGCAGGGCGGCGGCCTGCGCGCGCCAGGAGGCGTTCGTTTTCCCTTGAGCCGGGCCAGCCGGCTGCAGGACATTTTGAAAAACACCCCCTTCCATGTGGATCCCGAAGCACAACAGCGCCTGGATATGTGGCAGAAAGCGGCATTGCATGCCTCCATTTATCAGCCCCGGCGGCATAAACAGCATCCGCCTACGGCTACTGCAACGGATATTTTTCAGACCTTGCTTCACTCCACCCCCGCTGTTCCCCTGGATTTGACGGATGATGAACCATAATTCCCTTCATCCTGCCCAGGTACAGGCGGTAGAAAAGCTGAAAAGGCTGCGGGTAGGCGCACTGTACTATGAGTTTCCCATTGGAAAAATCGATACTGTGCTGGCACTGGTGCGCTATCGGCTGCAGAAAAATAAGATTGACAGGGTTGTGTGGCTATGCGCACGGAGGAAATTAGAGGAACTGCACCGCAGCCTAATCCAGGAGCACGAAGACGCCGCCCCATTTATCCAGGTGCGCAGCATCGAGACGCTTTCCCACAATCTTTCCTATTTTCTTGATTTGGAACAGCAAATCAGCAGCCAAAGGACCATGCTGGTCATTGACGACGGGCTGCTGATCAAGAACCCCTCCGCCATGCGCACCCGGCGGGTGATTGCCTTGAGCAAGCTGTGCCCCTACCGGCTGCTGATTAGCCCGGTGCCCTTTACCCGGCGGGTATCGGATATGTTTTCCCAGTGGTATGCCCTGGATGAAAGAATTTTAGGCTATCACACCTATTGGGCCTTTTGCCTCAATCATCTGACCGAATCCTACCAGCCCCGGAACATGGATTATCTGGCCCGGGCCATTGAGCCCTACACCGCCCAATTGCTCAAAAGCGATTGGCAGCCCGCCGCCGACCGGAAAGAATTTATCTGGCAATTCCCCCTGCCCCCTGCCGCCATGCGGGAATACAAGCGGGTGATGGCCCGATTCATCAGCAAGGCGTTCTACGTCCCCAATGGAATCTATTGCCTGCTGCAGGCCTGTCAGCAAGTGGCCTGCGGACGGCGGATTCTGGAGGATTCGCCGCTGAAAACGGCGCCCCTGTATCCTTCGCCGGATCAGGATCCCCGGCTTTCCGCCCTGCTCCAGGTAGTAGATTATTTCCCCGGTGCGCAGTTCCTGATCCTGTGCCGATATCAGGCAGAATGCGTTTTGGTTTACGATGCCCTCACCGCCCGGTTCGGCCGGGGACACGCCTTCCTCTATCCTTTCTGCGCTGCCGATCATCAGCCCCATTTCCTTATCATGCACATCACGGCGGATGAGCGGCCCACCATTCCTCTCAAGGCCAATGTGATTGTGCATTACAGCAGCCACTGGGATTGGCGCAAGCGGCTGGAAAAGGAAAACCAATGCCGCATCGCCATGGGCCAGGGCCAGCTTACGGTGGTCAGCCTGGCGGCTGCCGACACCATCGATATTCATATTCTCCGCTGCATCTGGCGAAAGGAAAGCCTGATGGCCCATATGCGTGCCCAGCTGATCCAGACCATGCAGCGCAAACAATCAGGAGATACAAATGCCCAAAATTTATGAAGAGCGCAATGTGCTGGACGCTGCCCTGGATCGGCTGCACGAACTATTCGAGCATTTCGATCATGTGTATTTTTCCGTTTCTGGGGGCAAGGATTCCAGCGTGATGGTGCAATTGGCGGACCGGGTGGCCGGGGAAATGGGCAAAACCTACGACGTGCTCTATATCGATTTTGAAGCCCAATACGCCCGCACCATCGCCCATATTCAAGAACTGAAAACCCTGCCCCGTATCCGCACCTTCTATCACGTGGCCCTGCCGATGGCGCTGCGTAATGCGGTTTCCATGCTGCAGCCCAAATGGATTTGCTGGGATGAAAAGGCAAAGGAGCTGTGGGTGCGTCCTCTGCCCAAGGACGCCATTACCCTCAAAAACTGTCCCTTTCCCTTTTTCCGGCCGGGGGAAGAATTTGAGGATTTTATCCGAGAGTTTGCCATCTGGTATCAGCAGCAGCATCCCGGGAGGGTGGCCTGCGGCGTGGGTATCCGGGCGGATGAAAGCCTGTTCCGCTTCCAAACCATCGCCTTCCCCACCCGCAAGGAAGAATACGCCCATCATCACTGGACCACCCGGATCCAGGATGATCTCTACAACGTCTATCCCATCTACGACTGGAGTGTGGAGGATATCTGGGGCGCTGTCAGTCAGCTTGGGCTGATGAGCAACGAAATCTATGAGCTGATGTACAAAAACGGCCTGAGCATTTATCAGCAGCGGCTGTGTCAGCCCTATGGGGATGATCAGCGCAATGGCCTGGATCAATTCCGCGCCCTGGAGCCGGAAACCTGGGAAAAGGTGCTCAGCCGGGTGAACGGGGTGAACTTCGGCAATATTTATTGCCGCACCACCGCCCTTGGCAACATCAAATCCTTCAAGCCGGACGATATGAGCTGGGAGCAGTATACTGTATTCCTGCTGGAAAGTATTGGGCTGTACAACCGGGAATTGATGCTGCACTATTACGGAAAGATCCGCAAGTTCATCCGCTGGTATGAGAAGCAGGAGGGCATCACCATTGCCGATATTCCCGGGGAAGCAGATAAAAAGCTGGAGCAGCAGCGAAAGGCCATCAGCTGGCGCCGCATCGCCCGGGCCATCGAAAAAAATGATTTCTACATGAAGCGGCTATCCTTTTCTCAAACCAAATCCGACGAAAAGAAATTGGAAACCTTTGTGCGCACCTGGAGCAATTTTCTCACCAGAGATACCGAAACGGAAGATAAAGATCTGCACCGTTTCATAGAAAGGCGTGAATTGGATGAACATCATTCGTCTGAATCAAACCAGCCCTGATTTCTATATGCTGATGGGCCCTGTTTTCGGCTCCCGTCAGGTAGAAAAGGATACCAAAGACCGTTTTTACGATGATCCGGGAAAGCAATGGTATCTGATTCCCGGAAAAGGCGCCGCATCCGTAAAAGACGGCGTGCTGCGCAATTTCTGGACCCGGGAGGAAAAGGACGCCCAGACGCTGATCGAAGCGATGCTGCAGGATTATCCTGCTCTCACCGGCGTAGCGCCCCTTTGCTATCGGGATGCTTTCTATCGGGCAGGGTTCCTGACGGTATTATACCGCAAAAACTTTGTGGAGGTCAGCCGATATGAAGCCGATTGATTTCCCGGTGCTTCAGGTAAAAATGGTGCCTGCAGAAAAGATAACAGCCAACGATTACAACCCCAACCGGATGGCCTCCCCGGAATTGCAGTTGCTTCGGATTTCCATTGAAGAGGACGGATACACCCAGCCCATTGTGGTCTATTACGATGAGCAGCAGGATCTGTATCAGGTCGTAGACGGCTTTCACCGGTATCTGGTCAATGAAATGCACTTTCATCAGCCCATGCTGCCGGTAGTGGTCATTGATAAGCCCCTGGATCAGCGCATCGCCAGCACCATCCGCCATAACCGGGCCCGGGGTACCCATCAGATCCTGGACATGTCCCAGATCGTGTGCCGGCTGCTCAATCAGGGCTGGAGCGACGATAGAATCTGTAAATATCTAGGAATGGAATTGGATGAGGTCATCCGTCTCAAACAGATCAGCGGCCTGAAGGAGGCCTTTGCCAATCACGTTTTCTCCAAATCCTGGGAGGAATTTGAGCATAGGATCACCGAAGAAGAGTAATTTTTCCCACTTTTTTGCGGAAAAAACGCCTGAAATTGCATCGAAAAACGGGTTTTCTGCCTTGATTTTCGGCGGAAAACCCGTTCTTCTGTATCGAATTGTTTATTCTTCCATCATCGCCGCCACCCGGCATGCCCGTTCAAAGGCTTGGGCGAAGTAATCCTCCAGGGGCATTTTTTCATACGCATCATTTTCGTGACGGCCAGGCTTACTCTGCCGCACCAGTTCAAAGGTCAGCGGCCCCCGGAAGCCGTGCCGCTTCATCCGCGCCACAATCCCCTGCCAATCACACTTGCCGTCAAAGGGCAAAAGATGCAGATCATCCTTCCAGGTGATGCCCCCTGCCGGATCGCATACCCCCAGATTGTCATTCAGATGCGTGGCAATCAGCCGGTCACCATGCAGGGCCAGCATATCCTTTCCGTAATTATAGCAATTCTCATGGCCCGTATCCCAACAGAATCCCACATACGGGTCGTCCCGGTACCGCTCCATCAGCGCCGCCAGGTATTCTTCCCCTTCGGTGTTTTCCAAGGCGATTTTCACCTGCAGGGCCCGGGCGCGCGCCACCACCCGATCAAAATTTTCCAGTCCAAAGACCGTGGGCGTATGCTTATCAAAGCCAATGATGGTATGCGCCACCATGATGGGCACCTGCAGCCGATGACAAAGTTCCAGACAGTCCAGCAATTCCTGCACCGCATCCTGGGTCTTTTCCGTCCTCTCCCACATATCCGCCGCCAGCAGATGGGGGGCATGGATGGATTGGAATAACATGCCCTCCCGCCGGGCGGCCTCTGCCAAGGGCGAAAGATCCACTCCCCGCTCCCACCGAGTGAAAAAGCCGTCAAAACCAGCCTTTTTCAGCATGGTCAGCTGCTCCGTCAGCGCCGGACCGTATTGGGAACTCAGGCTCATACACAGAATCATTCTTTTCATCATTTCATCCTCACTTTATTTCTTTCCGGATCGCGTCCGCTTCCCCTGCATCAATGGGATGGTCGCTATACCGTGCCTTTTCATACAGTTGATAGAATGCTTTGGAGTATTCCTGCGTCAGGCTCTTTTCTTTTTTTACGGCTTCTCTGGCGGTCAGGCCCACCGCCTCAGGCCTACGCATCAGAAACTGCTGATACAGCCGCCGCATCCGTCCCCGTCCGTCCAATTGCTGCCAGGGCACCGGCCGGGTATGGGAAAATGCCCGCTGCAGTTTGTCCTTAAAGATTCTCTTACGTTCATCTATATCCAGGGTGCTTTCCGCCTCATCCACATAATCCTCATTGGAGGCGTCGGTATAGCGCCGCAACATTTCCATCAGCCTGCGAATCAGCGACCGGAGCTTTTTGAACAGAATCCGCCCCAGCACGATGAGCAGCACCAGCACGGTCAGCGCTGCAACGGATATCAGGAAAATTTCCAGGGCCGGGGACATTCCCTCCCCATCGCCCTTGCCCCCCATGGGGAGCATGGACTGCGGCGACGCCTCCTTTGGTATCTCCCCTAAGGGCACAGGCTTTGTGCGGAAAATATTGGCCAACCATTCAATGGCAGCGCCAATCCAACGCTTGAAAGCCTCCCAGGCATTTTCCACCAGCTGCCCCAGCGCCCCCCAACAGGCGGCTGCCAGCGCAGGGATGAACAAAAGCGTCACCAACACCTGATTGCGCCGGCGCATAAGGGCGGGGGGCTTACGCTCCCCATGGGTGCTTTCCCGGATCCCCTGGCGGTTCAGCGTCATCAGGAATAAAAACAGATAGACCGCAAATCCCGCCTGCATGGGCACATGGATCGTTTCCAAATTCAGCCTGCCCATCAGAAACTGCCCCGCCAGATGCGCAAACACCCCCAGCGACCAATGAAGAGGAGACCATTCCGCCCATGTCTTTCTTCCCCAGGCAGGAGGCAGCAAAATCAGATAAACAATGCCCGGCCCATAGGGAACAAAGGCTTCATAGCCCACTTTCATTCCATGGCGAACACCCAGGAAGATTAATATGAGGCAGCCCAGCAACGCAAACGGCATTCTTCCTTTTCCAGGCATGCAAAATCCCATCACGCCCCATACCCAGCAGCCCGCCGCCATCAGCATGCCAAAACCGGGAAGATCGGGCAGCAAAAGCGCCCCGCTCATCAGGAAAAGAGGCAGCAGCATCAGCACAAGGCTCAGCGCAGCCAGAGCCTTCATGGGCAAAAGACGCCATTTATCTGTCATACGCCTTCCGCCCCCCTCTCCATCAGGTGCAGCGTTACCGTATTGCCAACAGCCCGCAGCATCTGCAGCCGTTCCTCCACATCCGGGCTGGTGTAGGCGGACAACACCAGGATATCCGTTCCCCGCAAGAAGCAAAGGCCCTCCAGGAAGGACAAAAAATTCTTTTCCCTATGGATACGCAGCCGGGCACAGGCGGAAAGGATCTCCTCTCCCCGGGCGCTTCCGCCTTCCGGGGGCAAAAGAGCGCAGCCCTCCTGCTTGCCCAGGGGCATATTGGCGGCCAAGCCTGCCGCCACCCCTGCCCGCAGGGTATTGAGGCATACGGTTGCGGCAATGGAAATGGCATTTTCGATCATGGCCTGCTCATATTCCATCAGATCCGCCCATTGATTTTCGCTCATCTGGCAGTTGATCACCACCATCAGCCGGGTATCGGCGGTATACTCATGGGTTTTCACCTGCAGTTCACCCATCTTGGCAGTAGCGGGCCAATGTACCTCCCGGGGGTGATCCCCCCGCTGATAGGGCCGGATACCGCTCACCCGGAAAGGATCCTCCAGCATATGGCGGCGCACCGTTAAATCCCCCTGCAGCCGGGAAACAGGAAGGGGAAGTTGGGTATCCGGCAGAAGCCTGGGATACACCAGCATCTCCGCTGGGGTATACAATTCCACATGATCCACCCCAAGGGCCAGCAAATCCCCCACCGACAGTGTCACATTGCCCACATCGTAGGCGCCCCGGCGCAGGAAATGCACCCGATGCCGCCGTGTAATCTGCTGAAAGGGACGCAGGGTAAACACACTTTTATGGTACATTTCCCCTTTAACGGAGAGATTCTCCTGCTTGCCCAGACGGATGTGGGGAGATATGCGGGATTCAGCCCGAAGCCAGGGGATGAACAGGGGCCGGTCGTTACGCAGCACCTCAATCATCTCGGCGTATTCGCCCTCAAATAATGCACTTTCCGAAAAACGGCGGACGTATTTCAGCCCCCGCAAGCCGAATTTGCGGATAATCATGCGCTGCAGCAGGCCCAATCCCAGCACAGCCAGCAGCAATACCAGCCCGTTCACCGGATCGCCTCGGTAGGGGCAGCTACCCGCTCCAGAATGGAGAGAACAAATTTTTCATTTTCACTGCGCCTGCCAAACAAGCCCCGCAAAATAATCCTGTGGGCCAGCACCGGCACCGCCAATTTCTTCACGTCATCGGGAATCACATAATCCCTGCCCCGGATGGCCGCATAGGCCTGTGACGCCTGCAGCAGTGCCAGCATGCCCCGGGGGGATACCCCCAGCTGCACCGTATCGGGATCCCGCGTCTCCTGGCAGATGGCAGCAATATATTCCATCACCGGCCGGGATACCTGGCACTGGGAAAACAGCCGCTGGGCATCGCAGATTTCATTCTTTTCCGCCACCGGGCCAATTTCAGAAAGGGGGCTGGAACGAATGAAGCGCTCCATCAGCTGCATGGCCTCCTCCCCATCCGGATACCCCATGGAAAGCTGCATCAGAAAGCGATCCAGCTGCGCCTCAGGCAGCGGGAAGGTTCCCTGGGTTTCCACCGGATTTTGGGTAGCAATCACCGTAAAGGGCGCATCCAAAGGCCTGGTTTTGCCCCCTTCCGTCACCTGCTTTTCCGCCATGCATTCAAGCAGCGCCGATTGGGTGCGGGGGGTGGCGCGATTGATTTCATCGGCCAGCAAAATATTGGTAAACACCGGGCCGGGCATAAATTCAAATGTGCCCGTTCCCATCTGGTATACGCTGACGCCCGTCACATCCGAGGGCAAAAGATCGGGGGTAAACTGCACCCGGCTGAAGGCGCAGTTGAGGGATTTGGCCATACTGCGGGCCATCACGGTCTTGCCGGTGCCTGGCACGTCCTCCAGCAGGATATGCCCGCCGGCAATGATGGCGGTCAGGATCAGATCCATCTGCTCCTCCCTGCCAATGATCACCCGGGCCACATTTTTCTTGATCTTTCCGGCCAACACTGCGATATCCTGATATTGCATTGCTTGTCACCTCTGTGCAACGGTTTGATTTCCTTTCCAGTATACCATTCTTTCCCCGCCATCGCAAGCAGGCGAAAGGGGGGCAATTCCGCCCTTCACAAATTATTCAAAAAATTTTTTTGTAAATGCGGGAACTTTTTTCTCTCTCATTCGTCTATATTAGCGTCACCCGGTGAGCAAGAAACCCAAACGAAAAAAACGCCTGCCCTGCAGGCCTGTATGGAGGAAACAAAAATGATGAAGAAGATTCTGGCTATCCTGGCTGCCCTGACCCTGATGATTCCCTTTGCCCTGGCTGAAGAAACCGAAACCCCCGAAGTTTTCACCGTCTATCCCCCCGTGGCCGCTCATGCCCAGTTCGCCATGCCCGCCAATCCCACCACCGGCTATACCTGGACTGCTTTCCTGCTGACTGAAGGCGTGGTGGAACTGGGCAATCCCGATGGCGATTATGTGGCTGACGAAGCCGAAGAAGGCATGGTCGGCGTTGGCGGCACCCATTATTTCGAAATCACTGCCGTGGCCCCCGGCGAAACCATCCTGCTGCTCAACTACTTCCGTCCCTTTGATCCCACCGATATGAAAACCACCGCTTACCTGGTGTCCGTGGATGAAGAAGGCAATCTCTACATCCGTGATCTGGAAGGCGCAGCCCCCATCATCGGCCAGGTAACCAACATTGACGAAGAAAGCCATGCCGTCACCCTGATGACCGGAACCCACGGCGAAGTGATCGCTTTCTTCGGCGAAGATATGCCCCTGCCCACCCTGGAAGAAAACGTGAAGATCTGGTTCAACGGCGCCATGACCATGTCCATCCCCGCCCAGATCGGCGTCATCGCCTGGGAAACCATCGCTCCCCCCCAGGCCCGGCCCATGTGACGGTAAACTACCCTGCGAATGAAAACAGCCAAAGCTGATTTTCATTCGATCCCATCAATTTCTAAAAAAAGGATTGACGGATCCGCTAACGGAAACGCCAATCCTATTTTTTCGGCCAAAAATTGATATAGGAAACGCCATTGGCGCTCCTCGCCGCCCTACATGCCGCCGACTGCGGATTACAGTCGAAGGGTTGCGACCCTTCGATTCATCCCCGGGAGGGCGACAGACTGAGTAGGATTCTTTGCAAGCCAAAGAATCCCCTTCTCACCCTCTCCCCAAGAAAGCTGCTTGGGGAGTTTGTTTATTTATGAATGCTATGATCTATCCCCACTGCACATTTATAAATGGTTCTTATCAGCTTAAATCATAGGTGGTATAGCCATATGACAAAATCATTTTCTGCAAATTCCAAAAATCTTTTCGATTCCTGCTTGCTGAAAATAATCCTTTTTATTAAAAACGATTCTGGTTAATATACCCTGGGGATAAAAATCAAAATAAGCGGGAGATGCATCAATATTTCTTGCGGCAATACATCCCTGATACATTCAGCAAAAATGATTGGGGCGTGATTGGCAAATGGAATCCCTGCCGAAGTCACAGAGATGATATCCGTATATTTTTTACTTTATTTTCATCCAGGTCTCTTGAAAGCTTTGTTTTCATTCTTCATTGCAGTTCCTTCGACATAAACAGCACCAGATCATCATCATTGCAGCAGGGGGCATATTGATCCAGCACCTTCCCTTTATACCATACACCGCTGCCATCGGGTAAATATCCACGCTTCACATAGATCCTTTGGGCAGGGCCGTAACCGGAATGGACGCCCACAGCCAGATACACCTGACCAGCATATTTGGCGGCTTCTTTTTCCGCCGCATCCAGAAGGCGGCTTCCAATGCCTTTCTTATGCACATGAAAAAATACGCACAGATCCTCAATCTCAGGGATCCCCTGATTTCCGAAAGGACCTTCTTCCGACTGCAGCACCAGCGTGCACAGGCCGCATACTTCCCCCTGATATTCCGCAATGAATACCAGGCGGCGTCCGCTTTCCTGTTCCTGATAATAGTTTTCGTATGTTTTTTTCTCGGGATGCCAGTTATAGGAAAGATAGGTATCGAAAATGATTTTAGCATCCGCCATTTCCATACTGCGGATTCTGATCAATCCGTCATCGAAGTAAATCATCATATCGCCCCCATCCTTTTTTATATGATAAGACCATGGCAGCAAATGCCGCCATGGTCTTTCTGTGCGGCAAAATCTTTACCGCTGATTTTCAATTAAGCCTTGCCGTTGCAGCCCAGCACGTTTACGATCTTATGCTGCACCATTTCGCCCAGGGCCTTGCGGGCGTCAGTGAGATACTGACGGGGGTCGAAATGATCGGGATGATCATTGAGGTGCTTGCGGATCATAGCGGTGAAGGAGATGCGCAGGTCGCTGTCAATATTGATCTTGCAAACGGCCATGGAGGCAGCCTTGCGCAGCTGTTCTTCGGGGATACCCACGGCGTCGGGCAGCTGGCCGCCGTTTTCGTTGATGATCTTCACGAAATTCTGGGGCACGGAGGAAGCGCCGTGCAGCACGATGGGGAAGCCGGGCAGACGCTTGGATACTTCTTCCAGAATGTCAAAGCGCAGGGGCGGGGGCACCAGGATGCCTTCGGCATTGCGGGTGCACTGAGCGGCGGTGAACTTATAAGCGCCGTGGCTGGTGCCGATGGCGATGGCCAGGGAGTCGCAGCCGGTGCGGGTGGCAAATTCTTCTACTTCTTCAGGACGGGTGTAGCTGGAATCGGCGGCGGAAACCTTCACATCGTCTTCCACGCCGGCCAGACGGCCCAGTTCGCCTTCTACAGTTACGTTGCGGGCATGAGCATAATCCACAACCTTTTTGGTCAGGGCGATGTTGTCTTCAAAGCTCAGATGGCTGCCGTCGATCATAACGGAGGTGAAGCCGCCGTCGATGCAGGCCTTGCAGGTTTCAAAATCGGGGCCGTGATCCAGATGCAGAGCGATGGGCAGGCCGGTTTCCTGAACGGCGGCTTCCACCATCTTCACCAGATAAGTGTGGTTGGCATAGGCGCGGGCGCCCTTGCTGACCTGCAGAATCACAGGTGCATTCACAGCCTGAGCGGCTTCGGTGATGCCCTGAACGATTTCCATATTGTTGACGTTGAAAGCGCCCACAGCGTAGCCGCCTTCATAAGCCTTTTTGAACATTTCCTTGGTATTAACCAGAGCCATAATAATCATCCTCCTTAGAATGCAATCCAATTTATTATACATGAAAAATTCTCATTTGAACAGCCCCCGGGCAGGAATTATCCCGCCTCAGGGGCTGTTTTTTCAATTATTTTCGATAGATTTTCTTTAAGTAAGAGATATATTCCACATGGAGCCGGGGAATAGCATCATCTGTTAAGCTCGGCTCAATCACTTCGCCATAGACGGTCAGGATCATCTTGTCCAGAATTTCATCCTGCAAATAGCCTTCACAAACCAGAATAATGGGCTGATCTTTGTTTTTATTGATATTCCCCTTCAGGATCAGCCTGCCGTCGGTACGCTCCACTTCTTTGGTATACACCTCCAGCTTGATCCGGCCGCCCACATGATCCGCGGGTTTTGCGCTGATTTTCTTGGCAGTAAGCCCTTCAGTCAGGGTTTTGCGATAGGCGCTGATACCTTTGGAGGCGTCTTCGTAACTGGGAATGAAAGAAAAACGAGCGGTGCAATCTTCCTTTCCATTCTCGCTTGCAGTAATTTCGATGGTATGCTCTATCCAATCCTCTGCCTGTATCTTTTGGGAAAATGTTCCGTCTTCCTTTACGGTCAATTCCTCGGGAGCATTCTCATCGATTTTTATCGTCACTTTTGCCCCGGGAGAAGTCTGACCGGATACCATAATTTTATCCCGAATTACATCTCCGTAAGGGTATTGGGTAAGTATCAGTGTCGCCATGCCGTCATCAGCGGATATAAAATGAGAGAGCGTGTTTTCCGAAAGGTCTGCTTTGTTGGCAACAGCAATGATTTCATTCTTACCGGGCTGCAGTTGAATATCGGCGGTGTATCTTCCCTCGCTGTCTACCTCTGCCACCCACTGCCGATCACCAATTTTCACGAATACATCCGCCTTTTTTTCGGAAACACCAGTGAATGTGAAGCTTCCCGAAGGCACATTGAGAATCATGCGGCTGTCATCCGGCATAAGATCAGCAACCGGTGAAAGCCGCTGGCCCTTTAGATATCCACGGCCTGCCATTCCAGGCAACAAATCCCCCACCCGGTCATAGGTTCCGTCCGCCTTGATATGCTTCTTTTGGCTGGCCTGCGTCTTCTGTGAATAACTGCAGAAATAGGCCTTGCCGTTATAAAAAGTCAAATTGTAATAACCCGATTCATAACTGTAGGGCGGATATGCATTATAGGCGCCTTCGAAATATCGATCCCGGGCCCGGGAGGATTCAAACTCCACACGGATCAAATCCAGATACCCCTGGAAATAGTGTTCCTCCAATTCATCTCCCAAGGCAATATACTGCTTCTTAGTCAAATCATCCAGATGCCACACATTGTGTGTGAACGCATCTTCAAACACCTGTACCCGATACCGGCCATTTTTCAATTTGGGATGATAGGCCTCAAAAAGGATCGTCCCATCAGAAAAACGGGCCCTGATTTCTGCCTCTGTCTCCCCCAGGCTCATAAGCAGCGCCATATGTTCTTCCATGTTTTCCAGAGTAACAAAAGTCCATTCACCGGGTTTGGAGATCGTAAACTCCACGCCCTCTTCCACGGATAATACCCGGGAAGAGCGGCTGCCTTCCGTCAGTTCCGCCCGGGCAGGGAAAACCATGACGAAGCAAAGAATAAGCATCAAAAGAAAATTCATCTTACGCATTTCATTTCCCCCTTTTCACGGCTTATTTTCATTCACTTATAATAAACCGCAAGCTGCACTTCCATCCTGGGAATGGCAGGCTCTGTCATAGCAGGCTCTATCATCTGGCCAAATACGATGACGGTACCCTTGTTCACCAGGATGTCATCGCCATAATTGGGGAAGATCAGCTGAATGGGCACACGGTAATTTTCCCCTTCATGCTTGATAGCAACCATCTTTTCCGCCACGGCATAGCCGTCAAAGTAGGTGACGTTTCCCGTTTTCCAATCGTAATCGAAGTTGATTTCATACCGCTCGCCGATATGTGCCTCCGGATTTTCATACATATCCGCGATAACAGCGCTCAATTTCTTTTCCGCCAGCAGCTTCCGATAGGTATTGACCGCCTTCTGCGCGCTCTCAGGCATCGGCAAAAAATCGAAGATGGCGCCGCAATCCTCCAGCCCTTCCTGGGAGGCGATGATCTCTATTTTGTGATCGTCAAAGAAGCTGGCTTCAAAAGAGTATTCAAAAACGCCCTTTTCATTGACGGGAACGGCAACCGCCTCCTGATCATCCAGACGAATCTGCACGCTGCCCTGGGGGCTGGTTTTCCCCTTGACCTTCATGCCCTTTTCGCTGACGGATCCATACGGACATTCCATGAGCACCAGTTCCGCCGTTTCAGGATCGGTGGTGATGGTCAGCTGCGCCGTTTCATCCAGCCGTTTTGCCTTGCTGGCCGTAACCCGGATGACGTTTTCCCCGGCTTCCAGGGGCACCTTACAACTGAATTCCCGCTCCTTCACCGTGGCCTGATAGGTCTTATCGCCTGCCTGCAAGGATATTTTGGCGCCGGATTCCGTAATGCCCATAACCGTATATTCGCCCGGGTGCAAATTCAGCGCCAGAGAATCGCTGCCCAGAATCAGATCCGTCGGATGGGTTTCCTGGGCCCATTCCTTATTCTCCCGGCGGAAACTATCCGACCGGAGAAAAGCCTTGTTTACAATATCATATACGCCGTCCGCCCAGTGCTTGGTATGAGTGGCCGGCTTGGTATCGGCATAGATCAGCAGATACGCCTTGCCATGGTAAAAATGAATATTCACCATGCCCGATTCGTAATCATAAGGCGGATAGGAAATCAAACGGCCGTTGATATACCGGTTGGATATTACGTCATCCAGGCCGTACAACTTATATCCATGATCGGACAGCCAAAGCGTGCTTTCCAATTCCTGAGGCAGACGCTTGAAGGGCCCGTCCATCATGGAAACGCTGTCCCAGGCATAGCGTGTCCATTCATCCTCATAAACCTCCAGCCGCATCCAGCCCTCCATGCCCTCCCGGTACAATTCCATGATCACATGGCCCGATTCAAAGCGGCGGCGCACATTATTCTCCGTATTCCCATGGGCGACACACAGATCCATGTACTCCTCATAATTCTCGGGCGTGACAATGGTATACTTCTCCCGATTGGGCAGGCGGACGGAAATCCCCTCCTCTTCCACTGCAAACCAGCTGGAACTGGCGGACGACGCCAAAGCCAGACACGGCATCATGAGCAAAACCAGCAGCAATAGGATCGTCTTTTTCATTTTGCTTTCCCTCCTGCAAAAAACTTATCCATTCTTTTGCTTTTTGAATACCACATAGCGGCTGGCCACATAATTGAAGATGACCACCAGCACATTCATGATCAGCTTGTCCACCTTATCGTTGACGCCCATGAGATGCAGCACATTGAACAGCGCCAGATCGAAGATCAGAAGAGAGGCGATCCGGGCGGAAACGAAGAGGAAAAACTCTTTCCAGCCCCCGGTTTTTGCCCCTGCATCGCTCTGGAACACATATTTTTTATTGGTAAAATAGGCAAACAGCACCGACAGCACCCAACCCAGAATCTGAGCAGCATTGATGATGATCAGATAGGTCAAGCTGCCTTCGGGGTAGCTGTCCATGGCAAACACTTTGGTAATGCCCAGATAAACCGCCCAGTTCACCAGGGTGGTCAACACCCCGAAAACGGCATAAACGAATAATTCGCGCAGTTTTTCCCGGTGCTTATTCAGAAATGCAATGATAATTTTCTTCATTCGGCTGTTCCTCCTGTGCGGCATATTTCAGGGTATCCCCATCATCCCCCCTGGCATAGGAGGCGGAGAGGATATCGGAAAGGGATTTTTGCAGGGGATTTTTTCTGCCTGCGGTCAGATAGGCCACCTGATCCTCCTCCAGATGGATCACCTGAATATTCTGATACTTCATGGTATCCGCCCACAGCACCCGCACCTTCCGGTTATGGGCCAGGGAATAAGCAAGGAAGCGCCTTACCATGCATCCTCCCTCATTTCTGCAGAATAGATCACGATCTTATCCCAGCCTGATTCGATCTCATACACCTTTTCAAAATACCTGTCCAGGGCGTAGGTATCCACCGTCATGCTGCTGCGTTCCGAATTGCCCACCAGGATATAATCCACGTCATATTTGGCCAGCACCTCCAGATTGCCGTAGGGATCGGCATAGAAGGCACAGATATCCGCCTGCCTGTCCCAGGTATTGAAACCGTGAAAATACAGCCAGGTATCGGGACCGCAGACGATCCGCCTCCCCGCCAGACTGCTGACAAAATTGATGTGCTGGGTGCCGGAGAGAAAAACGGCATGTTCCGGCGTGCTTTCCTCGATGTAATCCGCCGCTTCCACCTCCGCTTTGGAGAACATCTGCCAATTGCTCACCGCCTCATGGGCGATGGATAATGCCCCGGTAAAGAAGCAGGCAAAGGCACACAGAGCGGCGATCACTGGCTTTGCCCGCAGGCCCTTCAGTTTGCCCAGCAGCTCCAGCCCATAATCAGCGGCAATCACGCAGCAGATCATGTACCAGATATACAAAAGCTTGTTGTTATCGTAGATATTGGGCTGGAATTGGATCAACTCCGCCGCCAGGAAAATCACAAACGCGCCGCTGGCCAGGAATCTTCTTTTCTGATTCTTTTCCAGCAGGGCCAGCAGAATCAGCACAAAGGGAATGCCGATATTTTTTAGGTAGAACCAGAAATATCCG
Source organism: Clostridiales bacterium (assembly GCA_015056265.1). GTDB lineage: Bacteria > Bacillota > Clostridia > Christensenellales > Aristaeellaceae > RUG563. The sequence goes on from SVGR01000007.1 coordinate 21,636, forward strand.
TCCAGCATCCCCTGGCTGCCGTTGACCCAGTTAAACTGGAACTGCAAGAAATTTTCATTCCCCACTGCCTGATTGAAGGTCCAGGTAAAGAGCTGAGGAGCGGCGCACAGCACAGCCAATCCCCCGAAAATGCCCCAGTGAAGCAGTGCCTTTTTTCTCTGTCCCCTGCAGCGGATGAAATCATAGGCCATCCATCCTGCGCTCAGCAGTCCCAGGGCCAGGAAGCAGTGGGTATTGATCATGGGCAGCATCCCCGCCCAGATTCCCAGCAGGATCAGCTGCCGGCAGGGCACTTCCCTGCGGATGAATACCCCCACAGGGCCGTCCTTATTCAGATTCACCTTCTCAGGCAGCGCCTGCCCCTGGGGAAGGAGACTGTCGTACAGCAGATAAATGCAGGGGATCACCTGGCACCAGCCGCCCAGGGTGGTGCGTTGGGGGATCATCATATCGGCGATCACATTGCTCCAGCGCAGATTATACGTCGTAAATTCCGCATGATTGGCCGGGGTCTGATACCAGCCGTTCATTACCAGCCGGATCCGCTCCCACAGCCCTTCCACGCTCTGCAGTTCATTCTGCCCCACCGTTCCCAGGGCCATGCCCTGCATATCAAACAGATAGACAAACCCAAGGCCGCCGTTTATAAAGAAAAACAGCGCGGCCAGCACGGCGCCCTTCCAGGTTTTTGCCATCCGCTCCGCCAGAATCAGATAACCGGAAAAGGTGAGGCCCATCATCACAATTCCGGGGAACACCATGGCAATCTGCAGCGAGCAGCCCATCAGCAGAAAGGAAGTGGACAGGGAATCGGTAAGGAAGGGATAGGTGAGCAGTGCCCCCGGCAGGATGGAATAATCCGGAGGGAACGCGGCGTTGCGCAGACTGGTGGCAATAGACAGATGCAGGGGCAAATCCCCGTAGGTGCTCTGACCCACATACAGCGCCCCTTCCGCCGTGGGCCGCAGCACATGAGTATACTGCAGATATGCCCCCAGCACCGTCAGCGGCAGCGCAACCGACAGCAGCATCCTGCCCAGCTGCTTGTCCGCATCGGAAAAAGCGGCGCTTTCCACCCCCTTCTGACGGAAATACCATGCGCCGCCCGTCAGCAAAAAGATAAGCAGCAAAGCGCACAAATGGGCAGCCACAGTGAATTTCAGCAGGAACGCAAACAGCGCTGGCAGCCACATCATCAGCGCCAGCCCCAGGCAAAGCCCCAGCCATCCCCTGGCAATGGGCCGCACCCGGGGAAGCAAAAAATGCACGATGCCCATCCCGCACACTTCAAAAACCAGGAAATACAAAATGCCTGCCATGGCCTTCCTCCGCCGCTGAAAAATGTCGTCCCTTTCATTATACGGCAATTCTTCCGAAAAGGCAATTGATCCCTCCGGAATTTGCTCATTGTTTACAGTTTGGCCTTTTCATGCTATACTATTGATGAATTGACGAAAAAGAGGTGGATATCATGCGCTGCGGCTGCCCCAACTGCGATAGTTTTATGATTCATTCCGAGCGGGATAATGCCTGCGTATGCCCCGATTGCCTGTATCGCTGCTATGCCTGTCAGGGCACCGGCACCGCCCTGAGCCGGGAGGCCGTGCTGGCCATGAAGGGTGTCTCCCCTGCCACCATGGAAGAAAGAATGCAGGCAGAAAAGAAGCGGGAAGGCTGATTCCCCCCTGTATTTCCGCTGTTTTCACCCCGTTTTGTCCTAAAAAACTGCCTATTTGCTTGATTTTTCTTTCCCTTTATAGGATAATAGGCCTATCTGGAGGTGATAATCCATGCTGCGCATCGGACAGTTTACGGATACATTTCTTCCCATCATGGATGGGGTGGGCCGGGTGGCCCTGGCTTTTTCCGAAACCCTGTGCCATATGGGCCATCAGGTTTCCGTTGTTACTCCCATGTATGATACCGGCTTCAGAGGCGGCTATCCCTTTGAACTGGTGGATTTTTTGGGCATGAGTCTGCCGGGCATGAGATACTACAAGCAGGGCGAAGCCCCCTGGGATGCCCATTACCGCAAGCGGATGAAGATGATCCCCCTGGATATCGTACATGCCCACAGCCCCTTTACCGCAGGGTCCGAAGCACTGCGGCTGGCCGTCCAGCGGAAGATTCCCCTGGTGGCCACCTTCCATTCCAAATACTACGATGATTTCCTCAAGGCCACCAAATCCGAAAAGCTGGCCCGGCTGGGGGTCAAATTTGTGGTGGATTATTATGATCGCTGCGACGAAGTATGGACGGTGAGCCAGGGCACGGCTGATGTGCTCCATGAATACGGCTACGAAAAGGAGATCATCGTTATTCCCAACGGTGTTTCCATGCGCACAGCGGAAGAAGCCTCCATCAAAGAGGCAGAGCGCCGCTGGGGCCTGCAAAAGGATCCCATGATCCTGTTCGTTGGCCAGATGAATTGGAAAAAAAATCTGCTGACGGTGCTGGAGGCCTGCGCCATCATGCAGAAAAATGATACCCCCTTCCAGCTGGTATTGGCCGGCCAGGGGCCCGATATGAAGGAAATTGAGCAAAAGATTTACGATCTGGGCATCGAAGGCCGCTCCCACCTGGCGGGACATATCACCGATGCAGCCCTGCTGGACGGCCTGTACAGCCGCGCCTCTCTTTTCGCCTTCCCCTCGCTCTATGATACTGCGGGAATGGTGGTCAGGGAAGCGGCGGTAATGGGCACCCCGTCTGTGATCGTCCGGGGCAGCAATGCCGCCGAGGTCATCGCCGATCAGCAAAACGGCTACCTGTGCGAAAACACCCCGGAGGATCTGGCCCGAATCATGACGGATGCCCTTGCCAATCCGGAACGGAATAAAGAAATCGGCCTGCAGGCTCGCAATACCATTCCCGTTGCCTGGGAAACCATCATGGAAACGGTGGTTGCGCGCTATCAGCATCTGATTGATCTGAACCGGGAAGGAAAACTGCAGAAAAAATATCTGCGGATCGTCTGATCCTGCAAAAACACAAAGGAGAAACACGATGATCAGCAACGGACTAAAAAAATTTGCCGAAGAAATGAACCTGACTGTGGAAAACAGCGTGGCCTACGGCTGGCTGAAAGGATGCCTGGTGGCATTCAGCGACGGCATGGGCTTCAAGCGGCTTTCCATCTATACCGGTCCCCTCGCCTCTGATGGGGATCAGGCCGGTCTTTCCCTTCCCTCGGATCAGGTGATCCAGAAGGTTTTGGGCTCCCTTTCCCTGTCCAATCCCTACAAGCTGCTGGTAAAAAATAAGGATCTGCCCGCCGCCGCTGCCGCTCAGGAGGGCAAGGCGGTGGTGATGCACTTCCAGGACACCATCGGCCCCATGAAGCGCATCCGCGCCTTTACGGAAGAAATGCTGCCCATGCTGGCCCCCCTGTGCAATGCCCGTGCATGCGCCCATTGCGGCAGCCCGCTGGATGTGGATGCTCTGCCCGTGCTCACCGGAGAAGGGGCGGTACTGCCCTTCCATCTTCAGTGCCTGGAGGATGTGGAAAGAAAAGTGGACGCCATGATCAGCGAGCAAAAACCAGCTCCCTTCCTGCTGCCCATCCTGGGCGCTGTGAGCGGCGCCATCGTGGGGGCAGTGCTTTGGGTGCTGGTGGGGATGCTTGGATATATCGCCGCCCTGGTGGGCACGGTCAGCGCCTTCCTATCCTTCAAGGCCTACACCCTGCTGGGCGGCAAGCCCGGAAAACCCCTGCTTTTCACCCTGATCCTGTGTATGATTCTTACGGTATGCCTGGGCACGCTGGGCGGCCTGGTCTGGGATATACATACCCTCTGGACGGAAAATAACTATGCCGCCATGACCGCCCATCTTTCCTATACGGAAGGGCAGTTTATTCTGGATATGCTGCCCGTCGTGTGGCAGGATGAGGAAGTGCGCTCTACCATTTTCTCAGACGCCGGATTGGGCCTGTTTTTTGCGGCGCTGGGCTGCTACGGCATCCTGCGCAATGCCGCCATTAAGCCGGAAACGCTGCTGAAGCCCAAGCGGCTTAGCGGAAAGATCTGATTGCATCCGCTCCTCGCCCCGGGAATGCCCGGGGCGGATTTTTTATTGCCGCCAAAGAAGGGATGGTTCCCGCTGCTTTTTCATTTTTTCCGGCTGAAAACCTGTACTTTGCCGAAATCATACCATTTTTTCGCGAAATTGTTCTATCTTTTTTTTCGTTCCTGTGCTATACTTGCCGTAGATTCATGCGTTGATACGCTCATAACAGGAGGTTTTTTCATGTCCAGACTGCGTATTGGTATTATTGGCTGCGGCGGCATTGCCGGCGGTAAGCATCTTCCCTCCCTGAAGGCCCTGAACCGGGCGGATATCGTGGCCTTCTGCGATCTGATTGAAGAGCGCGCCCAGAAGGCCGCCAAGGAATACGGCACTCCCGACGCCAAGGTATACACCGATTACAAGGAATTGCTCAAGGACGAAACCATCGATATATGCTATGTGCTTACCCCCAACCGCAGCCATGCGGATATCTCCATTGACGCCATGTACGCCGGCAAGCACGTCATGTGCGAAAAGCCCATGGCCAAAACCGCTGCTGATGCCCGTCGCATGGTAGAAGCCGCCAAGGCCACCGGCAAAAAGCTGACCATCGGCTATCAGCATCGCCAGAAGGCCGCCACCCAATATGTCAAAGCCGTTATCGACCGGGGCGACCTGGGTGAAATATACTATGCCAAGGCCCTGGCCATCCGCCGCCGGGGCACCCCCAACTGGGGCGTGTTCCTCAATGAATACGAACAGGGCGGCGGCCCCCTCATCGATATCGGCACCCACTCTCTGGATCTGACGATGTACCTGATGAACAATTATAAGCCCCGTATGGTAGTGGGCACCCGCTACAAGAAAGTGGAAAATGCCGAATGCGGCAATCCCTGGGGCGGCTGGGGTCCCGATGAAAACAAGACGCTGGAAGACGCCGCCTTCGGTTTCATCGTCATGGAAAACGGCGCCACCATTACCCTGGATGCCACCTGGGCCCTCAACACCTCTGAACCCATCCCCGAGGGCAGCTGCCAGCTGTGCGGAAGCAAGGCCGGCGCCCAGATCAAATTTGATCAGGTGGTGGTAAACAAAGGTGAATTCAACCGGCTGGTAGAAATCAAGCCCGATCTGAGCGCCGGCGGCGTGGCCTTCTATGACGGTGTGGCCGATACGCCCCCCATTCTGGAACAGCGCCAGTGGCTGGATGCAGTGGAAAACGATACCGATCCCACCGTCCTTCCCGAACAGGCCTGTGTGGTCAGTGAAATCCTGGAAGCCATCTACGAATCCGCCAGGACCGGCGAACCCTTCTACTTTAACAAGTAATCCATCCGAAACCGCCTTCCCAGGAGGGCGGTTTTTCTGCAAAGAAAGGAATGCTGATTATGAAGCAATTCGCCATGCTGGGCAAATGGCATGTCCATGCCCCCGGCTACGCCAATGAACTGAACGCCCTGCCCGGCTGCCGGGTAAAAGCGGTGTGGGATCCGGATGAAGCTGCAGCCCGTGCCTGGGCCCGTTCCCTTGCCTGCCAGGCCGATACGCTGGAAAACATCCTTGCCGATCCCGATATCGAAGGCGTTATTATCTGCAATGCCACCTCCGATCATGCCCCTCTGATCATCCAGGCCTGCCGTGCCGGGAAGGCAGTTTTTTCGGAAAAAGTGCTGGCCCTCACCACACAAGAAACGCTGTCAATCAAGCAGGCGGTGCTGGAAACAGGCGTCCGTTTTGCCATCTCCTTCCCCCATTTCAGCGAACCTGCCATTCGCTTCGCCCTGGAAATCGCCCGCTCCGGCAAGCTGGGCGCCCTCCATTATGCCCGGGTGCGCAAGGCTCACAACGGCGCCACCGGCAACTGGCTTCCGCCCCATTTCTATGATCCCATCGCCTGCGGCGGCGGGGCCATGATCGATCTGGGGGCCCATCCCATGTATCTGCTCTGCCATCTGTTGGGCGATCCCATTCGCGTACAATCCGCCTTTGCCGATCTTACCGGCCACGGGGTGGAGGATAACGCAGTCAGCCTGCTCACCTTTCCCGGCGGCGCCGTGGGGGTGTCCGAAACCGGCTTTCTTTCCCATCGCCACCCCTTCCTGATGGAAATCGGAGGAACGGAAGGTACCCTGTTGCTGCGGGACGACCAAGTAACCTATTGCTGCAGCGAAACGGATAACAAATGGCTCTCCCCGGATAAACTTCCCGATGCCCTGCCCTCTCCCCTTGCCCAGTGGGCCCTGGCAGAAAATCAAAATGATATTCCCGATTATCTGGGTATCAATGCCGCCCTGCGCCTCACCCGGGTAATGGAAATGGCCTATGGCCGCTGAAAGGATCTATTCATATGAATTGCTATGCTCTTGGCATTGACTTTGGCACCCTCTCCGCCCGTGCCGCCCTGGTAAGTGTGGCCGACGGCGCAGTGGCCGCTTCTGCATCCCATGATTACCCGCATGGGGTGATGAGCCATACCCTGCCCTGCGGAAAACCCCTGGGCCCCGGCTGGGCGCTGCAGCATCCCATGGATTATCTTCAGGCCCTGGAGGCTATCGTCCCTGCTGTTCTGAAAAAAGCGGGCGTCCGGGGAGATCAGGTGCGCGCCATCGGGGTAGATTTTACCACCAGCACCACCCTGCCTACCCTTGCCGACGGCACGCCCCTGTGCACCCTGCCAGAATTTTTGCACGAGCCCAATGCTTATGTAAAACTGTGGAAGCATCACGCCGACAGCCAGGCACGGCATATTGAAAGCATTGCACGGGAAATGGGTATTTCTTGGCTGCACAACACAGGCGGCCGCATTTCCCCCGAATGGCCTCTGCCCAAGCTGATGCAGATTCTGGAGGAATGCCCAGCGCTGTTTGATAAAACCGATCTCTATCTGGAGGCAGGCGACTGGATCGTATGGCAGCTGACCGGACAATTCAGCCGCAGCGCCAGCTATGCGGACAGCAAGAATTTCCACGAAAACGGCTATCCACCCCCGGCATTTTTTGAAAAAGTACACCCCCGCTTCGCCGGCATTCTGGATCATCAGTTCCGCGGCCCTGTGCTGCCCCTGGTATCCTGCGCCGGCATTCTGACGGAAAGGATGGCCGAAAAGCTCCATCTTCCCGCCGGTATTCCCGTGGCCCCTGCCATGGTGGATTCCCATGCCGGCGCACCGGGGGCCGGGGTGGACGGGGCAGGGATTCTGCTCTCCGCTCTGGGCACTTCTGCCTGCCATATCCTGATGGACGAAAAGAATCTGGATATCACCGGTATCGCCGCCAAGGGCATGGAAGGCATCGTTCCGGGTCTTTGCACTTATGAGGCCAATCAGTCCATGGGTGAGGTGCTGGCCTGGTTCCTGGATCACGCTTGTCCTGCCCGCTGCCTTCAGGATGCTCAGGCCCAGGGCCTTTCCCTGCATCAATATATGAATGAAAAAGCTGCCCTGCTGCCCCCCGGTGGAAGAGGGCTGATCGCCCTGGATTGGTTCAACGGCAACCGCAGCATCCTGGTGGACAGCCGGCTGAGCGGTATGCTGCTGGGGCTTACGCTGCGCACCCAGCCGGAAGAAATCTACCGGGCGCTCATGGAGGCGTCCGCCTACACCATGCGCACCATTCTGGAAAACTATGAGCATCAGGGCCTGCCCATCCGCAAAATCATCGCTGTTGGCGGCGTAGCCCGCAAAAGCCCCCTGCTGATGCAGATCATCAGTGACGTCACCGGCAGGGAGATCAGCGTTTCCGCTGCCAAGGAGGGGCCTGCCCAGGGCGTAGCCATCGTTGCCGCTGCCGGAACCGGGCTGTTTCCCGATCTTCCTTCCGCCATCCGTGCCATGGGTCAGGGCGCGGAAAAGGTTTACCGTCCCGGTTCCTGGCAAACGCAATATGAGCAATTGTATCGGGAATTCATCCGGCTGCACGATTATTTCGGTCGGGGAGAAAATGAGATCATGCACTGGCTGAGCAGCATGCATTGAGGGTGGGGCCATGAAAAACCGCTATATTTCCCTGATGAACCGCACCCTGGACGCCTATTCCATCGATCATATCCACGCCTATTTTGCCGAGGTCAAGCGGGATGGTCTGACGGAGCACGGTTTCCCCCGCCTGACTGCCAATATTGGTATTCTGATTGCCCATGGTCTGCGCCCCAATTTGCTGCCCGTTTTCCTGGAAATGATGGATTTTTGCTGCGAAAGCTTTCTGAAGGTCAAGGCCGCCAATGATTTTTCCGTAAAGGAAATCATTTTCTGCCTGATGCTGCTGGAAGAAAAGCGCATCGTGCCCAAGCCCCGCATCGACAAATGGAAGGCCCTTCTTGCCGCAATCGTACCCCAGGATTGCTATTCCTGCTATGCCTCCGCCCCGGATGACCGGGTTTACAACTGGGCCCTTTTCACCGCCGTCAGCGAATATATGCGACAGCATATCGGCCTGTGCGACAGCCGGGATTTCATCGATATCCAGCTGGCCTCCCAGCTATATTGGGTGGATGAAAACGGAATGTATCAGGATGCTCCCCCGACCAATCCTATGATGTATGATCTTGTGGGCAGGGCCTTGTTCGCCGTCCTGCTGCATTTCGGGTACCGGGGAAAATACTACCATGCCATCGATGCCGCCCTGAAAAAATCCGGCCCGCTGATGCTTGAGATGCAATCGGTCTCCGGTGAAATTCCCTTTGGTGGAAGAAGCGCCCAGTTCATCCATAACGAAGCCCAGCAGGCCATCCTGTGCGAATATGAGGCTCGGCGGTATGCAAAAGAGGGGAACTTTTCCTTGGCTGCCCGGTTTAAGGCTGGGGCTGAAAAATCCCTGGACTGCATCGAAGCATGGCTGAATGAACGGCCCATCCGGCATGTAAAAAATTCCTTTCCTACCGAAAGCAATTACGGATGCGAGGCATACGCCTATTTCAACAAGTATATGATCACCACCGCCTCCTTCCTCTATGCCGCCTGCCTGCTGTGCGATGATGCCATTCCTTCGGCAAATCCCGATGCATCTAGGCCCTATGTTCTCGCCTTGCCTCCCCATTTCCATAAGATTTTTCTGGCCGCCGGCGATTATTTTTTGGAATGGGATACCTGCGCCGATCCCCATTACGATTGCAGCGGCCTGGGCCGCATCCACAAAAAAGGGGCGCCGTCCGCCCTCTGCCTTTCCCTGCCCTGCCCGCAAAAGCCCGATTATACCATCGATCTGCCTGGTGCCATCGATCTTTCCCTCTGCGCCGGATATCGAGTACAAAATGCGGATCATTTCGCCCTGAGCCGGGAGGTGCCCTATGAAATTCTCTCTTCCGCCCAGGATGCCTTTGCCGCCCGAATAACCCTTCGGAATCTCTTCTCCGATCAAACCTGCCTGATTACGTCATACTGCGTGGACGCATCAGGCGTGCAAATTTCCCTCACCGGTACCGATGATCTTTGCTTCCTTTTGCCTGCTTTCACATTTGACGGCAGGGATCACACCCAACTGCAATGGGATGACCACTCCCTCGCCATCACGTATCGCCATTTCACCTGCCGCTATACCACAGACGGCTGCATTGAGGACAGCGGAAAAATGGGCTGTAACCGCAACGGCCATTACAAGGCCTTTGTTGCCCGGGGCCGCCATCAGCTATCCATCCATATTGGAATCATGCCCGCCTGATTTCTTTCACGGACGTGCTTTTTTCCGCGTCCCTTTCGGGCATGTCAGCAGGATAAAGCACAGGCATCCCAGGGCAGGATATACCCCTGCCACAATTTCCTCAAATCCCATCAATGCTGTCACAGCGGCCGCCATCCCTGCCCAGGGAAGCGGCCGTTTTGTCCACGCAGCGCATATTTCCGAAAGGCCCTGCACAGCAGCGATCAACGTGGTAATTACCGCCAGATACATGGCGCAGCCCGCCAGATAATACCCCGTCTTTCCATATGCCCGCAGCAATTCCACTACTGGCAGAGGCGATGCGGAAAGCGTCCCGCTGTAGGGCAGCAGCGCCCCATTGGCCAGCAGCAGCATACCGCCCATCCCCGCCCCGGCCCAGGCGGCCGCCCGGCAGCAGCCCCGGCTTTGGCGCTGTCCTCCGGCTTGGCATAATACTCCCGCTGCCAGCATCACATTCATCCCCGCATATCCCAACACCGAAATGACTGCCCCTGCACAATCCAGGAATGAAAGCGGAACTGCCGCTTCTTCTCCGCCGGGAAGCGCCATGCACAAAATGAATACCCCGATCATCCCCGGCAGCATCAACCGGCTCAGCCACGCCATGACATTCAGGGAACGGCGAGCCATCCATAAACTGACTGCCAGTGACCCGGCCATTCCCAGTGTTCTGGCATGATGGATGGGCACCATCAGCGCCGCCAGTTCCCCTGATGCCGCCGTCATGCTTCCCGCCGTTGCTGTCATCAGCAGCGCCGGGATGGCCGCACCCCATCCCCTGCCCCCCGGCAGCAGCCCTGTCATCCCCCGACGTCCCCTTTTCATCACCCGGCAGCATAGCCCGGCCATCGCCACTGCGACAAGAAGAATCAGCCCCCAGGATAAATCACCCCAGCGGCTGAAAAATTGCATAATTTCCCTGCCGGAGGCAAATCCCGCCCCCATCATTGCCCCCAGAATGCATATGGCAACGTCCCTTTCCCCCATGGCCGTCCCTCCTCCTGCCACAGGGTATGCACGTTCCTTTTCTCCACATGCCTGTAATTTTATCCGCTTCCCCCCTTGACAGCCCAACAGAATAATTGTATAATCTTGTTTGCGCCGATGTGATGGAATTGGCAGACGTGACGGACTCAAAATCCGTTGATGGCGACATCGTGTGGGTTCGAGTCCCACCATCGGCACTGTTTTGACGGCTTGCGCTTGCAAGTCGTTTTTTTATTCATGCATTAAACAAAATATGCCAATGATGGTATCAATAAGAATTCATTTGTATGCTATATTCTCCATAAGCGGAATGATTATCAATCCGCCCCGGCTCATCCAACTACACCGGGGCATTTTTCATTCCGAATAAAAAAACGCATAAAAAAACCGCCGGTCAAACCGGCGGCACAGGTGGATCAAAATCAGGCCTGTTCGGGAGCGCCAACGGGGCAGTTATCGGCGCAGGCGCCGCAATCGATGCACTTATCGGCGTCGATTTCGTACTTGCCATCGCCTTCGGAAATGGCCTGCACGGGGCAATCGGCTTCACAAGCGCCGCAGCTGATGCAAGCATCGGTAATTTTGTATGCCATAATAAAGCACCTCCATACGTATTCGCTTTCGCGTCTTATATATCATACCACTATCATGGAAAAATTGCAAGCAGTTGTTTCAGAAGAAACAGATTAAAAACCATTTTCCTTATTGATGGCGTCAATCTCACTCTTTTTCATGATCCGGGCGCAGGTATTGCAGGGGGTCAGCTTGGCGAATTTTCCCGTTTCCAGTTCGCCGTAGCTGAATTCCGTCAGGGGCAGATACCGATCCTTCACCCCAGAGCAATACTGGTCTTCATGGTAATTCTTACCGTTATTGGGATTGTAGTACAAGGGCGTGGAATCGGCGGGATAATCAATGAAGCGGCCGGTATCATCCCAGATGAGAATCTTGGTCCAAAGCTTCAGGTTATCCCACAGCCATTTGATGTTCTGCCCCTGTTCATTGGCAGCCTTCTGCACCCGGATACAGCCGTGACTGGCCTTTTTGCCCAGCATGGGCACTGTATTGGAATAATCCCGCTGGGAGGAAGGGGTATGCTCATCGCCGATATAGGGCACCTCGTGAATCAGCGTACCATCGTTCACCCGCATCCCATAGGCGCACCACAGATTACCCGCCGGGAACCCGCCGGAAAAACTGCAGAGATAGTATTCACCGGAGGGGGTCTCGTTCCAGGGCTGCTCGTCATTGTTAAGGCCGGTGGAAACCAGCAGGGTGCCGATGCACTTGCCTTCAGAGAAAATATACATCTTCTGCTCCAGCTTATCAATCAGCAGGCCGTAATCCGTGCGGGGATTTCTTGTTTTCAACAGGGATGTTTTCACATAGCCACGAATCAGATCATCGGTATTGCCGCTGCCCCTGTGGCCTTTTTTATTGTATCTGTCGCCATAGGAGGAATTATACGCTTCAACCAGGGACCAGCCGTTATCCAGCGTTTCCAGCACATGTACCCCCTGGGAATCGCAAGTGATTTCGCCCACGATGTTCTCCCGTTTGGTGCTGTTATCGGGGGTTTTGCGCAGGGCATACTGGGTTTTCTGATCGCCTTCGATGACGATCATGGGCTGCATCATCACTTCCCAGATGGCGGCTTCGTCCATCACGCCCACTGGCAGCGTCCAGAAGTTCAGTCCTTCATCCGCCTGGGTGGTGACTGCACTGGGGATAATGATGCGGGGCGTGGGGGCCGGGGTGGCGGTGGGCACAGGGGTAGGCGTCGGGATCCCTGTGATGGTGAGAAAAATCTGTTGGGCGCTGCTGGAAAAACCGGTGTTGTCCGTCAGCTTCATTTGCACCGGATACCGACCGGGCACTACGCCGGCGGCCAGGCCGTCCCAGACAAATTCATTGTCCCCTTCCTGCACCTTTTCTTCCAGGATCACATGCCAAGTGCCATCCGCCAGCTTGATCTGCATCAGCAGCGTACCGGGCATATTCACCTTGGCGCAGACAGGCCACTTTTCCCCTTCCAGAATGCTGCTGTCCGCCTGGATAGACTGGATCCGGGGACTTTCCGTCCCCACTGTCACCGGCCGGGATACGGTCTGGGTGCCCAGGGTCAATTGCAGCAGGTATTCTCCGGGCGGGCAGGGATTGCCGTTTGTGTCAAAGCCGTTCCAGGTCAGATGGTTTTCACCGGCAGCGGCATTGAAGCCGTTCCAGATGGTAGCGGCCAATTGCCCGTCACCCGTACGCAGCTCCACATGCGCTTCTCCGCCGACATCGGCAAAAAAGCTGATCCGCTCTGTCTTGCCCGGACGAATCACATCCGGGGCCACGGTGAAATCCGTCTCCTGGGCCAGGGCCCAGAGGGGAATGAGAAGCAGAAGAAAACTGATCAACAGAAATCGCTTGTGCATGGCGGTCTCCTTCAAAATTCAAAGTAATCATGGTTATTTTATCATTTTTCTTCTGTGCTGCCAAGAGATAATCGTGTACAAAATGTAAATCTTCATTGGATTTTGTTTTGATTCATCGAAATTCGTGGTATAATTATTATGAATTAATTTCCCCGAAAGGAGAAAACACATGAAAAAACTGATGCTTCTTTTACTCGCCCTGATGCTTGCGCTTCCCTCCGCCCTTGGGGAAGGAACCGGTGCCCTTACGCTTGACCAGCTGAAGTCCCGGATAGATACCAATCCTTACGTGAATCTGATTGATGTCCGGGATGCCGCCGCCTATGACGCCGCCCATCTCCCCAACGCCATGAACATGCCCCTGGATGAGCTGCAGGCAGAAATGCAGGCCATTTTGGACGGCGGGTTTTCCTATATGGATGCGGAAATCATTGTGTACGGCCAGGAGGAGCCGGATAGCCGCAAGGCTGCTGATATCGTAAGCGCCCTGGGCTTTACTAATGTTTCCTTCGCCTGGGACATTGCCGCTTGGTCTCATAAGCTGATTGATACCCAGACGGAAGCCGCCCAGGCCATGCGCATTCTTGGGGGCATGGATGCCATGGATATCCACGGAAATCCTGTCACAGAAGAACTGATCTTTTCCCAAAAACTGACCATGGTGAACGTATGGGCCACCTACTGCAATCCCTGCCTGCAGGAAATGCCTGATCTTGGCCGAATCGCCCAGGAAATGAAGGATCAGGGCGTGCAGATCGTAGGCGTCGTCAGCGATACCCTGGATTACTACGGCAACCGGGATGAGAAAAATATCGCCCTGGCCCAGGAAATTGCCCAGTCCACCCAGGCGGATTATGTGCATATCGTGCCGGATCTGACCATTATGCAGAAACTGCTGCCCCAAATTTCTTCCGTCCCCACTACCTTCTTCCTGGATCAGGCGGGCAATCTGGTAGGCGGCGTCTATCTGGGCTCCCGCAATTATGAGCAGTGGATGGCCATTATCAATGAAACCCTGCCCCTGGTAAACGGGGCGGAGGTTGCCCAATGAGGGCGGCCGGCCATTGGCTCAAAGCATACGGCGGCTGGGTACTCCTGGCCGCCGGCGCCGCATTTCTGGCCATCGGCGTTCTCCGGGGGGAACATATGACGGTGCTTGCCAAGGCCATCCGGGTGTGCCTGGAATGCATCGGTCTGGGTTAAGGAGGCTGGCATGGCAAAGAAAAAGCATTTCTTTTCTCCCCGGCTGATGATTCAATTGGCATTTACCGCCATCACCAACGGCTATATGGCCGGCTTCGCCAGAAAAACCATCTATCAGGGCCCCGCAAAGCAGATTTGCCTGCCGGGGCTGAATTGCTATTCCTGTCCTGGCGCATTGGGTTCCTGTCCCATTGGCTCCCTGCAGGCGGTCCTGGCCAGCCGGGATTTTTCCTTTTCCTTTTATGTGCTGGGATTTCTGATGGCGGTGGGTGCCCTGTGTGGACGACTGGTATGCGGCTTTCTATGCCCCTTTGGATTGGTTCAGGATCTGCTGCACAAAATTCCCTTGCCAAAGAAATGGAAAATCCGCCGCATCCCCGGCGAAAAAAAGATCGCGCACCTGCGGTATGCTATCCTGATCCTGTTTGTGATTCTGCTGCCCTCCCTGGCGGTCAATGATATCGGCCAGGGGGATCCATGGTTCTGCAAATATATCTGCCCGTCCGGCACCCTGATGGGCGGCGTGCCCCTGGTGGCTTTGGATACGGCGAGTACCCCAGCACAAAGTGCGGCGCCTTCCTCCCTCTCCCCTGCCGCCGGCGGGATTTCCCCGTCCCTTGGCGGCCCTGCCCTCACTCCCTCACTCAGCGCCGGCCCCTCCCTTTCCGGCGGACTCCAGGGAGGGCAGAACACACAGCCCGCTGTGCAATCCGTAAGCGGCGGATACCGGGATGCCGCAGGCCCCCTGTTCAACTGGAAACTGACGCTGCTGCTTGTGCTCCTGGCCTTTTCCATTGTGTATTATCGGCCCTTCTGCCGCTTTCTCTGCCCACTGGGGGCTCTTTACGGCCTGACCAATCCCATTTCCATCTATCGTTTCAAGCTGCTTAAGGACCGCTGTGTCAACTGCGGCGCCTGTAAACGCGCCTGCAAATTGGGCATCGATCCGGTGAAGACCCCCAACTCACCGGAATGTATCCGCTGCGGGGACTGCATCCGGGCCTGTCCCCATAAGGCGCTGCTGCCCACTCTTGGCATCAAACGGCAAAAGAAAAATGCATCCGGCTGCAGCGGCAATTGCCAGGGCTGCAGCGGATGCGGAAAATAATCCCGATCACCCCTTCGCCCCATCCGGCATATGCTGCTGGTGGGGCCTTTCTTATGGCCCCCGGCTGAAAGACAGCCGGAAAAAGAAGAAATGGGGTATGTAATATGCCTTCCTATATGCGCTCTGGATGTCAACAACCGGATGGACGCACCGGCAGCGGCCTGATCGTGCTGGATGAAAGCGGCTCCATCCTCCATCCCGCCGCCGGCGCCCGCCAGCGTTTCTGCTATCGGGTCTATGCTGCCGATGACCAGGGCACCAGCTATGCGCCTCTGGAATATGTGATCCTGGGCCTGGGCGCCAATATAAGTCAAAACGATTTCTATGCCGTATCCGTATCTGTAAACGGGGTGATGCAGAATGTGGTCTGGGGTCAGAATGCCTGGATCTTAAACGACGCCGATCCTGATGGCAATACCGGCTGCACCGGCCTGAAGCTGGCCTTCCCCCTAAACAACGCCACCGATGTGATGGGCGTATGCCTGACCATGCAGCAGCTCTACACCGTGGGCATGCTGGGCAGCTGCCTGTATGCGGACGGGGCATCCTTTACCGGCATCGCCCTGCCCGCCCCCCAGCAGGCGGAAAGCGAATCCTGCCCCGCCACCGCCTATCAGGAGGTGGATGTGTGCGTTCCCGTCACCATCACCCCTTATGCCACCGTGGGTGATGCCACGGTTACCTGCTGCGGCGCGCCCACCGTCACTCAGGGGAACGGCACTTGCGAAGGTGTCGTAGGCGGCCAGTGCTCCTTTACCGTTTCCCAGCGGATGTGCGTAGCCCTGCCTGTCACCTTCGGCGCCAACACCCAGGCCGGCGAGTATACCGTGGCCTGCGGAAACGCCGGCGAAGGCAGCTGTGAAAACTGCGATCCTGATAATGCAGCGGTAAGCGCCGTCCGCAGCGCTGTGGAGCGGGGCATGATCCGCATGCAAAATGCTATCGCTGTCCAATCCACCGCAAAAATTGCACAACCCGCCGTCCGGGGCTGCAGCCGCTGTCAGGCCCGGATGAATCAGACCCGCATCCAGGATCTGGTACGGGATCCCATGATTTGGCGGGACTGATCCCATAATAACAGCAGCCGCAGCAAATTACACATGCTGCGGCTGTATTCTATTCTTTTCGGAACCAATCCGCAAACAAAGCATACAATGAGATCAGAAGGAGGGATGCCCATGCGTCAGGAGGCCAGCGCCCCCGTTTCACCCTTTGCCGCCCTCAGCTATCAGGAACAGCAGGATCGATGGTTGGAGTGGCGCTCCCGCCAGCTGGAATACCATCCGGTATCCGCCGCCTCGGCAGCGCCGGAAAAGCCCGTGGAATCTGCCCCGCCCATGCGACAGCCGCCGCCCCTGCAGCCCTGTTTTCCTGCCCCCGCACCCACCCGGCACGGCGAATTGGATAAACTGTGGGCAAAGCATCGGAACGCCCTGCGACAGGCAGGCTGTTTTCACTCTGTCACAATCCCCGGAAAAACTGCTCCACCGCATGCCAGTGCCGGATCAACCCCAGAATGAGCAAATGGCCGGGATAGGCAGCGTAGGCAATCCATTTGGGCATCCGGAAACGCATGTTCATGGGGATCAGAATCAGGGGCAGCGCCCCAACGGCCCAGAACTGCAGCCTGCGGATCAAGCCCAGTAAATCGCTGCCATAGGGCATAAAGGAAAGAGTGGATGGTAAACGGATGCCGAAGAAATCGGATACCATGCCCGTTCCTCTTCCCCAATAGAGACAGAAGGCCAGCATGCCGAAAAACAGCGCCCATTTATCCTTGCGGCAGCTGTACAGCAACAGGATCAGAAGCACCCCATTCCAGCCGTAATCGATCTTTATAACGCAGGCGGTAAAGATGCATAGGATAGGCGCCCAGATATGGCTGCCCCACTTTTTTTCCTGTATGCCGGCAATCGCCAGCAGCCCCAGCAGCAGCGTAGCGAAAATATTGAACTCATACCACTTATGATCCAACGCCCACATGAACACCGGCTGGGAAATCAGCCCCACTGCCAGCAGGCGCAGCGCATACTTCCATTTGTTCCGGGTATATTCCGTCCCAACCACCACGCACCAGGCGAACAGCGGGAAAGCGAACCGGCCGATCAGCCGCAGTTCCTCCACCCGGGGAAGCAGCTTTGCCCCCACATGATCCACAATCATCAGTGCGATGGCGATCAGCTTCAGCAGGGACGTCTGCTCATTGCCCGCCGTGCGTTTAATCTTTTTTCCCTTCGTCAGTTCCATCACTCCACACCGCCTTTTTCCCGAACTGCGCATTTTGCCCCATTTCATGCCCATTCATTTACATTTTTGCCACAACAATATCACAATTTCCGGGTATAATTCAATCATGGTAGCTATCCATAATTCACTGTCCCGCCGGTGGAACGCTGAAAAGGCGCGTTTTCCCGGCGGGACAGACGATTTTGGGGAATTGCAATTCCGGCTCAGCGGATCATGCTGATCTTATTATCTCCCACGGGATGGGCTTCCTTGTCATCGGCAGGATGGCCCACTGCAATGCCGATCACAAAATCATATCCTTCCGGGAAGCCCAGGGCGGCACGGAAGGCAGGGGCCTTTTCCGTCTGGAAGGCCTCCCGGGGCATGCCCAGGATCACGCTTCCCAGCCCCATGCTTTCCGCCGCCAGGGCGATATTCTGCACTGCAATGCCGCAATCGATGGCAGCCCATCCATTTTCCGGATTGGCAGAAATGAAAATAACGGTGGGCGCATGGTAAAAAACATGGAATGCTTCATCCGCAAAACGGGGACTACGGCTGGCCGGATCCTTTTTCATCACATTTTCCCGGACGGAAGCATTTAATTCATCCAGCAATTCCGCCTTCTGCACGGCGGAAAAATGCCAGGGCTGGCGATTGACCGCGGATGGAGATTCCACTGCCGCCTTCAGCAGGGCGTTCAGCTGTTCCTCGGTAATCTGCCTGTTTTTGTAGGCACGGTGACTGCGGCGGGAGGCGATGAGGGCCAGGGTTTCATTCATGGACGATCACTCCTTCTTGCATTTTGATGGGGATTTATGATATAGTGAAGAAAAAACGGGAGAAAGAACCATGCTGGAAGCGGAAAAATGGATGCTGGAAGCCCTGAAGGAAGCATCCCTTGGGGAAAACGAGGTGCCGGTGGGAGCCGTCATCGTAAAGGATGGCCGCATCATCGCCCGGGCCCACAATCAGCGGGAGACCCACGGGCCTCTGGCCCATGCAGAAATGCTGGCTATGGAGCGTGCATTTCAGTCCCTGGGCGAAAGGCGTCTTCACGGCTGCACCCTGTATGTGACGCTGGAGCCCTGCCCCATGTGCGCTGGTGCCATGGTAATGGCAGAGCTGACCGGCTGCGTATTCGGCGCCTTTGATGCCCGCCAGGGCTGCTGCGGCAGCGTATACCGCCTGCCGGAGGATCCTGCATTTTTCCATACCGTTCCCTGTATTGGCGGGGTAATGGAGGAACGCTGCGCCGCACTCCTTCAACAGTTTTTTCAAGCCCGCCGTTGATTGTCAAAAATAGTATACCATGCCCTTCCCCTCTTTTTCAAGAGGGGGTATTTTTTCATTCATCGTTCATTCGCGATAAAATCATGGCCAAATCGTGAACAAGGTGTAACATTCATGAAAAACCCTTGCGATTTTCTCCCGCCTGTGTCATAATGTTGTTGTTAAAAACCCTGCATGAGATGCAGGAAGAAAGCGAGGCCTTTCCCCTATGAATAAGTTTTCCCGTTTGATGGCGCTGCTGCTGACGCTGTGCCTGGTGTTGCCCGTGTTCGCCATGGCTGAAGAAGCCGCTGAAACCCCTGCAGAGGATCTGGTAATGTTCTCTGTGGACGGCGAAGAGATCCGCTGGTCTCAGGTAGAATATGAGACAGAATATCTGGTTTCTGCCGGTTATCTGGAAGATTACGATTACCAGACCGCAATGGGCTTTATGGTGCAGAATGCCCTGATGAATAAGATGGTTAAGGTTTGGGGGCTGGATCAGTTCACCGAAGACGAACTGGCAGCTTTCCAGGCGGAAGCCCAGGCCATGTGGGATCAGACCATCGAAGAGAATATGATCTATTTCCTCTCCGAGGATACCGAAGAAGGCCGTGCCCTGGCCCGTGAGACCATGGAAAGCTATCTGTTCTCCATGGGATACAGCGTGGATGTACTGGCCAGCCAGATTAAGTCTGCCGCTGTCAACGATGCCCTGATGGCCAAGATCAGCGAAGGCAAGGATCTTGCCGTCACCGAAGCGGAAGTGCGTGAAGTATTCGAAACCTACGCTGCCCAGGATCAGGCCATGTACGAAGGCAATGTGGGCATGTACGAAATGTACACCAACTATTACGGCGCCCAGTCCTGGTATGTGCCCGCCGGTTTCCGCGGCATCACCCATATCCTGCTGGAAGTGGATGAAGAACTGATGACCGCCTACACCACTGCCCAGGCCGCCCTGGAAGAGGAACCCGCCGAAGGCGAAGAAATCACCGTGACCCAGGCCGATGTGGACGCCGCCCGGGACGCTATCCTGGAAAGCTGCAAGGAAGAAATCGACGCCATCTATGCCTGGCTGGAAAACGGCGAATCCTTTGAAAACCTGATTGCCCTCTACGGCACCGATCCCGGCATGCAGGATGCCACCACCCTGGCCGAAGGCTATGCCGTTCATAAGGATAGCATTATGTGGGATCCCGCCTTCACTGCCGGCGCCTTCAGCGATAAGATGCAAAAGCCCGGCGACGTCAGCGATCCCGTGGTAGGCTCTTATGGTATCCACATCCTCTATTACCTGCGGGATATCCCCAGCGGCATCGTGGAACTGTCCGATGACATCTATACCGAAATCGAAACCTACCTGAGCACCGAAAAGCAGAATGCCGTCATCACCGAGGCCATGGACGCTTGGATTGCCGATGCCGAAATCGTTTATTATCAGGAAAACATCAACGCCATGCTGGGCGTAACCGCCGAATAATCCGGTAAAAAGCAAAGCCCGATCACTCGATCGGGCCTTTTTTATGCGCTGCTTTTTACTTTCCTTTGGTAAGCCTCGTAAACAGATCGGTAAAAATGGCGTCCCGGTTGATATGCCACACGTAGGTCATGGGATGGCGGCGGGGATCGAAGGAGAAATGATGATCATACTGGGGAATGGGACTGGGGATTTCCCGGCTTTGCATCAGCCGATTATCATCATTCAGCAGCCAGCCGATGGCGGTAATATCCCAGATCACCCGGCTCCAGGCCTTGCCCTTGGCATAGCTTTCCGCCTCCTGGATGGTATTATCGCACAGATAATCGCACAACGGCCCCTTGCCCCGCAGCCAGTGGATCAGTTCCGGCCCGGTGGTGGCCACAGCGGATACCACACCCATGCAGGGCAGCTGCACCAGCCGCACCCCGCAGCCGAAAATAATCCGGGCAGAGGCCACGTCCTGCATCAGATTAAATTCCTTATTGTCCGGCCAGTGGATATCATGGCCGCCCAGCCAGACCACCACCATCTTTTCCCGGATTTCCGGCTGCATCAGCAAAGCAGAAGCCACATTGGTGATGGCGCCGATAGCTACCACATAAAGAGGCTTTTCTTTTGTATACTCCATGGCAATGGCGGCGATTTTCCGGGCCGCTTCCGATTCCACGGGGGTATTTTCGTCGGGAAGGTATTCCGTGCTGCCCCGGTAAACCTGGCACACCAGATCCTGCCGACCCGCCAAGGTTAAGATTTTGATGATTTCATGATAGCTTTTTTCCATACCGTCGGCAGGGCTTTCGGATTTGGCATTCAGGAAGGGGGCGGCGCAGACGGCCCGTACCCGCAGCTTTTCCGGGGCATGAAGCATATAGGCAATGGCAAACTGATCGTCAATTTCGTTATACGTATCGGTATCCAGGATCACGTCCACCGGGCCCTTGGGGCACTGGGGAGCGGCGAAAAACTCAGCCATATTATCAAATTTCCTTTCATTTTTTTGTAGTATACCATATCCAGCCGCGAATTGCCATGTTTTTTTTACATGCGCTGTATTTTTCCCTTGTTTTCCGGACAGGTTTCCATTATACTCTTTTCAAAGCAACCCAAACGGAGGCATTTCCCCATGATTGATGTCACCCTGATTGGCACCGGCGCCCTACAGCCCCTGCCTGGCCGTGCCCTGGCCAGTGCCGCCTTCACCCTATCCGGCCACAGCCTGCTTCTCGATTGCGGAGAGGGTACCCAATCCGCCGCCAAGGCCGCCGGGATCAGTCTGCTGAAAATTGCCGCCGTCGCCCTGACCCACTATCACGGGGATCATGTTTTCGGTCTGCCCGGCCTGATGCAGAGCATGAACATCGCCCAACGAACAGAGCCTTTGTATATTCTGGGGCCGGATGGGCTGGAAGACGCCCTGTCCCCCATTCTGGCCCTATGCCCTAATCTGGGATATGAAATCCGTTTGCTGCATTTGCCCCAGGAAGGCCTTTCCTTGCATACGCTTTCCCCTGCCTGGCCCCTCCAGGCCCGCCTTACCGCTTTTCCCACCCGGCATCGGGTGGAAAGCCAGGGCTATTGCCTTTCCCTGTCCCGATCCGGCAAATTCCTTCCGGAAAATGCCCTGGCTTTGGGTGTGCCAGTTTCCCTGTGGAAGGCCCTTCAGCAGGGGCAGCCCGTAGAAACAGAGGGCCTCATTATCCATCCTGATCAGGTTATGGAACAGCCCCGGCGCGGGCTGACGGTTGTCTATACCGGCGATACAGCCCCCTGCCCTGCCGTTACAGAAGCGGCAAAGGGCGTCGATCTTCTTATTTGCGAAGCTACCTACGGAACGGATGAATTGCTGGAATACGGCATGGAATACGGCCATTCCACTTTCCTTCAGGCGGCGGAAATGGCCCGCCAGGCCAATCCGCGGGCCCTGTGGCTGACCCATTTTTCCCCCAGGATCGATGATCCAAATGATTTCCTCGCTTCCGCCGCCGCCCTGTTTCCTGCCGCTGTTTGCGGACAGGACGGCATGAAAACCACCCTTGTCTTCGACCAGGAATAATATCATGCCCCGCACAAAAAAAGTGCGGGGTTTTTTCCGCACTTTTTTCGACGCATTTATTGAATTTTCTCCATGAACGTATCATAAA
>SVGR01000127.1 GCA_015056265.1 Clostridiales bacterium
TTTCACTGCTGCTGGTGAGCATTATTACCGGGATCAAGGATGGCTGGTCCTTCGGCCTGGAAAATTATCTGTGGCCGCTGCTTTTTGTGGCTCTGGGCTCCATGGCGGTGGGCTTTGCGGATGACTATATCAAGGATGTAAAGAAGAATCATGAAGGCCTCAAGCCCAAGCAGAAGCTGGTGGGCCAGCTTTTCGTGGGCCTTGGCTTTTCCTTATACTGCTATTTTATGCTGGGCAGTGATGTGATCATTCCCTTCACTCGGCATACCTGGGATCTGGGAATTTTCTATATTCCCATCATGACCGTGCTGGTCATGTTCATGACCAACAGCGCTAATCTGCAGGATGGGGTGGACGGCATTCTTTCCACCGTTACCACGGTGGGCATGGCGGCCTTTGGCGTCATTGCCGTGTTCTTTGTCAATACCCTTTCCGTTGCGGATGCAATCGGCCCTGTTTCTTATCCTTTCCAGGTGCTGGCGGCCGGCTGCTTTGCCTTGGTTGGCGCCTGTATCGGCTTTTTGCGGTTTAACCGCCATCCTGCCAAGATCTTCATGGGCGATACGGGCAGCATGTTCATCGGCGGCATGATGGTTGGCGTGGCCATGCTGATGAAAATGGAATTTTTGCTCATTCCCATCTGCTTCACCTGCATCATGAGCTCCGTTTCCGTGATGATGCAAACCACCTATTTCAAGATCACCAAGAAAAAGTATGGCCAGGGCCGGCGCATTTTCAAGATGACCCCCATCCATCATCACTTTGAACTTTCCGGCATGAAAGAAAACCAGATCGTGCTGATGTATGGGGCGGTGACGCTGGTGCTGTCTGTGATCGCTGTTTTGTCCGTAGCCGGATTGTTCCAATAAGCATCAATTTTCATTTTTATCATAAGGAGGGACAGGGCATTGCGTGAAACCGGACATGGAAAGGAACAAATGAAAAATCCGTGGGAGGGACGGCGGGTGCTGATTGTGGGCATGGCCCGCAGCGGTATCGCCCTGGCCCGGCTTCTGGCCCGGGAAGGGGCCTGTGTCACGGTAAACGATATGAAGGCCGCAGAGGCCTTTGGCGATAAGCTGGATGAACTGAAAAACCTGGATATTATCTTCCGTTTGGGTGAAGACGGCCTGGATGCCCTGAAGGGCCAGGAGATACTGATCATCAGCCCCGGGGTGCCCATTGACGCCCCCATTGTGAAGGCGGCAAGGACCGCGGGCATTGCCGTCAGCGGCGAATTGGAAATCGCCTCCCTTCTGCTGCCCTGCCCGATGGTGGCGGTTACCGGCACCAACGGCAAAACCACCACTGTTTCACTGCTGGGCGCTATCTTTAAAGAGGCCGGGCGCGTGGCCCATGTGGCGGGCAATATTGGCTATCCCCTGTCCGCGGCGGTGATGGATAGCCGCAGCGAAGATATCGCCGTGGTGGAGGTATCCTCTTTCCAGCTGGAAACCACCGAAAATTTCCATCCCTTGTCGGCTGCCGTGCTGAATGTAACGGAGGATCATCTGAATCGCCACGGTACCATGGATGTGTATACCGGCCTGAAGCGGCATATCTTTGACGCCCAGGATGAAACCAATTATGCTGTGCTGAATTTTGACGATGCTTCCTGTCGGGCCATGGCCCAGGGACTGAAGGGCAAAGTGCTTTTCTTCTCCCGGCTTGAGGAAGTGGAAAACGGCGCCTTTATCCGCCAGGGACAGATGGTGATGCGCCTGGACGGCCAGGAAAAGATCATCTGCCGGGCGGATGAGGTGAAGATTCCAGGCCCTCATAATCTGGAAAACGCCCTGGCTGCCTGCTGTATTGCCTATTCCCGGGGCGTGCCCGGCCCGGTGATCCGCCATGCCCTGCGTACCTTCCAGGGGGTGGAGCACCGTATTGAATTCGTCCGGGAGCTGGACGGTGTGCGCTATATCAATGACAGTAAGGGCACCAATACCGATTCCACCATCAAGGCGGTGCAGTCCATGCTGGCCCCCACGGCGCTGATTTTGGGCGGCTATGATAAGCATGTGTCTTTCGCCCCCCTGGCCCAGGAAATTGTAAAATCCCCCATGATTGAAAACTGCGTGTTGATGGGGGCCACCGCCGATCAGATCGAAGGGGCACTGAAGGAAGCGGGGTATACGAAGATCCACAGGGCAGCCGATCTGAGCGAAGCGATTCGGATGTGCCGTGCCCTTTCTCTGCCCGGGGGCAACGTGCTCTTTTCTCCCGCCTGCGCATCCTTTGATATGTTCAGCGATTATGAGCAGCGGGGCAGGATTTTCAAAGAAATGGTCAATCATCTGTAAACCTCATTTTTCCTTACGAAGGCGCATGAATGAAGTGCGCCTTCGTCTGTTTTGAAAGCACAAAAGCGAAGGATACCGAATGGAAAGGCGGGCATGCGTTGTGCTTTCATCTTCCCCAAGGCCCCTGAGAAAACCGGTGGATAAACAGCTTCCGGCAGTCATGGGGCTGCTTTTGCTCTTTGGTTTGGTTACGCTCTTCAGTGCCACCTATTATAAGGCGGTGCAGCAGGGGAGTGATCCCTTTTCGGAAGTAAAAAAGCAATTGTTCGGCGTGGCAGTGGGCGGCGTCGCCATGTTTTTCACCAGCCGCATTCCCTATCAGTTCTGGATGGAGCGGAAGGTGGCAGTAGGCGGCATTCTGATCAGCGCCGTACTGCTGCTGCTGGTCATCATCCCCGGGGTAGGGGTTTCCATCAATGGCTCCCGCCGGTGGCTTTCGGTGGGTGGATTATCCTTCCAGCCTGGGGAATTTGCCAAATACGCTGTGGTGTTGTTCATGGCCATGACCCTCACCGCCCGGGGCGGGCGCATCAAAAAGCTGTTCTCCGGCATCCTGCCGGTGCTGGCTGTGCCGGGCATATTGTTTCTTTTGATTCTGGAACAGCCCAATCTTTCCACCGCAGGCACCATCATCATCGTCAGCATCCTGATGGTGATGCTGGCCGGTGCTAAATGGCGGCATATGGCGGTGCTGGGGATGGGCGGCCTGATCGTAGGGGCGTATTATGCCTGGAGCGCCGAATACCGCAGGGAGAGGCTGCTTTCCTTTATGGATCCTTTCGCCAAAATGAGCGATGAAGGGTATCAGCTGTCCCAATCCCTGATTGCCTTTGGCTCCGGCGGATTATTTGGCATGGGCTTGGGCCAGGGCCGGCAGAAATTTGCCTATCTTCCTTATCCGGAAAGCGATTTTATTTTTGCAATTGTGGGGGAGGATTTTGGTCTGGCGGGATGCCTGGCGGTGATTGCGCTGTTTGTGGCATTTATGCTTTCCGGGATGCGCATTGCCTTGAACTGCGAGGATAAATTCGGCTGTCTGCTTTCGGCAGGGATCATTGGCATGATCTCCGTTCAGGCATTCATCAATATGGGGGTGGTGGTCGGAGTGCTTCCCACCACCGGGCTGCCCCTGCCTTTCTTCAGCGCCGGGGGTACCTCTCTTTCCATCACCATGGCGGCGGTGGGCGTGGTGCTGAACATCAGCCGGTCAGGGCTCAATAATCTGCGCTGACCCAGCCGCACCTTTTTTTCTTCCGGGCATAGCTTGGGAGAAGAAGGAAGGTGAAGGATTGTGGAAGGATTTCGGATCACCGGCGGCGAAAGAATAGAAGGAAGGGTACGCCTGGAAGGGGCAAAGAACGCGGTGCTGCCCATTCTGGCGGCTTCCATCCTGCCCCAGGGGGATGTGGTCATCCGGGATTGCCCCGATATCCGGGATGTGCATGCCATGGCCGGTATTCTCAGCCGCCTGGGCTGCCGGTGCCGATGGCAGGCGGGGGAAATGACCGTCTGCAATCAGGGACTGCATAACTGGGAGATGCCGGACGCCCTGTCCAAACAGATACGCTCTTCCATCTTTTTGCTGGGCCCTATTCTGGCCAGGATGCGCCGGGCCACCGTCACCTATCCCGGGGGATGCGATATTGGGCTTAGACCCATTGATCTGCATCTGAAGGGACTCAGAGCCCTGGGGGTTGTCATTGTGGACGATGGGGGCATTCTCTACTGCGACGGCAGGAATATGCATCCCGGAGACGTCTATTTCGATTATCCCAGCGTAGGCGCAACGGAAAATGTGATGATGGCGGCGGCCCTGCTTCCCGGGGTGACCACCATTCATAACGCCGCCCGGGAACCGGAAATAGCGGATCTGCAGCGGTTCATTAACGGCATGGGCGGATGCATCCGGGGCGCCGGCACCCAGGTGATTGAAATTCAGGGGGTGCAGCGGCTTGAGGGAATTACATACGCCCCCATTTCCGATCGGATCGGGGCGGGCACCCTTTTGTGCGCCGGGGCAATTACCGGCGGAACCGTGGAACTGACCAACGCTTGTCCCTGGGATCTGCTGCCCGTTACCGAAAAGCTGCGGGAGATGGGATGCACAATCCGCACGGAAGGGGAGCTGATGCTGTTGGAGGCGAAGGAGCGGCTTTCAGCCTTTTCCCGGCTGCAGACCCAGCCCCATCCCGGATTCCCTACCGATATGCAGGCCCAGATGCTGGCCTGTGCCAGCGTGGCCCATGGCACATCGGTCATTGTGGAAAATGTATTTGAAAATCGCTTTGCCCAGGCGGCGGATCTGACCCGCATGGGCGCCAATATCCTGGTCAGCGGCCGGATGGCGGTGGTTCAGGGCGTGGATGCCCTTCACGGCGCCCGGGTGTGCGCCAGGGATCTGCGGGGCGGAGCAGCCCTGGTATTGGCAGGCCTGGCTGCTCAGGGGGAAACCGTGGTGGAAAACGCCGCCCTCGTTGATCGGGGATACGCCCATCTGGAAGATACGCTATCCTCCCTTGGGGCAAAAATACAGCGAATTCAGCTATAAGGAGCATGTTATGTCACAGCAGATACCCGGCCCATACCAGCCCTGGCCCGGCCAGGCACCGGAATATCCTCAGCCTCAGCCCCCCGCTGTCCCTCCGCAGAAAAAGCGTAACGGCGTCAGGGCGCTGATTATGATTCTGCTGCTGGCGCTGGCGGTGGGATTGATTCTCAATGCCAGTGTGTTCCGCATCCGCAGCGTGGAAGTGGTGGGCCTGGTGAATGTGAAATGGGAAGATGTCATCCGCTCTGCCGGACTGGAGGGCAGCGTTGGCTATTTTTCCTTGAATGAAAAAAAGATCGAGGCGGGGATCAATCAGAACCGCTATCTGATTTACAAGGGCATGGAAAAGGTATTCCCCAGCTATCTTTCCATCTTCGTGGAGGAAAGAATTCCCCTTGCGGATGTGCAGTCTATGGGGGTTACCTATCAACTGGACGCCTACGGTATGGTGCTGGAGCGGGATGGAACGGTGCAGCCCACAGGGAAGAGGGTGCTTATTACCGGCTTCCAGGCAAGGGAAGTGCTGGTGGGGCATATCATCGTGCCCGGCACGGCCGCCCATATGGAGGCTTACCTTGGCCTGATGGAGGAACTGCAGCTGCAGAACTGGCTGGGTGAGGTTTCTGAATTGAATTTGTCCAATCCGGAAAGCCTGTATCTGATTACCAAGGACGGCTATACAGTCCATCTGGGGAATGCGGTCAACCTGCGGGCCAAGATCGGAACCGTGCGGGGTGTGGTGGAAAAACTCAGGGAAATGCGCCGGGAAGGCGGCGTGATAGAGGCGTCGGTGCCCGGTTCTGCCATCTATACCCCCATGGATTTGTAAAAAAAGCAAAAAATACCCCCAAAGTTGAAAAATATTTTCAGAAAATCTCGGCTTTTTCCCGTTTTTCTCTTGCCAAATTATCACAAAAAGGTTACAATAAAGTGACCGAATAGTTTTGTTGCTCTTTCGGCTTTTTCTGGCTATGCCCTGATACGGCAGGCCCATGGAACAGGGGATGATGGACGGATGAAAACAACGGTAGCCGCCATGGATTTTGGCACCAGTAAAATCGTGGCCCTGGTGGCGGAAACCAGCGGCCGGCAGCGCTGTGA
>SVGR01000128.1 GCA_015056265.1 Clostridiales bacterium
TGGCAACGTGCAGAACGTCGTCGTGAAGAACGCCACCGTCACCGGCGGCAATGACCTGAATGTGAAGGCCGGTCAGACCGCCGTGTTCGAAAACGTGGTGTTTGATGACAAACTGGGCAGCACTGCTCAGGGCGTTGTGAAGGGCGATATGACCTTCATCGACTGCACCTTCAAGGGCGGCTTCCATATCGATCAGTCCACTGCTGACACTACCGTCACCTTCAAGGGCTGCACCTTCGCCGATAGCGCTTACATCAAGCTGGGCGGCTCTGCCAAGTATTCTCTGGTGGACTGCGTTGTGGAGACCCTGGCCTCCGACGCTACCGGCCCCTGGGGCAAGCAGTGGCTGATCGCCTATAACGATATCGAACTGACCGGCTGCACCCTGGGCCGCGTGATCCGTGCCGGTGGCGCCATCACCATCACCCTGGATGGCTGCGTGGATGCTAACGGCGAAGCCGTGACCGCTGCTATCGTGCATGAATACAACTCCCCCAACGTTGTGATCAAGTAATCACAAACCATAGTAATTACGCGGAGGCACTTGCGGTCTCCGCGTTTTTTTGTCTGCCATATTTCTGCCTCATCCTGAGGGGGATGGGGAAATTGTATCTTGCGCGATCATGTGGTATACTAGGGATGCGCCGCCGGTCGCGGCGGGCGTCCATGCCTATTCACCTCAGATAGATAGGATGATCCATCATGTTTGGCTATATGTCGGTGTGCCATCCCGCCCTTTCCCCAGAAGAACAGACCCGGTATCAGGCCCATTATTGCGGCCTGTGCCGGGCGCTTGGGGCACATTTCGGGCAGCTGGGACGATTGACCCTCAGCAACGATATGACCTTTCTTTCCATCCTGCTTTCCTCCCTCTATGAGCCCAAGGAGGCATCTGCCGCCCGTCGCTGCCTGATGCATCCGCTGAAAAAACGCCGGTATCTGGCCAGTGATCCTGCCGTTTATGCCGCCCACATGAATATCCTGCTTTCCTACTACAAACTGCGGGATAACCAGCAGGATGACCGCAGCATGATCCATGGGGCCGGGGCAGCGGCGCTGAAGCGGGCCTTTTGCAAGGTGGAAGAGGCGTATCCGGGAAAGTGCGCACGGGTGGCCCGGTGCCTGCAGGATATCGGAACGCTGGAAAAGCAGGATAGCCGGGATGTGGATGCACTGTGCAATCTCTCCGGAGAGATGGTGGGGGAGATCTTTGCCTGGCGGGATGACGCCTGGGCGCCCCTGCTGCGCCAGATGGGGGAGGGCCTGGGCCGGTTCATCTATTTTATGGATGCCTATGAGGATTATCCCCAGGATGTGAAAAAAGGGCGGTTCAATCCCCTGAAGGATTTGCATCAGCAGCCCGATTATGAAGATTTTTGCCGCCAGGCCATGAAAATGCTGGTGGCGGAGGCGGTGGACGCCTTTGAAATGCTGCCGCTGGAAAAAGATCTTTCCATTTTGCGCAATGTGATGTATACTGGTATATGGGCACGATATGCCCTTATACAGAAAAACAACGGAAATTTGAAGGAGCAATCCAATGAATGATCCTTTTCAGGTGCTGGGCATTTCTGATACCGCCACGGCAGATGAAATCAAGCAGGCCTATCGGCGCATGGCAAAGCTGTATCACCCCAATGTAAATCCCGGTGATCCCGCCGCCGAAGCCAAAATGCAGCAAATCAATGCTGCTTATGCCCGGGCTATTCAGATTATGCGGGACGAAAAGGCAGATCAGGGCTTTGGCCCATTTGCCAATCGTCAACGCCCCTTTGATCAGGATGGTCAAGCCGCGCCTCAGAACGAAAATGCCCAGGCAGGCCGGCAGTGGGGGCCCTTCGCCGCCAATCAGCAGCCTTTTACCGACCCTGAACTTCAGGAAGTGGCCAATTGCCTGCGGATGGGCCGGTATCAGGAGGCCATGAATATCCTTAACCGCATGCCCGAGCATAATGCCGCCTGGCACGCCCTCTTTGCACTGACCAATATGGGGATGGGCAACCGCATTGCCGCCCTGAACAGCGCACGCCAAGCAGTGGAAATGGAACCGAATAACCCGGAATATCAGCAGCTGCTTCACCAATTGGAGCATGGCGGGAATCAGTATCAGCCCGCTGGCCGGTTCAATACCACGCTGGCCATGCTTTGCAGCAATCCTTGCCTCTCCTGCTGTATCATCAATGCGGCAATCAATTGCTGCTGCAGCGGTACCGGCGCTGCGGGCAGGGGATGCTGAGGGAATGCGGGTATCTGCCATCATTTGTCATTGGCATATCCGCACGAAGCACCGGGATAGGAAGAATAATCGCAACAATTCATGGGCAAAACGAAAACGCCAAGAGAGAAAGCAAGCCTTCTCCTTTGGCGTTTTTCGTTTTTTCCGATGCCAAGCATCCGGCGGGTATCAGGAGGCCGCCCTGCCTGTGGAGCCGACGGCCATCTTTGCCGTTCTTTTGCACCATCGGGAAATGATATGTCGATTAAGTGCCCTCCGTCCGAAGCTGGGGCCAGGGATGAAAGCCCTGGTGCAGGGGAACGGGGGCTGCAGAGGCTCACGTTTTCTCTTGCGGGGTGCAGAGCCCTGATTCATTTTCCTTTGGCTTCAGCAGGAAAACTCCAGCCGGATGGCGGCCTGGGTGACGCCTTCGCCATGGACGGCCAATTTGCGGTAGCCGGTATTATCCCGGTGCGGGATGCGCTGGAATTTTTCCAGCAGTGGTTCAGCGGGCATGACCTTCAGCATAATTCCATCCGGTGCATCGAGATGTACATGAAGGGTGACGCCGTCCTGGGTAAGGGCGGCGCTTTTTCCGTCCGGGGCGATAGTGACCTCTGCCTGGGTATGGAGATATGAAAAGATTTCTGAAGGGATGCTGCAATCCAGGGCGTCTTCCAGAATGAATTTGCTGCGGTTTTCGGTGAGACGGAAGGTGCGGATAGCCTTCTGGCCGCAGGCGGCACTGAGATCCAGCCGGGCCATGGCTTCTCCGGGGCAGGAGAAGCATTCCGTGATCTCCGTGACAGCTTCGGGGTTATGATCGGCGATGCAGGGGCGGTTTCTGGGATTGATCACCAGGGTATTGTTGCCCTCCGCCCGTTTTCTGTAATGCAGCCACCGGCCTGCATTTTCTTCATAGGCCCACATACCGGGCATATCGTAATTTTCCTGGCCCAGATCGGATACCCAGCGTTTCCCCAGTACATCCAGCACGAAGGAGCCGGCGTCCAGATCCATATGGGACATCTTTTTGCCCCCCTTGAAGCCGATATACCAGGCGTTTGGATCGGTGCAATTGCTGCTGAGGGAGCCTACTGTGCCAAGAAAATAGTCCTTTTTTCTTTCAGTGCATGGGGCATTCAGCATATCCTCACAGAAAAAAAGCAGTTCGCTGATGGCCTGAACCCTTGCTTTATCTTCCTCCAGGAAGGGGGCGCGCTGGAAATAAAACTGGGCGTAATCCATGCGCTGATACAGCTGGGCAGGCCAGAGGAGGGCAGCTGAATATACGGGAGATTCGTTGGGGGCATCGGCATAGTTGAAGGCGCGGTGGATGGGGCTATTCATGGCCATGACGAAATCTCCGGTGATTTCCATGCCCGGGATGGCATGCAGCCCCAGATCCTCGCCCAGAGCGGAATAGAGGGCGGCCTCATACAGATAGTAGTTTTCCTGCTGATACCGCCAGTAGGCTGGGGCCTCCAGGCAAACGCCATGGGGCGACATGACCCGTAAATTATTGGGGATTACCTGGGCAGTGCGGTGGATCAATTCATTGGCAATATCTTCATAGCCGTCTTCATCCCCCAGCGCCAGGCCGATCATGCCCAGACCGGAATTGGTGACGGAGTTGTGATTGCCGTCGCAGCTGGCGGACCAGACCACATCCCGCAGACTGTTGATAAAGGGCAGGCAGGCGCGGCTCATCAGGGCATTGCGGATGATGCGGCGCTGATTTTCGTCCCATTCATGATACATCCAATCGTAGATCAGGGCGATCAAACGGCTGTAATCCCCGGTATCGATATCATGCTGGGGATTCCAATCGGGGTAGCGGCAGATCGTTTCAATTTCCTGCCATAGCCGGTTTTTGAAGGCCTCTTTGCCGTCAATCAGATAGCACAGAGCCAGGGGATAGAGCGCGGCGGTATGCGTGCCATGCTTCAGACGGCGCCCGTCCTCAATGGAATAGGGAATGGGATCTGTGGCAAGATACTGCTCTGCCGTTTCCAGTACGCGGGCATAAGCCTTTTGAAGAAAGGGAATGGTGCGGACGCCCTCTTTCAGGAAGGCGATCTTTTCCTTCGTCAGGATCAGCCGGGGATGGGCCTGATGGGGATACTTTTTCTTTAAAAGAGAAACGGCGTAATGATCGGGATCCTTTTTCCCTTCCACCATGAAATTCCCTTCCGGTGGCTGCCAGGGAAGGGCAGGATCGGCGGCGGGAACGTTGGTCAGCCACATTTTCTGCACATATAGCCGGGTTTGGACGGGGGGCAAGCTGCCCCAGAACTGGCGAAAGCGATAAGAACGGATATTGTCAAGGGCTTGGGGCGCTCCGAAAGTATAGAAGCCGTACGTCAGAGGGAAGGTGAGGATTTTCCAGCCGGTCCAGCTGATGTTGATGGGGAAAAAATAACCGCAGAGTTCATCAGAATCGGGGTTTTCTGTTTCTACGAAAAAATTCACCACCGCATTGGAATAGTTTTCGGAATAGACCAGCATCTGCATCCAGTCATAGCCCATTAGATCATGGGGAGGGGTTTCGATGTGAGGCTGTCCATCCAGAATGATGGAATCGTTCACCAGGCCGCAGGGGGCGTCATCCGGGGCCTTAACGGCGGGCAGACGGCAATGGAAGGCAGCGGGCAGGGCGTCAAAGGAAAAGATAAGCCGATCCTGGGGATTTAAAGCAATATTCATAAGAAAACCCCTTTCATATGGCTGTTGAAAAGTATATTATTATGCTTTATTGTATGGAATCCGGGAAAAAGGAGCAAGAGGTTATCTTGCTGAAAGATCATGAAATATTGCTCATAAACAAAAATCCTGCCGGCCAAGCGGCAGGAAGGGCGGATCACTCTGGTTTCACGCCCCAGGGGGAAAGGCATTTGCCCAGCAGGAAGAATTTGCGGTCAGGATACCAGAGAATGGGCTCTCCATGCCAGCAGGTGAAGCTGGCATACATGCTTAATTCCGCAATTTTCAGATGGCACAGGGTAATATCCCCGCAATCCAGCAGCTTTTCCGGCGGGCTGAAGCGGATGGGCTGGGCGGCTTACGGATCCTATTTCCCAAGCTTAGATACACTGGATTGCGCACATAAGTGCTGACCATGCAATCCCAATCCAGTTTTTCCTGATCGAACCATAGGCATCGTCCGGGATTTTGATGGAATAAAGCAAGATATTTTCCGTTGCCGCGGCAAGACTTGACCCAGGAACGGCATACTGAGCTATGCAATGCTATACCACCCTTTGCAACGGGTTTATGCCATTTGTACTACGGGCATACTACTTTTCAAAATAACCACATTTTGCCCCAACATGACACGAAACAGCACAGCCGCCTCCGTGATGGAGGCGGCTGCTTTTGAGCTTATTTTATTGCACGGGCAATCCCGCAAACAACCAGGTCTGTTGCATTATCGAGGAAATAGGAGTATTCCTCTCTTGCCATTGAAACAAACGGATATGCGCCCGGTTCTTTCTTTGGCAAGTAACCCATAACACCAATTTTGCGCACGATTGCACCCTTGGGAAGATAGTCAATGTAGTCTGGGAAATCCTTTAACTCCGCAATCACCGATAAATAACCAGAGTCGGGATGTTCTTCAAGATATTCTGCTTCGATGGTGTATATATCTTTCATTCGCTCGGTTTTGTTGATG
>SVGR01000129.1 GCA_015056265.1 Clostridiales bacterium
CCGAGCATTCCTTCGCCCATGTGACAAAGGTGGCAGAGACCGCAGGGCAGATCCTGTCCGCCCTGCAATATGACGAACGCACCATTGAGCTTGCCAAGATTGCCTCTTTCCTGCACGATATCGGCAATCTGGTGAATCGGGTGAATCATGCCCATTACGGGGCGCTGCTGGCTGCACCCATTCTGCGCCGTCTGGGTGCAGAGCCCGATGAGATCGCCGAAATCCTTTCCGCTATCGGTCATCATGACGAAAGCACCGCCGCCATGGTATCCCCCATCGCTGCCGCAGTGATCATCGGCGATAAAACGGATGTGCGCCGCAGCCGGGTGCGCAGTAAAATGGGCGATCTGGAATTTGACATGCACGATCGGGTAAATTATTCCGTAGAACAAGCCCAATTGCTGATCGACGCAAGTGAAAAGCGCATCACCCTGGAATGCCAGACGGATCTGACCGTTTCCTCCGTGGTGGAATTTTTCCAGGCCTTCCTGCCCCGGATGGTGCTGTGCCAGAAAGCAGCGGAAAAGCTGGGCATGCAATTTCATCTTCGCATCAACGGAGCGGAATTACTGTAACCGGTGCATATTAAAATAACAGGCCGGCATATGCCGGCCTGTTTTTACTTGCCTTGAATTACTTGAGATAGGTGTTGAAATCCACCGCTTCACCATTGAAGGTGTAGCTCAGGGTACCGGAAGTGTTAACGGTAACCTTGTTATTGCTGGAGCAGATCTTCCAGATCTTATCGTTATTCCGGGTACCGGTAACCTTCAGACCATTGATGTTGATGGTGCTGTCTTCCGGCCAGCTATAGGAGATCATGGTCTTGGCAGTAGTATACTGGGAATTGGTGGTGTAATTCATCTTGCAGTTGTTGATATCCACCTGGATTTTCAGATTATTAGCAATCTGGATGAAACCGGGACAGTTATCGCCAGTCCAATTGAAAGTGCAATCATTGAATACCAGTTTGATCCCCTCAGGATAGGAAGAATTGGTAATGATGGGCATATTGTTAAAGGTGCAGCGATTGAAGGTCATGGTAACATTGCTCGCATACACCTGTACACCGGTATTTCCGGTAGAGGGAGCCGCAAGGTTTTCGAATACGCAGTCATTCACTTCGATATTGGCGCCATCTTTTCTGGTGGCCAGCACAGCACTGCCTTTGACAGATTCAAACTTTACGCCTTCAAAGGTAACCTTTGCTGTAGTATTCACCAGCAGGGGATTACCACTGGCGGTATCCCTGGAAAGCGTACCACCAACAATCGTAGCTTCTTTATCAGCCGCACCAACATATGTCAGGTCTTCTACCGCTACTTTGCCATCCAGTTCTACCGTTTTACCAGCACTAATAGCCGTTTTCAGCTCCGCAGCAGTAGATGCTTTAGGCAGAGAAACCGTCCAGGTGCCATTGCCGTTGTCGGTTACTTCATAGCCAGCGGCAATGTACTTAGCTGTAGGCTTGGTATCAAAAGTGCCGCCCTTCACATTAAAGGTGCCACCAAAACCATAGTCGCTCATGTTATTTTGACCCGTGATATATTTACCGCCGTTAAAGCTACCACCGTTCACATTGATAGTGCCCGTGCTCATATTTACAATCACAACACCGCCAGAAGTTTCACGATCGAGGTGATTAAACGTGCCACCATTAACAGTGAGCGTCTGAGCAGCACTAGAAACACAAACCACATGAGCGGTCAGCGAACGCTGAATATCGTTAAGGGTAAAATTACCACCGTTGATTATGGTTTCTCCTGTTCCTTTAAGAATCATCGCACCACGATCAGAAGTGATAGAGGTACCGTCTTCAATAGTAAGATTGCCTTCGTTGGTAACTGCGTAGGCGGGATAGCCGGTTTCACCAATGGGAGCGCCATTGATCGCAACATCATCCAGAACCATGGTGCCGTTATTCTTAATAACAGAGTCTCCATTCGTTTTGGTGTTCTCAACAGTACCGCCAGTAATAGTCACAGTACCGTTGTTGATGATCAGAGCACCACTGTCTTTGATATTGCTGCCGGTGATCTTTTTGCCATTCAGGTTCAGGGTTACGGTAGCCCCTTGAGGAATGGTCAAAGAACTGCCGGAAGGCAGGGTGATATCCTTTTCCAGAACAACAGGTTCGCCTGCATTCAGAGCAGCCTGCAGTTCATTGTAGGATTTGACCAGTTTGGCATCAGCGTCATAATCCTTGTCGAAAGCATCCTTTTCGGCATCCATCTGAGTGGCATTCAGCTTCACGCCCAGGGTGATGTGCAGGGGCTGATTGTCGCTGGTGGTCTTGCTGTTGTTCACATTCCAGTTGTTATCGTTGGCAGAGGGCTCCCAATAGACAATCACGCCATAGGTCTTGGAAGCGCCGGCAGCCAGATCGCCGGTATGGGAGGCAGTGGCCAGCAGGGCGCCATTCTGGGCCTTGGCCATGACGGCGTCGCGGCTGGCGGAAGCATCGATTGTTTCATTCAGTACGGCCATCTTCAGTACGCCGGAGAGGCCATACTGGTTATTGCCATCAATCACGTAGTTTTCGCCAGACACATTGATGCCCAGATCATAATACAGATGCAGGGAACCTTCGTTTTTGACGGTCAGGTTTTCCCAGGCAACCATGCCGGGTTCCCACAGGGTGTTATCCTCAATTTTGAAAAGCTTGGTGCTCGTGCCAACTTTTTCATTGGCGATGGTCTTATTGGTGTGATACAGTTCCACATCCAGATTACCGGCGGTAATCACGTTGGTCGAGCTTTCCACGCTGTCGGTGAACCAGGCGATGGTGCCGCCGGTGATGCTCAGCACCAGGGACAACGCCAGGGCAGCTACCAGCAGGGTGCGCCCAAATTTCCGGGTAGTCATTGAAAAATCCTTCCTTTCTTAATCTGCATAGAGATACAGGTTCAGTATACTCCTTTATGGTGGGGGAAACAAGAATTGTGTTAACAAGTTGTTTTTTTTTTTTTTTTTTTTAACAATTTTAACCATTTTGTAATATTTAAAAAGCGCCGGCATTATGCCAGCGCCACAAAGAAGGGATCGTGCTTACCGGCGGTGCACCATCGAATCCGTATCCATCAAAGAAATTTCCGGATGTCGGTGGCCAGTTTTTCCTCCAGATGGATCAGACGCTTGGCAATATCCTTGGATTTTTCATCCGCCGCCTCATATTGATTCAGATATTTATTCAAAGATTTCACGCCCATATTGCATCCGTCGGTCATCAGATCAGCGATGGTATGATCAGAATCATTCATGGAAAGGCGCATATTGGTTTTCAGCCAGCTCATGCCCTTTGCCATGGGATTGGGATTTTTGCCCTGATCCTCAAATCGGTGCAGTTGATCCTTGATTTCACCATTGAGCTTTTCATGCTCCCGGCGGCAGGCATTGAGGCGGGTGCCCAATTCCTCGGCGCCCACATATTCAATCACTTCATCGATGGCCTCCATGCCCATCTGTACCCCGGCGTCACATTCCCGGAGCAAGCGTACGGTATCCTGTTCGATCATCCTTCATTCCTCCCTTGCCATGATGATAACAGGATACCCAATGCATGAAAAAATATCCGTTTTGCGCTCCATTTTGCAGCCGTCCGGGGAGGGGATCACCATTCCAGGGATAGGTAATAGGGCGCAATGGGCTTGCGGCCCAGGAAATACTCGCCCACGCAGTAACGCACCCTGCCGGTCTCCTCATTCCAGGCAAAAATTGCATAGCCGTAATGGCGATCGTTCATCTGGCGGAAGGGAGCGCTTGGCTCCCCGCCCGGGGCTTGCACAACGGGTTCCACACTGAACAAGCAGGAAAAATGCTCTGTTTCCACCCGCTGAATGCCGCTGTCATAATGGAAGCCGTATTTTCCAGAGGCAAACAGCGCCTCCGCCCGTGCAATCTCCGCCTGTAATGCATCCTTATCCAGCGTCCATTCGGCATACACATCATACAGCAGCAGGTTATCATCATGGCGGTAATAATATTTCCGATCCCCATATCCCGGATATTGAGGAAACAGCCCCAGCACACTGCTGCTGTGCTGACGGCATCCCACATCCAATGCCATATAATGCTCCATATCCGTTGTTTCCGACATGGCAAACACCCGCCTTGCGCACAGGGCGCTCATCGGCTGCCACAGAAGGCACCCGGCCATGCACCATGCAATCAGCTTCCGGCTTATCTTCCTTCTACCAAAAAGCCGCCGCCCACCCAGCCAGGCCATCACAGCGGCAGGCAAAAGCACTGCCAGCAGCGCCAAATAGCCCCAGCCTTGAATCACCGCATAGCGCTCAAACGTAGCATGCCATACCCGATAATACAGAAAAAATCCGATAGGCTGCAGCGCCAGAAACAGCCCCAGCATGCACAAAGGAAGGGAAGGAGGGCGCTCCCTGTTTCCCTGCATTTGGGTGTCCGGAGGGGGAGGCGTCCGATTCTCTGCAGGTGGACATGCCTTCTTTGCCGGCTGGGATAGCCTTTCCGCCAGCCGGGCAAGGGATAAATCATCGCAGGGCAGGCATTGCAGGGTCTCCAGTGCCGCTTGCTCCATGGAAACAGTGTCCTGCTTTTCCCGGATCAGATGGGTGATCACATCCTGCGCCGCAGCAGGGCTATGCTGAATCCGCCGGATCTCCTCAATGGAAAATCCAAATTTCCGTAAAGTGCCGATATCCTGCAGGCACAGCACATCCTGCTGGGAAAAGCGATAGCTTTTGCGGCCCAGGTAATTTTCAGTATATTGGGGGGAAATCAGCCCCTCCTCAATATAATATCGTACAGCGCGATCCGTCAGGCCGGTCAGATCACAAACCTGTTTGATTTTCATGTTGTCTCCTTCCTCCGCGGGGCTACGCGGGCTCCTTTCCTGCTATTTTTGCGGAAAG
The DNA here is from genome assembly GCA_015056265.1 of Clostridiales bacterium. Taxonomy (GTDB): domain Bacteria; phylum Bacillota; class Clostridia; order Christensenellales; family Aristaeellaceae; genus RUG563. Next base: position 4,887 of record SVGR01000129.1, read on the forward strand.
CATACTCTATTACCCGGCGTGAAAGTCAAGATTTTTCTTTGCATTTATTGAAAAAATAAAGTCCGGACGGGGTTTTAGCCCTTCGTCCGGAAAAAAATCAATGGAAAACCCGATCACAGGCAGGCTGGGCCTGGTTCTCCGCCCATGCCTTACAGCAAATCATCAAACAGGCGGATGTTGGCCTTTTCCGCCTTCATTTTGCCATCCTGAATCTTTTTTACAATTTCCACGATCCGATCGTTGATGGGGGTTTTCACATTCAGCTTCCTGCCCCATTGGCATACCACGCCGTTGATGGCGTCAATTTCGCAGGGCTTTCCCTTCTTCAGATCCTGGAGCATGGAAGGCTCGATGGCCCGATGTTTTTTCATAGCGATGGGAATCAGCAGCGTAGCAAAGGCCCGCTTGGCTGCCCCCTTATAATAGAACAGCTTTTCGATGCTCTTGCCCTGCACGGGGGCAAAAACAGCCCCGGCGGCATGGCCCACATCGATGCATTCCTTCATGCAGCGGACAGCCACTTTTCGCGCGGCTTTATCCTCCGATACATCGCCGAACAATCCGCCCACTACCGTTCCCAGGCCGGAAAAAGTGGCGTTAATCAGCAGTTTGGACCAGCGTACCCCTGTCAGATTATCCTCCCCATGGACGGGGCACATCAATTCCAGCAGCGCCTTCACTTCCTGGAATTTTGCCTCCGGAACCCCCTTCATTCTGCCCATCTGGAAGGAAAGGCTTTC
>SVGR01000130.1 GCA_015056265.1 Clostridiales bacterium
CAAGGTGACCAAGGCCAGCCGCCGGGATATCCCCATCCTGGTGGCCAAGAAGGCCGACGGCGCCACCACCGTTGCCGCCACCATGATCATCGCCGCTCTGGCCGGCATCAAGATCTTCGCCACCGGCGGCATCGGCGGCGTGCACCGGGGCGCAGAAACCACCATGGATATCTCCGCCGACCTGGAAGAACTGGCCCAAACCCCCGTGGCCGTCATCTGCGCCGGGGCCAAATCCATCCTGGATATCGGCCTGACGCTGGAATATCTGGAAACCAAGGGCGTCACCGTCCTGGGATATCAGACGAAGGAGCTGCCCGCCTTCTATACTCGTCAGAGCGGCTTCAATGTGGATTACAGGGTAGATACCCCCGAAGAAATCGCTTCCTATATTAAAGCGCAGCGGGAAATGGGCTATCCCGGCGGCATGCTGATCGCCAATCCCATCCCCGAAGAATATGCCATGCCCCTGGATCAGATCAACGCCGCCATCGATCAGGCCCTCCGGGAAGCAAATGATCAGGGCATTAAGGGCAAGGAAACCACGCCCTTCCTGCTGGCCCGGGTTTGCGAGCTGACCGGCGGGGAATCCCTGGCCTCCAATATCCAGCTGGTGCTGAACAATGTGCGCCTGGCGGCAAAGATTGCCGTGGCCCTGGAGAAATAATGTGAAGCGTTCCCAATCATTGGCGCCTTTTTTCGCCGTCATGTTCCTGTTCAACATGGCGGCTAATTTTGTTCACCCGGTTACTCCCACCATCATCCTGAATCTGCAATTGGATGAGGCCATGTTCGGCCTGGCCTTTTCCGCCATGATGGCCTTCAATTTCCTGTTTTCCCCTCTATGGGCCAGGCTGGCAGGGATCATTTCCAGCAAGCGGGTGATGCTCATCGGCGCTTTGGGCTATGCCCTTGGCCAAGTATTTTTCGGGCTGGCCCGAACAGAGATCCAATTTCTGCTGGCCCGGCTCTTTGCCGGCGCCTTCTGCGGGGGCAGCTATGTGGCCTTCCTCACCTATACCGTCAATCAGTCCTCGCCGGAAAACCGGGGCAAAATGATCACCCTGCAGGCCACCCTCATCGCCGTATCCAATTCCTTCGGCTACTTCATCGGCGGCCTGGGGGGAGAGATTCATCCTTATCTGCCGGTATGGGTGCAGGTGGGTACCCTGGCCTGCTGCGGTGTGCTGCACTATTTCCTGTGCCGGGAGGATCATCTGGAAAACGCCCCCCGTCTCACCCCCCGCCTCTTCATCCGCCAGTGCAATCCCTTTTCTGCCCTGTGGCAATGCCGCCGATATGTGACGATGCTGCTGGGGCTGCTCTTCCTTTCCTATGGGCTGGGGAACCTGGGGTATATCGCCTTTGAGCAATGCTTTAATTTCTATCTGAAGGATCAGTTCCATCTTTCCTCGGGCTACAATGGGGTGATCAAGGCGGCCCTGGGCTTTCTTTCCCTGGCGGCCAACGGCACATTGTGCCTGTGGATCCTGAGGCGGAAGCATTCCTCCCCCTATCTGCTGTTGGTGATGGGCATATGCACCGCCGCCATGGCCGGTGCCCTCATTTCCCACGGCATGATCCCCTTCATTATCATCAACGTGGTTTTCTTCGCCTTTTATTTCGTTTCCATGCCCCTGATGCAGCATAAAGCTGCAGAGCTGGGCCAGGGAGAGGGCAGCAATCTGGTAATGGGCGCCTTCAACGGGGTCAAATCCTTCGCCAGCATTTTCGGCGCCGCCCTGGCCGGGGTGATGTATCATGCCCATGCGCGGCTGCCCTTCCTGTTTGGCCTCATCGCCTTTGGCGGGGCAGCGGCAGTGATGGCCGCCCTCTGCCGCCGGGAAAAAGGGGATGCTTGTCATCCCAAGGAATCTTCGCTATAATAGAAAAAAACGGAGGAAACGGCATGCAGCGATTATTGGGCGCCATCCGGCGGGCGGATGAGCAGTATGGGCTGATTGCGGCAGGGGACAGGATTGCCCTGGGCGTATCCGGGGGGAAGGATTCCCTGGCGTTGCTAATGCTGCTTTCCGCCTACCGCCGCTTTTCCCCCCGTCCCTTCGCCCTCCATGCCTTTACTCTGACGCTGACCGCCGCCTTTGATACCGCCCCCATCCAGGCCCTGTGCCGCGAGATGGAGGTGCCCTTCACAGTAGAAAATATGGATATCCTGCCCGCCCTGGAAAAAGAAAAGAACCCCTGCGCCCTGTGCGCACGGCTGCGGCGGGGATATCTGTGCCGAATGGCCAAGGCGGCGGACTGCAATGTACTGGCCCTGGGCCATCACCGGGAGGACGATCTGGAAACCTATCTGATGAGCGGCCTTGCCGAGGGGCGGTTTTATCAGCTGCAGCCCAAATCCCGGATGGAGGATGCCGGCGTCACCCTGATCCGTCCCTTGCTGGACGTGAAGGAAACGGCCCTGGCCGATCTGTGCCGGCGGTATCAGCTGCCGGTGATGAAAAATCCCTGTCCCGTGGATGGGAAAACCAATCGGGCCGAAACGAAAGCCCTGTTATTTGCCTTGGAGCAAAAGCGCCCCGGCGCATTGGATCAATTAAGCCGCGCCCTGGCCCGGCAGCGGAAGGAGGCATCCCCATGAAGCATGACCCCCTGGCGGACGCCACCCGGATCGAAGCGGTGGTGGAGGATACCGTATTCCGCAATGAAGAAAACGGCTACACCGTGATGGAGGCCCGGGTGGGCCGGGAGGAAATCACCGTAGTAGGCACCCTGCCCGCCCTTGCCCCCGGGGAACAGATCACCCTGGAGGGAGCCTGGATTGAGCATCCCCAGTACGGTCGGCAATGGAAGGCCACTGCCTGCGAAATTAAGAAACCCACCACGCTGCTGGGCATTGAACGGTATCTGGGCTCCGGCCTGATCCGGGGCATGGGCCCCGCCACCGCCAAGCTGCTGGTGCAAGAATTTGGCACCCGCACCCTGGATATCCTCTCGGAGCATCCGGAACGGCTCACCGAAGTAAGCGGCATCGGCAGAAAACGGGCTGCCCAGCTGGCCGAATCCTTCCGGGAGCAGTATGCCGTCCGGGAGGCCATGGTATTCCTGCAATCCTACGGGGTTTCCCCCGCCCTGGCGGTGAAGATCGGCAAGGTATACGGATCGGACGCCCAGCGGAAGATCCGCGAAAACCCTTACCGGCTCATCGACGATATCGAGGGCGTGGGTTTTCTCACCGCTGACCGCATCGCCCTGTCCCTGGGCATCCCACAAGAAAGCGAATTCCGGCTGCAGGCAGGGCTGAAATATGTGCTGCGCCAGGCCGCCGGCGGGGAAGGCCACACCTATCTGCCTAAAGAAATGCTGCTGGAGCAGGCTGCCAAGGGCCTGCGTGTTTCCCCCGGGCTGCTCACCCATCCTTTGGATCAATTGCTCTTCGCCCGGGAAATCATCGGCCTGGATGTGCCTGGCTGCCAGGCGCTGATGCTGGCCCCCTATTATTACGCCGAAAAGGAAATTGCCCGGTATCTGCGGCTGCTGCTGCGGGACGCAAAGGACCGGGCAGATTCCGGCATTGACAAGAAAATCCGTGCGTTCCAGCAGGAAAACCGCATTCAATTCAGCAATAATCAGAAAAAAGCGGTATCGGAAGCAGTGCGTCAGGGTCTGATGGTCATCACCGGCGGCCCCGGCACCGGAAAAACCACCATCATCAACTGCATCCTCTCCCTGCTGGGAAAGGGGGTGCTGCTGGCAGCGCCCACCGGCCGGGCCGCCAAGCGCATGAGCGAAGCCACCGGCCATGAGGCAAAAACCCTCCACCGGCTGCTGGAATTCGGCGGGGAAGAGGGCAAATTCCAGCGGGATGAACAAAATCCCCTGGATTGCGACTGCGTAATCGTGGATGAAATGAGCATGGTGGACGTATTCCTGATGCGCAGTTTGCTGCGCGCCCTCCGGCCCGGCACCAAGCTGATCCTGGTGGGGGACGCCGATCAATTACCCTCCGTGGGCGCGGGCAATGTGCTGGGGGATATCCTCAAAAGCGGCGTCATCCCCTCCGTGCGGCTCACCGATATCTTCCGGCAAGCAGAGGAAAGCCTGATCGTGCTGAACGCCCACCGCATCAATCATGGGGAGGCCCCCGTGCTCAACCGCAAGGACAGCGATTTCTTTTTCGAGCGCCAGTTTACCCCTGAATCCGCCGCCCAGGCCATCGTGGGCCTGTGTGAAAAGCGGCTGCCCGCCTTCCTCAAATCCAGGGATGGGGTACGGGATATCCAGGTGCTCTCTCCCACAAAAAAGAGCGGCGCCGGGGTCCATCAATTGAACGCCCTGCTTCAGGCCGCCCTCAACCCCCCCGCCCCCTACAAAAAAGAAATCACCTACGGCGAAAATATCTTCCGCACCGGTGATAAGGTTATGCATGTGAAAAATAATTATCAGTTGGCCTGGAAAGAGGATGGCGGCGCCGAAGGCGAAGGGGTGTTCAATGGGGACGTGGGCTTCATCACCCAGGTGGACCGGGAAGACCGGATGGTCACCGTCCGCTTCGATGACGAACGTACAGTGGAATATGATTATCAGACGCTGGAGGAGCTGGAGCTGGCCTATTGCCTGTCCGTACACAAAAGCCAGGGCAGCGAATTTCCCTGCGTGGTCATGCCGGTGGTGGGCGGGCCGCCCCGGCTGCTCACCCGCAATCTTTTCTATACCGCCCTCACGCGGGCAAAAAAACTGGTGGTGCTGGTGGGACGAGAGGAAAATATCGCCGCCATGGTGCAAAATAACCACATCGCCGCCCGGTATACCACCCTGCAGCAGCGACTGCAGGAAGAAATCCGGGGGTAAGGAGGATGCAGATGGTTTCACTGGCCCTGTTCGATTTTGACGGCACCATGATCCGGGGGGACAGCATCGTGCCCTTCGTTCGTTTCGCCCTGAAACGAGGGGATATGAAAAAACGGGAATTTCTTTCCGCCTGCTTCCAGGGGATCCAGTTTCGCATGCATCTGAAAACCGGCGGCGAAATGAAAAAAAAGGCCCTTTCCTTCTATGCCCGATTGGCTCCGGAAGAAAAGAAGGCCCTGGATACAGCCTTTGCCCGGGATTATCTTCTGCCCCGGGTGTATGATGCGGCCAGAAAAGCCCTGGAAAGGCATAAGCAGGAAGGGCGCATCACCGTCCTGGTTTCCGCCTCCACAGAAAATTATATGCGGTATATCGCCCATGCCCTGGGCTTTGATCATCTGCTTTGTACGCCCATGGATCAGGAAGGGCGGGTGCTTACCAATTGCCACGGGGAGGAAAAGGCGCGCCGTATCAGAGCTTTCCTGGAAAAGGAAGGGCTGGAGGCGGATTGGGAGCATTCCTTCGCCTATGGAGACAGCCGGGGGGATCTGCCCATGCTTTCCCTCTGCGGCCATCCGGTGCCGGTTAATGCAAAGGCGGCCCTGAAAAAAGCAGCCCCGGATATGGCAAGGGAAACCTGGCGATGAATCGTCAGGGAGGTATGGGCTGGCGGCGAGGCAGGGGCCTGCGCGGCCCCTGAACCCTGCGCCAGAGGAGTTCCTCCTCTGGACTCCGCCTTGCGAAAGTACAATCGCATAAAGCACAGGCTCTTCCGCACGAAGCGCAGGGATACGAAGAGAAAAAC
>SVGR01000008.1 GCA_015056265.1 Clostridiales bacterium
CATACCCATTCTCTTGAGACGAATCTTGACGGCCATGTTAGTTTTCCTCCCTGATGTTGAAGTAATCTATGGTAATCATATTATCTATGATAACCGCTTTTTGTATGTCCCCTTTGGGACGATGAATGCAGAATCAACGAATGTTCAGATTCCGCATGGCGCGCAGGGCGCCCCGCTTATTACCCATGAACTGCTTGAGCATTTTCTGCATCTGTTCAAACTGCCTCATGAGGGCATTAACATCCTGAACGGTAACCCCGGCGCCGGCAGCAATCCGCTTGCGGCGAGATGCATTCAGGATGGAAGGATTCTTTCTTTCCTTCATGGTCATGGAACGAATGATCGCCTCCGGCTTTTTCATGGCATTTTCATCCACTTCCAAGTTTTTCAGTTTGCTGCCAATGCCGGGCAGCATGCCCATCACATTCTGCAGGGGGCCCATCTTTTTGACGGACTGCATCTGTTCAAGGAAATCGTTCAGATCGAAATCAGCAGGATTTCGCTTGCTGGCCAGTTTTTCGGCAGCCTTTAGATCGGCGGCTTCGGTGGCCTTTTCGATCAGGGTGAGCACGTCGCCCATGCCCAGGATACGGGATGCCATCCGGTCGGGATGGAAGGGCTCGATATCACCCAACTTTTCGCCAGTACCGGCAAATTTAATGGGCTTGCCCGTCACAGCACGAACCGATAGCGCAGCACCGCCACGGGTATCGCCGTCCAGCTTGGTGACGATTACACCGTCAATGGTCAGCTTTTCATCAAAGGATTTGGCCACATTGACAGCGTCCTGACCGGTCATGGCGTCCACAACCAGCAAAATTTCCTGGGGACGGATAGCGGCCTTCACATCCTGCAATTCCTGCATCAGGGTTTCATCAATGTGCAAGCGGCCAGCGGTATCGACGATCAGCACATCCCGCCCGTAATACCGGGCGTATTCGATGGCTTCCTTGGCGGTTTGTACAGGATTCTGTGTGCCCTTTTCAAAGACGGGCACTCCCACCTGTTCACCCACAACCTGCAGCTGTTTGATGGCGGCGGGGCGGTAAATATCGCAGGCAGCCAGCATGGGCTTTTTGCCCTGCTTTGCCAGCATCCCGGCCAGCTTGGCGGCCATGGTGGTTTTACCGGCGCCCTGCAGACCACAGAGCATATAGATCGTGGGAACAGCAGGAGACCATGTGAGCTTGGCATTGGAGCCGCCCATCAGATTGGTCAATTCTTCGTTGACAATCTTAATGACCTGCTGTCCGGCATTCAGATTTGCCAGGATTTCTGCGCCGATGCACCGTTCAGTCACTTTCTTGATGAAATCCTTGACCACCATGTAGTTTACATCGGCTTCCAACAGGGCCATGCGCACCTCGCGCATCGCATCCTTGATATTCTGCTCCGTCAGCTTTCCCTTGCCGGTGAGCTTCTTAAAGGCATTTTGCAGTTTTTCCGAAAGCCCTTCAAAAGCCATTTATTGTTCCTCCTGATCAAGCAACACTTTTATCCATCGGCGAGCAGCCGCCAGATGGGATGCCGTTTCCTTGGTGGGCACCACCCGGGCCAGTTCCTCTTCACAGGCCATCAGGCAGCCTTCCATATTCTGAAACCGTTTGAAAAGCCCCAGCTTTTCTTCCAGGCCTTCCAATTGCTTTTCAGTGCGGTTAACTGTATCGTGGACGGATTGACGGCTGACAGAGAACTGCTGGGCAATTTCTGCCAAGCTGAGATCCTCCTCGCAATAAAGGCGGCTCATCTCCCGTTGGTTTTCCGTCAGCATTTCCCCGTAAAAGGCCAGCAGCATGGAGAGGGAAACCTTCTTTTCCATGGCAGCGTCCTGTCCCCGTTCCATACTTCTTGTCCTCCGTCAAGGGCATCTCCTTGACACCCTGGTATATTATACACTATTCCGCACGCTTGTCAAGCATTTTTCCTTGACAATCAAATTATTTTCTGCATCTTTTTCCGCAAAAAAGCCGCCCTCCTGATGAAAGGCGGCTTCCAATTATACTTTTTTAATCAATTGGGCGTCAAGAAGATGATTGTGGAAGCTTTCTTCCCGGGCAGAGCAGGCGATATTCATAGCATGGTCGGCCACGCGTTCCATATTGTTGATGGCTTCCAGGAAGATCACGCCGGATTTGGGCGTGCATTTATGCTCCTTGAGGCGTTCAATATGCTTATGGCGCAGGCCTTCGGTCATATCGTCAACATTCTGCTCTTCAGCCTCCAGCAGCCGCATTACGCTGTCGGTAATCCCCCATTCCTCCAGGCCTTCCAAGGCCGTGTTCAATACGCGGGTCACCCGTTCAAACAGCAGATCAATTTCTTCCTTGGCCTTGTCGGAAAGCTTGGCGTCGCGATTGACCCGTTCCTTAGCCAATTCATAAATGTTATCCGCATGGTCGCTGATGCGTTCAATATCCGTAACCATATGGAAGAGGGCCGCAATCCGGCGGTTTTCATGCTCATTCAGCTCCAGGGGCATGACGGCAACAAGCCCCTCGGTAATTGCCTCTTCCAGATAGTCCGATAATTCTTCGTGATACTGGATTTCTTTTTCGTGGGTAAGATCCATATTCCGCAGGGCGTCCACTGCCAGGGAAATGTGATTATGGGCTTCGCGGCCCATCCGGCATACTTCACGATACAACTGCTCCGCAGCCAGAGAGGGGGTCTTGATCAGGCGCTGATCAAAATACTGCATCTTGAGGGTCTTGGTTTCCTCATCCTTTCCCCTCACCAACAGGCCGGAAAGCTTTACCAGCAGGCCACTGCCAGGCAGCAGGATCAGGGTGCAGATCACGTTAAAGCTTATATGCATCATGGAAATGCACAGCTTGGGGCTGTCGGGCACCAGCGTTTCCGCCCAGGTGGCAAGCGGCAGAAAACAGGTGGCAATCAAAATGAATGTAGTACCCACGATGTTGAACAAAAGATGGATCAGTGCCGTCCGCTTGGCCGCCACGCTGGAATTGGCCATGGACAGCAGCGAGGGCACACAGGAGCCGATATTGGCGCCCAACAGGATAAATAGCGCTCCTTCCATGGGTAATTTTCCTTCACCTGCTTCTGCCAACACCTGCAGAATACCAACAGAAACGGAAGAACTTTGTAAAAGTGCCGTAATACCAGCACCAATCAGAACGCCCAGGACGGGATTCTTCACGCTCAGCATCAGTTCCTGGAAAACAGGAAGGTCTTTTAGAACAGTCATCGCGTCTTTCATCAGGTCCATGCCGATGAATAGAATGCCCAGGCCCATACTTACAAATCCCGCCTGCTTGAGGGTCTCTTTCTTACTGAAAGCCATGATCATCAGAATGCCGATGAAAATGAAAACAGCGCCGGGATCAAACTTGATGGAAAGCAGCAGAGACGTCATGGTGGTACCGATATTAGCGCCCATGATCACACCAACAGCCTGTGCCATGGAAAGCAACTGAGCATTCACAAAGCCCACCACCATAACCGTGGTGGCGCCGGAAGACTGAATGATTGCAGTGACAAACATACCGGTGGCCATGGCGATCACTTTATTCTTGGTCATCAGGGATAGCACGTGCTTCAGTTTGGGACCGGCAGCCCTTTCCAAGCCTTCGCCCATGACCCGCATACCAAATAGGAACAGGCCCAATCCGCCCAGCAAAGTAAGAATGTCATTAAAACTCACGGTTGTTCCTCCTCATTTGTGAAATCCGCTGATCTCATCTTTTTCGTCTGCTGCGCTGTGCACTCAGGACAGCAAATCGGCTTCCCGCAGTCCGTTTGTGCGCCGGTTTCCTTTCATCCTGCAGTCTGTAGGGCGCCCAGGAATGCCAAATACGCCACCGAATAGCCGTGAAACAATGCGTAACGATATATTGATAGGAAGCCATGGTTTGGTCTTCCCCGGAATTTCTGAGTTTATGGGGCTGGGATAAGGCCTTGAGCACAGCTTGTACATACGCTTTCGCGCCGTAGCGGCCAATGTTCATCCTGATTTTTTGCCGATAAAAATTCACCGTTCCCATCGGCGCTTTCAATTCGCCTGTTGCCAGCATATATCCTTTTTCCGCCGTGCGGATAATGTAATCAATCCCCCGTTCCATCCGGCCGCCCAGCAAATTCAAAATTTTCTCCGGAACGAGCCTGCCAAACATGCCCGTTATCACTTCCGCCCCTTCCGCATCCGGCAGATCCTGGATGGCATATCCCAGGGCCATGGTCCAAAGCAGGGCTGTTTTGGTATCCCTGATGGTTTGCATTTCCCTGAGCGCGGCCCGAAAAGCATCGCTTTCCCACACCTTCGCGTAGCATTTTTCCCGCATTTCGTTTTCGGGAATCAGCACGCAGGTCTCCCCCACATGCAACATGGCGCCGATTCTCGGCGTAACGTCATCACTGTTGATGATATGAAACAGCGGAAAGCCCGCCAGATTATATCCCGGATTCTCATAGAGCACGCTGGGGGAAGCAAATCCATATCCAAGCAGATGGCAAGGCAGCATGCCCCGGCTGATTTCCCTGAGAGCCAATAGCTGCATAATGGCGCCGCCCTGGCTGTGGCCGGCCATCCAGATACGGAACGGACTATCCTCCCTGCGACACCATAGGAAAATATCCTGAAGGGAAAGACGATCCAGATTCAATTCCCTGGCCGTTTCCGGAAACAGGATCCTGTCCGCTTTTTCTTCAAATTCCCGCACCAGCTGCAGAAATCCTTTATGGGTGTTTTCTTCCCTTTCCAAGCGGAAATTGGAAAACCAATCATAGATCCGTTTTCCGGTTCCCATAAAACCGATGGCCACCAGATACTTGCCGCCAGAGGCGTTACGGATCATAATGACTGCCTTGCAGGTATCACTGCTTTCACGCTGACGGAGCGCACCGCGGATCTGACTGATAGGATTATCCCGCAGGATTCTGGATTTTGCAAGCCTTCGCAGATAGCTGCCAAGGATACCGGCAACGCCTTTTTCACCGTTTACGGCTGTGCCGGTGAGCAGCTTGTTATCCGTATGATAGGAAAAATCGTGCCATCCAGCCGCCTGCCATGCATCCATTTGCACATCATAGGCGGTGGCGGCCAGTTCCAGAGAAAGGCTGGCTGCATCCTGTGAGAATACCGGGCCTTCCCGCCCGTTCATTTCCGCCCGATGCGTCAGCAGGGATGTAATATTGTCAAGGGCGCATCCGGTAAAGCGGCCCGCTTTTTCCATCCCCATACCTCCCCATTCAATCATACTTGTGTATCTTAACATGCCGGGTAATCAATCGGCAAGTATTTTTTTATTTTTTGGTGTTTGTTCACGTTTTCTTTTCACCCTCTCCACGATTCCATCCAAGATGTAACAGTTCCGTAATATCGGTTTACAATCTCACGATCTTGTGGTATAATGCACATGATCTTCGATTCGTACACAAGGAGGGCCTTTCCCTTGAAACACTATGCCCGTCGGATTTTGTGCTTATGCTTAGCGCTGCTGTTTTCCCTGTCCACAGCGCTGGCTTATTCCCGGCTGGAACTGGGCGATGAAGGCAGCGAAGTGCTGGCCATGCAAAAAGCCCTGAAGCAGTTGGGCTATTCAATTACTACCGACGGTGATTTTGGCCCGGCAACCCAGGCTGCCGTCCGGCTGTTCCAGAGCAAAAACGGCCTGAAAGTGGACGGTATTGCCGGCAACGATACCCTTACCCGTCTCTATGCCCAGGCCTCCGGCAGCGCTTCACCCGATACCAATCAAAGCGGATCCTCCGTTAACCCCAAGCCCGGCACGTCTTCCGGCATTTCCGCTGTGGTAACCACCTCCGGCGGTTCCCTGAGCCTGCGGCTCTCCCAGAGTACTTCCGCCCAGGTGCTGGCCTCCATTCCCAACGGCACCCGGCTCACCATTCTGCAAAAAGGCGATACCTGGAGCTATTTACTTTACGGCGGCATTGGCGGCTACGTACTCACGCAGTATTTGTCCTTTGGCAATTCCGCTCCCACGCCTACTCCCACTCCCTCCCAGAATCACTCCTCCGCCAGCGGCATTGTGGCCACGGTGGTCACGACCGGCGGTTCTCTCAATATGCGAAGCCGTGCCAGCGGCGGCACCAACATTATCGGTTCCATTCCTAACGGCGCCAAAGTAGTGGTTCTTTCCCGGGGCGCTGAATGGTGCCAGGTGGTTTACAACGGCAAAACAGGCTATGTAATGAGCAGCTTCCTTTCCTTCGCCTCAGCTACCCCTGTTCCTCCCACCATGCCCCCAACAGCCACTCCCACCCCTACCAAACAACCCACGCTCAGTGGCGTATACGCTACTGTTAAAACCACCAGCGGCTCCCTCAATCTGCGCAGCAATCCCTCCGGCGGCACCAATATCCTCACCACCGTTCCCAACGGTTCCCGCATCCTGGTTACCGCCCGGGGCGCGCAGTGGTGTATGGTATCCTTCAATGGCTATACGGGCTATGTTATGAGCGAATTTCTGGTATTTGCGTCTGATGCAACGGCTGCCCCCACTGCCGCTCCCACCGCAATTCCCACCACTGTTCCTACGGCTGCGCCCATGCAGCCTCCCGCCCAGTTCCAGCCTGTCACCCAAATGGCCACCGTTTATACGGCGGATGGCGGTACGCTGAACATGCGCCGCACGGCATCCTATGGCAATAATATCATCGACGTCATCCCCTGCGGCTCCTACATTCTGGTTTCCAATCGGGGGGTTACCTGGTCTCAGGTAACCTATGCCGGAAAAACCGGCTACGTGCTCACCTCCTATCTGCGTTTTGATGCGGCGGCCACGTCCGTCCCCACGGCTTCCCCTACGCCCGTCCCCGCCCCCACCGTGCCCCCATCCGCTGGTCAGACGGCTTACGTCAGCACCTCCGGCGGTTCCCTCAATTTCCGTGCAAACGCTGCCGGCAATGCCCAGATACTGGGAACCATCCCCAATAATGCCGCCATCACCGTTCTGCAGCGGGGCAGCACCTGGTGTTCCGTCTACTATAACGGCGTCTATGGTTATGTGATGACCTCGTTCCTGCGTTTCCCCGTATCTGTCACTCCTGTTCCAACAGCCTCCCCCACACCGGTGCCCGTGCCCGATGTATCCGGCCGGCTTATTGCTGTGGTGACCACCTCCGGCGGCACCCTGAATTTCCGCGATCAGCCCAACACAGGCGGAAAAGTACTGGATTATATCCCCAATGGTGCCAGCCTCACTGTCACCGCCCGGGGCTCGTCCTGGTGCGCAGTCGTGTATAACGGCGTCAGCGGCTATGTAATGACCTCGTTCCTCACCTTCCTCAATACCGGCGCCTCTGCCACTCCTCTGCCCACTCAGGCCCCCGATAACAGCGGCTCTTCCGGTTCTGCTTCCATGTATGCAACCGTTGTCACCTCCGGCGGCACCCTCAACCTGCGGGCTGAGAAATCCACCAATGCGAAAATCCTCTGGGCCATTCCAAATGGCGAAACCCTGATGGTGTACGAAAAAGGCGCCACCTGGTGTGGCGTCACCTATGCCGGCACTTCCGGCTATGTAATGACCCAGTATCTGTCCTTCCTGTCTTCCGTCCCGGCTCAGACCCCGACGCCGGATAATGCCGATCCTTCCCAGTATGTGCGTACCCTGAAAAAGGGTATGATCGGCGCTGACGTGGATTGGGTGCAGAGCCGCCTGATTTCCCTGGGCTATACCCTTATCGCTACTGGCACCTATGATGATCAAACCATCTCTGCCGTCAAGGCCTTCCAGAGCCAGAACGCCCTGAGCACCGACGGCCTGGCCGGCTCCCAAACATTCTCCATGCTCCGCAGTTCCAATGCCCGCCGGGCCGATGATCCGCCGCTGAACTATGATACCCTCCGGGTGGATGATCAAGGCGAAGCAGTGCGCTCCATGCAGCGCGCCCTCAAGGAACTTGGATATCAGGTGACCGTAAACGGTGATTTCGATGCCGCCACCCATAACGCCGTGGTTGCTTTCCAGCAGCGAAACGGCTTGGTAATCAGCGGCATTGCCGATTCCCTCACCCGTCAGATCATCCACAGCGAAAACGCCCTTCCCTACTCTACCCCTGTGGAAACACTGCCGCCCCACGAAGGCGTGATGGCACTTCCTGCCCGGGAGGAAATCCAGCTGCTCCATTGGCAGAATGAAATCAAGCCCAATGTGAAAACCGGCCAGACCTATCTGATCCTGGATCCCAATACCGGAATCAGCTGGAATCTGAAATTCTACGCCCTGGGCCGTCATGCGGATAGTCAGCCTGCTACTTGGCGGGATACCCAATTGATGAATCGCTCCTTCGGTTCCACTTCCTGGACCATTCATCCCGTTTACGTTCTGCTGCCCACCGGCCAATGGACCATGGCCACCATGCACAATATGCCCCACCTTTACGGCAGCATCAATGATAACGGTTTCGGCGGCCACTTGTGCGTGCATTTCCTGCGCGATATGTCGGAAGCCAAAAAGAATGACCCCAATTACGGCGTGAAGAATCAGAATGCCCTCCGTAGCGCCTGGAAAGCCCTCACCGGCGAAACCATCGAATGATATTACCAAATATACCTTAAAGGAGCGTTCATGATGAGTAAGCAAATCATCCACACCGAATCCGCCCCCAAGGCCATTGGCCCCTATTCCCAGGCTGTAAAGATGGACAATATGCTCTTCACTTCCGGTCAGCTTGGCATCGATCCTTCCACCGGTTCCCTTGGCGCCTGCATCCAGTGCCAGGCCCATAACGCTATGAAGAATATCGGTGCCATCCTGAAGGAAGCGGGCATGGATTACAGCAATATCATCAAAACCACCATTTTCGTGGCCGATCTGAAGGATTTTTCCACTGTCAACACGGTCTATGCCAGCTATTTTGAAGGCGATTATCCCGCCCGCAGCTGTGTGCAGGTGGCGGCGCTGCCCCTGGGTGGACTGGTCGAAATCGAATGCATCGCCTCCCTCTAAATTCCTGTTTTCTGCGCTTCGCCTGCCCGGCGGAGCGTTTTTCTTTACAATTCCGGCGTTTCGTGATAAAGTTTTTATCATGGAGGAATGAATTATGAATGAAATTCTGTTCGCAGCAAGAACCGTTCTGCCCCTGCTGGCCCTGATGAGCTGCGGCTTTCTCTGCCGCCGGGTAGGGCTCTTAAATGAAACGCTGGTCAAAGGCATTAATCAGCTGATCTTCAAATTTCTTTTGCCTGTCAATCTTTTCTATAGCATTATCAAAACAGATCCCTCCACCCCCATTTCCGGCAGCCTTTTCTGGCAGGTGCCCCTGGGGCTGGTGTTGGTATTCCTGATTGCGATGGCGTTTGTGCCTCGTCTGGAAAGAGACCCCAAAAAGATCGGCGTCATGATCCAAGGATTTGGCCGCAGCAACTATGCATTCTTTGGCATCCCGCTGGTACAGATGCTTTTTCCCGGCCAGGATACTTCTCTGGCGGCCCTGCTGGTTGTGGTTACGGTGCCTGTATACAACGTCATGTCCGTCATCGCCCTGTCCGTTTACTGCGGCGGCGAAATCAATGTTAAAAAGATTCTTCTCAACATTCTGAAGAATCCTCTCATCATCAGCACCGTTTCCGGCTATATCGTTTGGGTGCTTTTCCCGGACTTTGTGTATGCCTTGACGCATAGTGCTTCCGATGCCTCACAGGCCCTTACCGCAGGCAATGTGCTGCTTCAAATCATTAACAAAACCATGGATGATATTAGCGGCATTTCCACACCCCTCGCGTTGTTTACCCTGGGCGGTGCCATTCAGATTTCCAGCATCCGCAGCCATCTGCGACAAATCTGCATCGCCGTTTCCGGAAAACTGATTGTATCACCGCTGCTTTTTGTAAGTATCGCGGCGCTTCTTGGTTATCGTGGTGTGGCGCTTGCCTGTGTGCTGATTGCGTTTGGCGCGCCAACAGCGGTCAGTTCCTTCCCCATGGCCCAGCAAATGGGCGGCGACAGCGAACTGGCGGCTGAGCAAGTGGCATTCTCCAGCATCTGCTCTATACTGACCACCTTCCTGTTTATCTTCATCCTCAAATTCATGCAACTGATCTAATCATCTGCATCAAAAAATGCCGTGATGTCCCTCATCCCGGCATTTTTTCCATTCATGTTAATCAATATTCAATCGGAAATGACGTACTGTTAATTCCATTGCCGTTCATGTCATATACAAACGGGCTGTATGCATCATACGATTCCAATTGTGCAATTACGTACATCTTCTCACCAAAATAGCCAATGCGTCAATATGGCTGCAAGCGGTCAGCATATTCCCTTCGTTCAGATCTCATCCTTTGAACAACCACAGATTGTTATTGCTGGCAGCAAGCATGGCGTCATTTGCCACCGCTCTTCTTACGCCATTCCAATCAATCATTCCCTCTGTGCAGTTTGATTTGCTGGGAATAATCGGTACAGAAGAAGAACTGAACCTGCTCAAAAACGATGCTTCTGAACGGGATCGGCCATCCAGACGAACCTGCAGCATTTATGACGGCGCGCTCTTTACTGCGGATGATTTTACTGCCGGCCGTGCCGCCTGGCGGGCCACGCTTTTCGGCACTGAAGGGGAGAATGATCCTGACATTCCCGGCATGACAAACCTGCTCGCTATGCGGGATGCGGACAGCGATGCCCTGCGGGCTGAAAAGAACCGGGGGCCAAACGCCTGCATTCTCTTTGGTTCTGAGGCCCTCGATACCTCCTGTGAGCTCAAGCAGCAATATGATCGCATCCTTCGCATGGCCCAGCCCTATGGCACATGTGGCTGCCGCAGATATCACGATGACACGCTGCTTCAAGATATTCTCTACACCATGGACTGGATGTATGATCACATGTACGGCGAAAATGCGCTCACTGATTCCAGCTACCGTTCATGGCATCTTTTCAACTGGTTGGAATGGTTTGTGGGCGGCGCCTGCCCCACGATGAATACGGTGATGATCATCGCTGATCAGCCAAATAAAGCCCAGATCGCCAAATACCGTCAATTATCTGCACACCCAAATGGCCCTGGGCCCGGAAGCGGGCATGACACGTATCCTTCCCCTGGTTCCCCTGGCGCTGTTAAATGAAGATGGCGCGCTGCTGACGGCCTGTTACAGGGATATGGAAGCGCTGTTGAAAGAGCACGATACCGGCGATACCATGCGCCGGGACTGGTGCTGCATGACCCACGGCATGCCGTGCAATATATGCAACGGCACCAACTGGCTGTGCCGTGTGGCAAAAACGCTGCAGGTGCTCCGGAATACTCCCTTGGCGTTTCCCTGCAGCAAGGCATATAACCTGATGCATATGCTGCGTTACTGTTATTCTCCTACCATGTACCGGGGCCAGGGGCTGAGCATGATGACAAATATTTGCTGCCCGGTACCACCGCCCAGGATCGTCCCCGCGCCCATGCATCCTACCGGGACGCCTACGTAAGCCATCAGGATTTTTCCGGCGGCGTAGCGCTCCGGCAGCAGTTTATCCTTCATCCTGAAATATGACAAAGCCATGCACTCTGCCGATGCAGGCATAACCGCAACACCGTGTGACGAAGGCCTCTGTATTCATATCGCCTGCGATTGCTCAAAGGGGCGCGGTTATCCCGCTGTTTTCACGATGCATCATTGATTTTTTCCTTAATTCACCGCCATAAGAAAGGAGAACCGCTATGCAAATCCCCGAATATTGGAAAACATCATGTGACTATGTAGATGAAGTATACATGAATGCAAAAAAAGCATCAGAAAAGCGCATCCTCACCCATTCCGGCGGCAATGGGCCTGTCTATATGCTTGCCTATGGTCCAAAGAGAATCCATCCTTCCGCCGCTTATTATTCCTCCGCTCTTGGCGCCATGGACCGCACCTGCTTTGCCACTCCCGATGGCCGCAGCCGGTGAAGCCGGAGGCTATGGTGGGGCGCACCGGCAAAGATCTGCGCTATTGGGGGCAGGGCACCTGGGCTGGTGGCAGCCCTTGCGGCTGGCCAGAATGCAAGCAGGTACATCCCATCCAGGATGTAGGATTCCTGGGCGGATATTTTACCGATGATCATATCAACATCATGCATGATAATTTCTTCCACCTCATGGCCAGAGAAACCCAGGTGCTGTTGGATCTGTGGGCAGAGGAACAAGCGGATGTAGTGCTTCATCTCCACGGCGGCAGCAATGCAATGGGCGAGTTGCCGCAGCCCTATTATGTGTCAGTCGAAATCAACGAAGCAATCCTTTCCAGCGCCCGGCGTTGTTATGACGCCTGCGTAAAAGAGGGGCTGGCGTTCAACCTTATCCCGCCGCCTGCCCCGGCAGCCGGCGCCAATCCACCACCTTTAATCTGGCATGCGCTGTGCATCATGTTTGCGGCGCCATCAGCGCTGTATTTGAAAGCAACGAATGCATCATTGATGAGCCCGGCATGCATTATACCCACGCCCAGATCATCCGCTCTCACATGATCCTGTTTGAAGAAACCTTTGCCTACATCAAATAAACTCAGCGCTAATTCTTCTGCAATCCGCATAATAAAAAAAGCCTTGAAACAAAAAAGTTTCAAGGCTTTTTGCTTGGTGCGCTCGGCGCGACTCGAACGCGCGGCCTTCAGAGTCGGAGTCTGACACTCTATCCAACTGAGCTACGGGCGCATTTGCCTTCTCTCGAAAGCCTGACTATCATACCACAGTATCAAATGATTGTCAAGGCTGAATTTTCATATTTTTGCAATCACATCCTTTCCCTTGCGCCATTCTGTAAAATCACTGTAAATTCTTTTCTATTGTTGGGAAAAATCCTTTCTTCTCTCTTGTGAGCGGATAATAATTATGGTATACTAAATTGAAAATCTATGGAATTGAGGTTCCGATTCATGCGAAAGATGATGCTGATCCTTCTGGCCATTCTGCTCACCTTCACCACCGTTCTGCCTGCTTTCGGCGCAGATACCGCTGATATCCAAGGCTGGACCAAAAAAACCAAATATCAGTACGTCAATTTCGGTTCCTTCCCCACGGACGCCGACGGCACGGTACGCCCCATTCTGTGGCGGGTACTGGAAGTGAAGAATGGCGAAGCATTCCTGCTCACCGAATACATTGTGGACGTGCATTATGTGCATCTGGATACTAAGGCCTATTACAACATGAAGTGGGAAGACAGCGACCTGCTGGCTTACCTGCAGAATGATTTCATGCCCCGGGCATTTACCGCCGGGGAACAGGGCGCCCTGCTGCAGCGCACGGAGGACGGCGGTATTGTGACGCTGCCCAAGGTAGACGATATCCGCAACGCCAAATTTGGCTTTGACAGCGATAAATCCCGCCTTGCCGTGGGCACTGATTACGCCATATCCCTCAATCTTTACAAGTATCAGAAAAAGCTCGAAGGCAAATCCACCGCTCCCTGGGTTACCAGAAACAAATCCGAAAGCAAGCCCAATCAGCAGCGCCGGGTTATGAGCGAAGGCAAACTCGGCACCGTTCCCTGCGGCAATGTGGATCTGGGTATCCGCCCCGTAGTGTATGTGGATTTGTCCCTGCTGTCCATCGCCGGCGGCAGCGGCACCAAGGATGATCCCTGGGTGCTCGCCGCTCAGGAACCGGAGGCAACCCCCGTTCCCGCCGCCACTGAAGCGCCGGCAGTCACTGCCGCCCCACAGACGCAGCCCACTGTACAGCCCACCGCCGCGCCCACGGAACAGCCCACCGCCGTACCTACGGAACAGCCTGCTGCCATCCAGAAGAAAGAATCCTTCACCGCCGCCGCCAATCCCGATCTGATCCATGATCTATTCCCGGAACTGACGGACGCCGGTTTCCTGCCCGAAGGCCAGGCCGAATTTGTCCATGTGGATGAAAAAGAAGGCCTGTGGCTCTATGCTTCCCAGACTCTGCGTATCGAAATCAACCGCCGCACCGGTACCAACAGCAAAAAGGAACCCCTCCGCTGGTATGAAGCCCAGGTGTTCACCAAGGATGAAAACGAATTGTTCGGCCTTTACCCTTATGATCAGGCCAAGTACAAGAATCGCTTCACCCTGGCCGATGTGGATAAGATTGCCGCCAAGCATCACCTGGTTTTCGCCATTAATTCCGACTACTTCATCTACCGCGTTTCCCGTGACGCCGAAGAATCCTACACCTATCCCATCGGCGTGATCATCCGCAATGGCGAAATCTTCTACGATCAGCCCCGGAAGGCCACTTCCTCCGTCTACCCGCCCCTGGATACCATGGCCCTCTACCCCGACGGTACCGTCTCCCTGCATAAGACCGAAGAAATCACCGCCAAGGAACTGATCAAGGCCGGCGCGGTCAACACCCTGTCCTTCGGCCCCATCCTGGTGGAAAACGGCCAGGTTTCCCCCCGCTCCAAGGAATTTGGCAACACCCCCAATCCCCGCACCGCTTTCGGCGTGGTAGAGCCCGGCTATTACATCGCTGTGATGGTGGAGTCCCGCATCACCGAGAGCAAGGGCGAATCCTGCGTATGGCTGGGTGAAAAAATGGCGGAGTTGGGATGTGATTCCGCTATCAATCTGGATGGCGGCGCCACCTCCACCATGCTCTTCATGGGCAAGCAGATCAACAAAACCGGTAACTACGGCGCCATCACCAACCGGGATCAGAACGAGCTTTTCGGCATCGGTTATTCCGAAGCTGTCAAGTAATCCCCCGCAACTCCGGCCCTGCATTTAAACGCAGGGCCTTTTCTTTGAAAATCGTGATTTATGTTTGCGTTTTTCCTCTTTTTCCTTTATAATAATATGGTTCTATATGCAAGGAGGAAATTTCTGTGGCCAACGACCGCTTGAATCGTATTCGCAATTTCTGTATTATCGCCCACATCGATCACGGCAAATCCACGCTGGCGGACCGCATCCTGGAAAAGACCGGCGTTTTTGAGCAGCGCCAGATGGTGGAGCAAATCCTGGACTCCATGGAGCTGGAACGTGAGCGGGGCATTACCATCAAATCCAAGGCCGTGCGCATGCAGTATAAAGCCCAGGACGGGGAGACATACACCCTGAATCTGATCGACACCCCCGGCCACGTGGACTTTTCCTACGAGGTCAGCCGTGCCCTGGCCGCCTGCGAAGGGGCCTTATTGGTGGTGGACGCCACCCAGGGCGTGGAGGCCCAGACACTGGCCAACGTCTACATGGCCTTGGAGCACGATCTTGAAACCATCCCTGTCATCAACAAAATTGACCTGCCCAGCGCCCAGCCAGAGGAAGTAAAGGACGAAATCGAAGAGGATATCGGCTTGGACGCCCAGGATGCCCCCCTCATTTCCGCCAAGATGGGCATCGGCATTGAGGATGTGCTGGAAGCCGTGGTCAATAAAATGCCCGCCCCTGAAGGGGACGAAACCAAGCCTTTGAAGGCCCTGGTTTTTGATGCAACTTATGATAATTATCGTGGGGCCATTTGCTTTATCCGGGTAATGGAGGGTAAGGCCTATCCCGGCATGCGGATGCGTATGATGCAGACGGGTGCAGAATTTGACGTAGTGGAAGTAGGCACATTCTCCCCTTCCTATGCTCCCTGCGATGCACTGCTGCCTGGGGACGTAGGCTATATTTCCGCCTCCATCAAGGATGTGCGGGATACCAAGGTGGGCGATACCATCACCGACGCCGCCTACCCCGCCGATGACCCCCTTCCCGGCTATAAGGATGTGCAGCCTGTGGTGTTCTGCGGCATTTATCCTGCCGATGGCGCCGATTACGATAATCTGCGGGACGCCCTGGAAAAGCTGCGGATGAACGACGCCTCCCTCACTTTTGGACCCGAAACCAGCGTGGCGCTGGGCTATGGCTTCCGCTGCGGCTTCCTGGGCCTGCTCCATATGGAAATCATTCAGGAACGGCTGGAGCGGGAATTCGATCTGGATCTGGTTACCACCGCACCCAGCGTTATTTACCAAGTGGTAAAGACTGACGGCGAAAACGTGCGCATCGATAACCCCACCAATCTGCCCACTCCCAATGAAATCGCCGAAATGCGGGAGCCTTTCTGTCGGGCCACCATCTACACACCCCAGGAGTACGTGGGCACGCTGATGGATCTGTGCCAAGATAAGCGGGGCACCTTCATTGATATGCAGTATGAGGGCAAGCGAATCAAGCTGCTCTATGACGTGCCCCTGAATGAAATGATCTTCGATTTCTTCGATCAATTAAAGAGCCGTTCCCGGGGCTATGCCTCCTACGATTATGAAATCACCGGCTATCAGGCCAGCGAACTGGTGAAGATGGATATCTTGCTCAACGGCGATATCTGCGATGCTTTCACCATGATCGTGCACAAGGACAAGGCCTACGGCCGGGGCCGTACCATCGCCGAAAAGCTGAAGGAAGTTATTCCCCGCCAGCAATTTGAAATCCCCATCCAGGCGGCCATCGGCGGAAAAATCATCGCCCGGGAAACCGTAAAAGCTGTCCGCAAGGACGTGCTTGCCAAATGCTATGGCGGCGATATTACTCGTAAGAAAAAGCTGCTGGAAAAGCAGAAGGAAGGCAAGAAACGCATGCGCCAGTTCGGCACCGTGGAATTGCCCGGCGAAGCGTTCATGGCCGTGCTGAAAATGGGCGATGATTAATTTTCGGTAATCGGAATAGATTTTCGTCTTTCATTCGTTATTTGATTGATACATCTCCCCAAGGAGGACGGCATGAATATCATCGATATTGCCATTCTTGTGATTCTGGGGATCAGCGTGGTGTATGGGCTGTATCGCGGTTTTGTTCGTACGGTGCTGTCCATGGGCTGCTGTCTGATTTCCATTCTTCTGGCCTTTACCTTCAGTCCAAGGCTGGCCGCCGCCATCAGTGGCAACGAAGGTATCCGCTCCACCCTGGTCACCTACACAGACGCGGTATCACGGGTGGGAGATTATGAACTAGCCTCCACGCCCGTGGATCAAATGAGCCCCAGCCTCATCCAGCAAGTATTGGATCGTGTATCCTTGCCCCAGCCTATTGCTGAAATCCTGGAAAATAATCTTTCCAATCAGGTTTTTCAGCATTCCGGCTTGAATGACGTAAACGATTACGTTTCCAATTCCCTGGTGGCGGTGGCAATCAGCATTCTCAGCTTTATCATCTGCTTTGTGGTTGCATATTTCCTGCTCTCGCTTCTCGTCAGCCTGATCCACCACGTATTCCGTCTGCCGCTTCTCAAGCAATTGGATTGGCTGGCCGGCGGCGTGTTGGGGCTTCTGCGGGGCGGATTACTGCTCTACATCATCTTCCTGATCATTCCTGTGCTCTCCACCATTATCCCCCTGGACGCATTCGATACCCTGCTTGCGGAAAGCGCTCTGGCGCCTATCTTCCAAAGCAACGGGTTTTTTGCCAGCGTTATCGCTGGAAAGCTATAAAAAATCAGCGGCATTCTTCCACAGACGCCGCGCTTTGATACGCATTGAAAAACAGGCAGTCGTTATACTGCCTGTTTTGATTTATATCTTAATCCTGGGAATGAACGATGTGCATATTATCCGGATCCCCCAAATCGGGATTGCGGGTCAGATACTGCTTGATAGCCTCCCGCGCCAGGGCGTCGCAACGGATGTTTTCGGGATGATCGGCATGCCCCTTCACTTTGTTGAAAGTCATCACATGGCCCTTTTTCTGAATGGTCAGCAGCAAAAGCCGCCACAAATCCTGGTTTTCCACCGGCTTTCCTTCGCTGTTTTTCCAGCCCCGCCTCTGCCAGTTTTCAATCCAATGCTGATTGAAGGCATTCACCAGATACGCAGAATCGGAATGCACCGTCACATGGCACCGGGTTTTCAGTTTACCCAGGGCGCTGATCACAGCAAATACTTCCATCCGGTTATTGGTGGTCTGGGGCATGCTGCCGCTGATTTCCATTTCATGCTGACCATACCGCAAAATCGCCGCCCAGCCCCCCGGCCCGGGATTGCCGGAACAGGCGCCGTCAGTAAAAATATCAACTGCCTTCAGCTGCTCGCTCATGGAATCGTGTACCTCCCTTTCGGATACATGCCCACATACTATACCATATCTTGTAGTAATTTTCAATTGCATCACAAAACTTTTTGGCATGTTTGCGAGGCATGCATCATAAAGTGTGTTACAAAAAGGAGGGCAGAAAACATATGATCAAACCGCTTTCCAGCACGCAGCCACCAGATAACAAAAATACCGCTCCCACTTATTATGTGCCTGAAAAAAAGCGCTCCGGTGAGCGGCTGATGCGCAATCTGGCCCTGTCGGGCATGCTGATTATCACCATCTGCGCCATCCGAAATCATGCCCTTCCCACGGGCGACACCGTGCTAACAGCTGTTCAAGGGGCCATTGAACAGGACTGGAGTGAGGACATCGGCAAAATCAGCTTCGTCAGCACCCTTTTCCCGGATGCTGTTGCAGTGTTTGGTCAAAGCCAGCCGAACGTCCAACTGACAATTCCCTGCAGCGGCGCCATCAGCCATGCCTGGTCCGTCCAAGAGCCATATCTTTCGTATGACGCCGCTGGCAGCCGTATCTTTGCCGTGGCAGACGGGCAGGTAATGAGCATCGGCCACGGGGCCGATGAAGGCCGGATCGTCCGCATCCGTCATCTAAACGGCCTGGAATCTTTATATTATCACCTTGCCGATACTGTTGTTCAGGAAGGCGACACTGTCAGTGCAGGCGCTTACCTTGGCACATGCTCCCAAGACAATATACCCTTGCTGGAGATGCGCATAAATGGCCGTCCCACAGATCCTACCGCCCTGCTTGTTCATTTGCCTGAGGGTTCGCCATGAGCTTCCGGATTGGCGCGGTTCGTTTCCGTATCCATGGTGTCCTGCCGTTTCTTTGGATTTTTTCCCTGGTCACCGGCAGCATTCTTTCTATCCTGCCATCGTTGATAGCACTGATACTGCATGAAGGGGGGCATCTGGCCGCTGCCAAAGCATTGGGCATGCCGCCCAGCGAAATTGAAATTACACCCTATGGGGGTGTGATGTCATTGGATCAGCTCAATGATCTGACGCCCCTGCGCAGCTTTCTTTTGGCGTCTGCCGGGCCTGCATGCAGCCTTTTTGGCTGCCTGTGCTCCATGATTCTTTTCAGGATACACTGGCTGGATTTTGCCTTCTTCAGTCGTTTATTTCAATGCAATCTGCTGCTGATGCTGTTAAATCTATTGCCCGTTTTACCCCTGGACGGGGGACGGATGCTGCAGGCTGTATTGAGCCTGTTCCTCTCACCAGCCCTCATCCGCAAAACCCTGTCATTGGCAGGGGGAATCCTGGGCATTTTTCTTATATCGCTATCCATCCATTGGGCATTTCAGGGACGCATGGTATTTACCCCGGCTTTTGCAGGGGCATACATCATTTACGCCGCCGCCATTGAACAAAAATCATCTGCAGCCCGCTACATCACCGGGTTGATCGGCCGCAGGCAGCGGCTTTCCGGCGAGGATGTGCTGAAGGTTTGCCACATTGCCGTCGCCGCCTCTACCCCGCTCACCCGGCTGCTACCCCATCTGCAGCGAAGGCGGTATCACAGGATTGTGGTGCTGTCGCCGGACGGGATGACGCCGCTTGGCATGCTGGAGGAAAATGAAATCGTGGAAGGGCTGCTTTCTTATCCTCAGTCCATTACCATTCAACAGTTCTTTACGCAAAGAAAAGGCAAGACCGCCCGTTAGCAGCCCTGCCTTATTTCATCAATCATTCGGTTTCGCCTGTGGTTTCCGGCTGCAGAATATAAAATGTTCTGAACAGCGCCGCCTGTACATCTTCATATCGCATGGCGACCAGCCCCGGCTCCAGTATCTGCAGCTTCTTTGCCCCATTGGTTTTATACTCCAGCCGATAGAGGGGATCGAGAATATACAGCATTTCCTCATCCCGATGTGCCATCAGCAAAAAATGCCCCGTATTGGTAAATGCTCCGCCCTGGGACGCCAATCCAATGACAGCGCAGCCCTGATCCATGGCTTCATATGCTTCCGTCAGGCTCTCAGATACCCGCAGCGACAAACCATACGCCTGTGCAATGCCAGTCAAATAATTGCTGCCCGTTCCCTGGGCGGCGGTACGGCTGTACATGCCAAAGATATTATTGCCGGTGGCAAAATCCCCAAAAACCAGGGGCAAAAACCGCACGTAATCCACCTGAGATGAAAGAATGTAGCGGGTATGATTATGAATACACCGGGTAGCATTCAGGGAGCAATCACATAACGAATATTCCCGTTTACCAAAGGCGGCAATACTGCATAGATCCGATTCCGGAATCAGGGACGCCACCGCCATCGCTGCGGAAGCAGGGCTGCACCCTGAATCCCGAAAGGGCCTCCTTTTTCCAGATCCGGATCGTTCGTAGCACAGATCCTCCCACAGAGGATCGTTCTGGGCATAATAACGCATTTTTCCCTTTCCAGGCACATCGATCATCCGGGAATATGTTTCCCTTTCGGTAAAGCGGGCTTCTACCAGGGTTTTTTCATCGGCAAAAGAAAAATGCGCATTTCCCATCAAAAGAAGGCCCGCACACAAAAGCAGCATCCATCTTCTGAAAGAAATGCGCATATTCAATCCTTTCCTGCCGGAAGAGAGGATCAATCCTCTTCTTCTTCCTCAGGCAGTTCAGCGTTGTGATACACTTCGGTCACGTCATCATTGTCATCCAGCATATCCAGCAGCTTTTGAATCTTTGCCAGGGTATCGGGATCGGTGACGGCGACGGTGTTCTGAGGGATCATCTGCTTGTCGGCAGAGAGGAAGGCATAACCGGCCTTTTCCAGGCTTTCACGAACGGCGGAGAAATCATTGGGAGCGGTATAGATTTCGAACACGTCTTCTTCGGCCTTCATGTCTTCTGCGCCGGCATCCAGAGCGGTCATCATCATTTCATCTTCGTCCATGCCGGGTTCCCGTTCGATAACGATAACGCCCTTGTTGTCAAACATATAGTTCACAGAGCCGGGAGTGCCCAGAGAACCGCCGTTCTTATCAAAGATATGGCGCACGTCGCTGGAGGTGCGGTTGCGGTTATCGGTAACAATCTGGCAAATGATGGCCACGCCGCCGGGGGCATAGCCTTCATACATCATTTCTTCGTAGGTGGCACCGGTACCTTCGCCGGCAGCTTTTTTGATGCTGCGCTGGATATTATCGTTGGGCATATTATTGGCCTTTGCCTTGGCGATGATATCCTTCAGTTTGCTGTTGGATTCGGGGTTGGCGCCGCCTTCGCGGACAGCGATCGCGATTTCACGGCCGATCTTGGTAAAAATCTTGCCGCGGGCAGCGTCGGTCTTGCCCTTCTTCGCCTGAATATTGTGCCACTTGGAATGTCCGGACATTAAAAATCCCTCCTAAAGGATGTAATCATAATAGAACAATTTATTATAGCATACTTTTTATTTGCCGTCAAATGCTCCTAATGCTTTTTCTTCAATATTCGCTAAATTATTTCATTTCTTTTCTTTTTTCCTGATTCCCGCCTGGTTGACAGTTCATGGAATGAAAGCTATAATACTTATATATTTCGTTACGAAAGGAATCCCGATCATGAAGAAGTATCTTTTGATGATTTTTGTGCTGATTCTCCTCCTGAGCAGTATAGTCATCCCTGCCTCTGCCCAGGTAGAGCGTTCTCCCCTTCTGGACGCCGCCTTTTCCCTGATCGAAAAGGATAATATCTTCCTTCGCCGCTATAATGAGATCACCGGTGCCAATGTGGAAGCGCTCTTTGAACACGGTGTTCCCTACATGTTCGGCGGCAAGGGAGACGATTTATTCCTTTCTCAGTATCCCAATTTTGCCAAGCGCAAATGCTGGGAAACCACCAAATTCTATCGCAAGGATTCCGTCTACATTTATGGCCTGGATTGCTCCGGCTATACCCAGTGGATCTACGCCCAGGTCGGCAAGCCTGCCCATGATTCCCTGTCCAATATGATTCTCAAATGGGAATATGAGCGCAACGGCCAGCATCTCTACAATCATCGGAAAGGCAATGAAATGCCTCCCTACAATGAGCTCAAGGATCATTTGATCGTGGGCGATCTGCTGGTGGGCAAGCACGGCGCCCGCCACATCATGATGTACATCGGCACCCTGAATGATTACGGCTTTACCGCCGAAGAAGTGCCCGAACTGGCCGCCTATCTGGACTATCCCCTGGTGATTCACTGCGGCCCCAGCCCCGTATACGGCGAAATATATACCCAGTTCATTGCCGAAAATCCTGAACTGTACGGCAACTGCAAAACCACCAACGGCGGCGTGGAAGTATCTATCCTGGGCATTCCCCTGGAAGATGCCCCCTATCAGGAGCATGTACAGATCGACGATTTCTCTTATTTCCTGATCGATGATGGCAAGTATCCCCTGACCATTTGGGATCTGCCCAACTGCACCTCCTTCTGCTGGTTCCGGATGTAACTCCGATTTATAAGACTGCCTTGCGCAGTCTTTTTTCTTTTCAAATGTGTTTGTTTGGGGTATAATAGTCAAAAGCCGGAAGGAGTGAGCGCCATGCTTCCCAATGAAACCCACGTTGAAAAAGTTCAGCGTAAGCTGGAAAAAAAGCAGCGTGCTGTCCGCATCGCCCTGGGCCTTGAGAAGGCCGATCTGGTGCTGAAAAACGCCAACTATCTAAATGTTTTCAGCAATGAATTCTGCCGGGGAGATATTGCCGTTGCTGACGGTTTGATCGTCGGCATGGGCGAATATACAAGCGACACCGAACTGGATGCTTCACAGGGCATTGTATGCCCCGGCTTTATTGATGCACACATCCATCTGGAAAGCTCCCTGGTCACGCCCTGGGAATTTGCCCGGGCTGTAATCCCCCACGGCACCACCACCGTCATCACCGATCCCCATGAAATCACCAATGTGATGGGCCTTCAGGGCATTGATTATATGTTGGCTGCCAGCGCCGGTCTGCCCATGGATGTGCATTTTATGCTGCCTTCCTGCGTGCCCGCTACGCCTCAGGATGAAAGCGGCGCCGAGCTGGATTATCGCTCCATTGATCCATATTTTGATCATCCCAGGGTGCTGGGCCTGGCCGAGATGATGAACTATGTGGGCGTTGTCAATCAGGACGCCCAGTCCATTCGGAAGATCCTGTGTTCCCAGGCACACCACAAGAAAATTGACGGCCATGCCCCCGGCCTCACCGGGCATGCACTGAACGCATACATCGCCGCCGGGGTATATTCCGATCACGAGTGCTTCACCCTGGATAATGCCCTGGAAAAGCTTCGCAAAGGCCAGTTCATCATGATTCGCGAAGGCACTGCCGCCCACAATCTGGAGGCGCTGCTGCCCCTGCTCTCTCCCCAGTTTTATTCCCGGGTGATGTTCGCCACCGATGATAAGCACCCCAGTGATCTGATGCGCGGCGGGCACATCGATCATATCGTCCGCAAAGCAGTGGCCCTGGGCGCCGATCCCATCCTGGCGCTGAAAGCTGCCACCCATAATGCCGCCCGGTATTTCCTGATGAACAATAAGGGGGCCATCGCCCCTGGATATCTGGCAGATCTGATCGTGATCAATAATTTGCAGGATTTCCATGTAGAAACGGTAATCAAGAAAGGAAAGATCGTTTACGCAGACGGCCAGACCGCCCCTTTCCCCAAGCCCGATATTCCATCTCCTCTTCGGGAGGATGCTATCAATACCATGCATCTTCCGGCCGTTACCGCCGATGATTTGCAAACTTCCCGCCCGCTTGCCTGCCTTGGGCTGATCCCCAGGGAACTGATCACCAGCGATCTGGGCTTTGAGCCCCACGCCGATATTCAGCGGGACATTCTCAAGCTATGCGTTGTGGAGCGCCACCGCAATACCGGTCACATCGGCATCGGTTATCTCCACGGATATGGTCTGAAGCAAGGAGCTGTGGCCACCAGTATCGCCCATGATTCGCATAATATTATTGCCGTAGGCGTTGATGATGCAGATATTGCCACGGCTGTCAATCAGGTGCGGCAAATGGGCGGCGGCATCGCTGTTGTATGCGGAGGTAAGGCACTGCACTCCCTCCCCCTGTCCATCGCCGGGCTCATCAGCGATCAGCCTCTGGAACACGTAAATATGCAATTGGAAGCCGCCAAATCGGATGCCGTTTCATTGGGGGTAAAGCCGGGGATAGATCCCTTCATGACCCTTTCCTTCCTTAGCCTCCCGGTAATCCCAGCCCTTCGGGTGACTACCCGGGGCGTATTCCATGTGGAGAGGCAGGAATACCTTTAATACAACCCCTAAAAACCGTCCGGCCCGCGCATCTGCAAACCGGACGGTTTTCTTTTATTTTGTCTCAAATTCTTTTGCACGCTGCACCGAGGCATGCACTGCTTCGATCACTGCGTTTCGGAAGCCATTCTTTTCCAGAGCGGCCACTCCTTCAATGGTGGCCCCTGCAGGAGAGGTAACCATATCTTTCAATTCTCCGGGATGCTTGCCCGTTTCCAGATACATCTTTGCACTGCCAAGCAACGTTTGCGCCGCCAGATCCATGGCGGTTTTCCTTTGTAATCCAGCGCGCACGCCCGCATCCGCCATAGCCTCGATAAACTGGAATACAAAAGCCGGGCCGCAGCCGCTGACGCCGGTGACCGCTTCCATCAGATTTTCGCCGATTTCCTCTACCAGTCCCATGGAAGACAGCATATTTATCGCCGTATCCCATTCCCCATCCGTCACATATGCATTTCGGCACGCAGCCAGCACCCCCTCGCCGACCAAGGCCGGGGTGTTTGGCATTACCCGCACAATATGCGCCTGGGGATTTTCTAAAATTTCTGCCAACAATTGCAGGTCATAGCTCATCACGATGGATATCACCAGAGCAGCCCTGTTTATTACCGGCGCGATCCGGGCAGCCACGTCCCGCAGGAATTGGGGCTTTACTGCCAGAAAAATCACATCCGCCTGGGCGGCCTCTGAATTGTCATCCGTAACCGCCACACCCAGCTCCAGGGCCAGCCTGTGACGCACCACATCGCTCAAATCAGAAACCAACACATCGGAAGGTTGAACAATCCCTGCCGCAAGCATCCGGCGCAGCATGGCTCCTCCCATATTTCCACAACCAATAAATCCCAGCGTCATTTTATCCTTCCTTCCCCTGTATGATGCGGCATTCCCCCGGCTTGGTTATCTGCCTGATGAAGCCGTTTTCCAAAACATATCCTTCGCCATATAACGTATCCATTCCCTGATGGGAATACAGATAACTCCCGTCCGGCAGCAGCAGGAATGCTCTTCCTTGGCTGTCCCCCCGGGCGATTTCCTGAATCATGGGCATGCCGTCTAAAGTAACATGCTGCAGATACTGATAATGGGGAATAATCTGATAATTTGTCAGGCCAAGGCCTCTGCAGAAACGGATATATTCAGGATCTACGGCCTCTCCCGGCAACTCCGGCATGGCGTATACCGTATCTGCGCAGTTCATGGTGCCCGCGCTGATACCGCAGACGATTCCCCCATATCCCTCCAGCTTTTCCCGTAGATGGATTCTTTGGAAAAAATGATTCTGGGTGGGCACATGTCCGCCAAGCAGCAGCACAAAATCATATTCCCGCATCCGATCCTTTGTGTAATCTGTGCGATCATCCCAAATATCCCAGCTTCCCGAAAGCCCGCTGATCCGAAAGGATTCCTCAAAGACCTGAGCGTGCAGATCATTCAGCTTCCCATCATCAGGATCGGAGGCAATCATCAGGCACCGGGCATCGTCAGGCCAAAGGGTCTTCAGCTTATCTAAAAACCCGTTCTCTGCAAGAAGCGGCTCCGGCAAAATTTCATTGCCCGCATGACAATGCCCGCCGATGTGGCTGGTCAGTAATAAGTGCATAGCGTTCCTCTCCGCATTTCAATTTTGTTTCATTATAGCAACGAAACCATTCTCTGTAAAGAAGCCCGCCGTTTCTTCCCTGTACTTCCGCAAAAAAGCCCGCCCCTATGGGCAGGCAAGAAAGGGGAACATCATCCGTTTCCGGAATTGGATGGATCGTGGGTGAGATAGATTTCTCCCGTATCCCCATCCAGGATTACCTCGTAACAATTGTAGGGCGCATCAACATCAAATGCAAAATAGTAAATCGACGGCTCATAGACAACGCCGTAAAGCATATGTGGCTTCACAGTGAAATAAGGGCAGATGCGGGCAGCGTCCAGCTGCTCCCGGGTAAGCTCCGGATAGGCAGAAAGCAGCGCGGCCTTTGCCAGTTCCAATGCCTCATCCGCTTGAATCTGATTGGCCGCGGGTACGCCGTAATCATGCTCAGCCTGCATGTAGTGGGCGCCAAAGCGCGCCTTGATCTCAATGGGCCATACGCCCCATTCACCGTATCGGGCCTGCAGCGCATTATCCAGATTTGTTTTTTCCCATGTTCTCAAACCGTTTCCGCGCCCGAAGGAAAGGATTTCACCAGTTTTTCCGTCCAAAGAAGCGGTAAGCAGCGTGTCCCTGCCTATATCCATCCAGAATTGCCAGATATGCTGTTCAGGATTTGTGCCGCAAATGAGCTGGCCGTAATAGGCAAGGGACTGAGCCTGGGCCTGAGTGAATACATAGCGCATCGTCAGCTCACGAATCAGAATATTTTTTGCTGCTTCTTCGGTAATATCCTCCTCTGCGGGAACTGCCAATCTTTCATTCACGAATCTGCTGGATATCAGCAGCGGCGAGAGGAACAGAAAATCCCAGCGATTGTTTTGGGAGAGCAGCATATCGCACTGCTGATAGAATTCCATTTTCTTGTCAAACGGGATCCTGTATCCTTCGCCATATTGATCCAGCAACGCTTGATAAGCATTTTCCAGGATATAAATCGCCGCCAAAGCATCCTGCTTTTGTTCCTCGGTATAGCGGTGATATTCCTGAGGATACCATTTTACGTCATAGACGTTTTTGCCGCCGGCGTCCAAAACAACATAAAACTCATAGTAGAATCCATCCGGCGGATCGATCTCAACAGCCCTGATTTCATGTCCCCATTCATCATTCGCAACAGGATGGACACTAATATTCCCATTCTGGAAATATTCATCTGTAAGCCAGGAAAGCTGAGCGCCGTATTTTCCTATTACGGCTTCCACTGCCAATTGACTGATCCTATCTTCCTCCGCCCGTTCCGCCTCAACAACTGCAATCATCGCTTCATGGCTGCGCTTGTATTGCGTTACGCTGGATCCGGCCAGGACAGCATTATTTTCACCTGCAACAAGCACATAATAATCGGGCATTGGCTCATCGTGAATGCGGGTCACCAGCAGCATATTACGCATGCCTTTTTCATCCCGGCAATGCACTGGATAAATTTCAGAGGCGTGGGAAAAATCGTTGAACGGCGTGATACCGCACTGCTCCTTCCAGTATTCCAGGGCAACGTCCGCCGCTTCCGATTCATTCATAATGACGCCCGGATCGCTTTGCAGCCATCCGAAGCCATAGCTGCCGGAAAGGCCATGTTTCCGCTGCCATTCAGGATACCATTCCTCCTGTGACCAATCACTTTGATAAAAGACGGATTGCTGATAGGTTTCAAAGACAAAGGCGATCCCGTCCAGTTCCATTTCTGCAGGGGTACGTTCCTCCTGGAACAAGGCGTCCGCCAGGGCGTTCCAGCATCCGCCCCAGAGCATACTCAGCACCGTTAGCCATAAAATGATCCGTTTAAATCCGCGATTGTTCTTCACATTTATCCCTCCTTATGAATGAAAGCGTTGGCATATCCATTCATAGGACGTAATATGCGGCTGATTTGTTCCTTGATTTTCTAGGGATGGTAGATTTTACATTTGTAACAATGTTGATATTGCCGACAAACGTAATGCAGGGCTCTCCAGCCATACTTTTGATTCTTTTATTTCTTTTTCAGGGCCAGCACCTGATAGGGCTGCAGGGTATATTCGCCGCCCAGTTCCTCCCCGCTACGCACTTCCGTGCAGGAAGGCAGTTTTACGGTATTCTCCGCCGGCACCGTATTCATCACGAACAGGAATTCCCCGTGATCGCCTACGCGCTTTGTGCACAGCACGCCGTAAGGCAAGTCTTCCACCAAGGGAAGAAGGCCAGCCTCCCTGGCGATTGCCCCGTAGAAATCTTTGAGGAAATGCTCATCCGTCCGCCCGGCGATATAGTACGCTTTGCCCTTGCCATACGCATTCTCCGTCAGCGCCGGATATCCCTTATAGAACTTATCCTCCAGCAGGGACATAATCTTTGCATTTTCTGCATGGATCAGGGCGCAGAAATCGGAAATTTCATAGGTTTTTCCGTTCCAGGTGAAATGATTGTGCTGATTTTCATCCATAGCGTCGTTTTCTTCATCCCAAACGCCCAGCACATCCCGGAGCGGACCGGGGAAGCCGCCCATGAAGCACAGATCCTCTTCATTCACCCAGCCGGAAATATACGTGGCGATATACCGACCGCCATTTTCCACAAAGGATTTCACCCGCTCCGCAAACCCGGGGCGCAGCATATAGGTCATGGGGCCGCAGACGATGCTGTATCCGGAAAGATCGCAGGTTTCGTCGATCACGTCCACACCGTAGCCCGCCCTTGCAAAGCCGCAATAATGGGCATCCACGGTCTGTTCATAGCCTTTATTGATGTTGTTGCCGAACTGTGCATCATCCAGCGCCCAGCGGTTTTCCCAGTCATAGATCAAGGCAATTTTGTTTTCCGTGCCGGCGCCCACAATGGGGGTCAGATGGGCAAGGGCGTCACCCACCTGAGCCACTTCCTGAAACACCCGGTTCTGATCGCTGTTATCATGAGAAATCACGGCGCCGTGAAACTTTTCAGAGGAGCCTTTGCCCTTCCTAAACTGGAAATACTGGACAGTATCCGATCCGTGGGCCACAGCCTGCAGCCCCTGGAGCATCAAAATGCCGGGGGTACGCAGGCGGTTGATGGGCTGCCAATTGACGGCGGAGGGAGAGGATTCCATCATCATGAAGGGCTTATCCCCGCATACGCCGCGCATCAGATCATGGCAGAAGGCGGAATGCGCAGCTACGCCGGCGTCCCGCATATCGTTAGTCCAAGTGGGATAATTATCCCAGGATGAGCGATCCAGCAGCCTGCCCAATTCGAAATAGTTAATGCCGGGATATGTATGCATCAGATTTGCGGTGCATGGAATATCCGGGGTAATGCGTTTGAGCGGTTCAATCTCCCAGGAATAGAAATCACAGAACTGCTGGGTGGTAAAGCGCTTCCAGGCCAGATTCAGGCCATGGCTGCCGCTTTCGCCCATGTGCGAGGGACTATGAATCTGATCAAAGGAGGAATAGCGATGGCTCCAGAAGGTGTTCCACCAACTGTCATTGAGCTTATCAATGGTGCTGTAGCGTTCCTTCAGCCATCCCCGGAATTTTTCCTGGCACAAATTGCAATGGCATTCCCCGCCGTATTCATTGGATACATGCCACATGCCAAGGGCAGGATGATCCTTATACCGTTCCGCAAGCAAGGTGTTAATCTTTCGCACCTTTTCCCGGTATACAGGGGATGTAAGGCAGTGATTATGCCGTCCGCCGAACAGTTCCCTCCGGTCATCAGACCGCACCCTCAGTACTTCGGGATACTTTTCCGCCATCCATGCAGGCCGGGCACCGCTGGGAGTGGCCAACACCGCTTTGATGCCGTTTTCCGCCAGCATATCCATCACTTCATCCAGCCACTCGAAATGAAATTTCCCTTCTTTGGGCTCCAGCATAGCCCATGAGAAAATGCCCACGGACAGGGTATTGATCCCTGCCTTTTTGGCCATTTCCATATCGATTTTCCAGATGGTATCCTTTTCATTCATCCATTGCTCTGGGTTATAATCTCCGCCGTGCAGGAATACCGGCTTGTCTTTCATAATAGGAGGATACTGGGCCATGGTGATTCATCCTTTCGTATCTGTTTATTTCTTATACAATTCCAATTCCTTAGCCCGCTCAATGGCGGAATAAATATCCCCATCTTTGATTGGTTCGCAGGTCGCTCCCAGGCAAACATGCAGGAAAAACTCCCTTGTTCCCGCGTTGCCCGTCACATGGGAATGAGTAACCGCCTTTACTGCCGTCCCGGGCATGGCATTCACATCCCGAATCAGATCAAAAAGCAGCGGCGCATACTGGTCGTCGTCGATTTCACCGGTGCGTCGCGCCTCAGCATCGTCAATCTCAAAGAGGGGCTTTACCAGGCAGCAAAGTTCCCCCTCTCCATGCATAACGGCAGAGAAATAGGGAATGGCCTTCCTGAGAGAAAGATAACTTACGTCCACCGTGCCAAAATGCGGGCATGGATCCAGGGAAAGCAGCTTTTCATCACTGATATTGGTCTTTTCCAGGTTCACTACATGGGAATCCTGGCGCAGCTTTCCCATCAGCTGGCCAAAGCCCACATCCACAGCATATACCAGTTCCGCCCCCCGCTGCACCAGACAATCGGTAAACCCTCCGGTGCAGGCCCCGGCGTCAATGCAGATGCGGCCGGTCACATCAATGCCAAAATCCTCCAGTGCACCAGCCATCTTAAAGCCGCCTTTGCTGGCATAGGGCAGCACGCCCTTGAGCGTCACTTGCTGTTCTTCCTTCACCATATCGCCGTTTTTGGCTTTCTGGCCGTTGATATATACTTCGCCGGCCATGATCCGGGCAGCTGCCTCCTTTTCCGTCTGACATGCGCCCATTTCCACCAGCCGGTCGATCAGTCTTTGTTTCTTCGCCATGATCATTCCTCCGAAAAAGGGCAGGTGGCCGTAAACTGCATCCGTTCTCCCGTCCTGGGGTGGGTAAAGGCCAGGGAATAGGCGTGGAGCATTAGCCTGGATACAACCGGCATCCGTTTATGGCCGTAGATCACATCCCCCAGCACTGGATGGCCGATGCTGCTCATATGCACACGAATCTGGTGGGTTCGTCCGGTAACGATATGCACGTCCAGCAGCGTGCGGTCATGCATTTCCTGTAAAACCCTCCATTCTGTCAGCGCCCAGCGCCCCTCCGGATCCACTGCCATTTTCTTTCGATCATTCTTGCTTCTGGCGATGGGCTTTTCGATGATACCGGCAGATTCCTTCATTTTGCCATAAACAATGGCACGATAATGCTTTTCCATCTCCCGATTGGCCAGCTGATCGGAAAGGGCCCCATGGGCCTGATCGTTTTTTGCCACCAGCATCAGCCCGCTGGTATCCTTATCCAGCCGGTGCACAATCCCCGGCCGCATTTCCCCGCCGATTCCGGACAGACTATCCAGATGGTACAGCAGGGCATTGACCAGCGTTCCATCGTCATTGCCGGCAGCAGGATGCACCACCATGCCCTCCGGCTTTACCACCACCGCAAGATCCTCATCCTGATATAGGATCTGCAGCGGAATATCCTGGGCCTGGGCTTTGGCAGGCTTTGCTTCGGGCATATCCAATTGGATCAGCGCCCCCACCGGCACCTTCATGGCAGGCTTATCCTCTGCCCGGCCATTTACCCGAACGCAGCCCTCTTTGATCAGCGCTGCCGCCCTGGAACGGGATAATTCCCCATCCTGGGAGAGGATCACATCCAGCCGCTGCCCATCCCCCGTCCATTCCCGCATCATTTTTCTCTCCAGTCCCGGGGCCGGAACAATAGGCTTATACCGCATCCGATCACCCCGCATACCACGCCAATATCCGCCACATTGAAAATATAAAAATCAACAAACAGTATTTCAATCATATCGATCACATAACCGTAATACAGTCGATCGATCACATTGCCAAGGGCGCCCCCGGCAATCAGGGAAATGGACAGGGCAGCCAGTCCCTTTGGCCTCATTCCGATAATCAGCCACACAAACACACCCAGCAATGCGGCGGAAAAAACCACAATCCACAGGGCATTTCCCTGAAACATCCCCATGGCCATACCGGTATTATGGGCAGGCGTCAAGGCCAACACCCCCGGGATCAGCACCCTCTGCACATCTGAAAGCAGCCATTTGGCAATCCGGTCCAGCCCAAGGATCGCAAGGCCCGGAACCAGCCAAAGCAACAGTTTTTTCATCGTTCTTCCTTCATTTCATGCGCGTTTGCACCATGGAAACCACCTGGGCCAGAAAATCACTGATGATGGGCAGATTTCTCCGGGCTACTGCCTGCAAAATGATCACCAGCAGCGTGCCCAGTACCGCAAACCCAACCATGGCCCCCAGTCCCCTGGCAATTCCCTGGAAAAATGCATCACGGAATCTGCGCCTCCGATCCGATTCAAAGCGCACATATTCATCCAGGCGCATTCTTTCCGCTGCGGCAATAAAACGCTCCAATCTTTCCTCAATCATTGCAAACTGCCCCCTTTTCAGGGCAGTTTTCCCATCTGACATGGATATTATAACAGTTAGAGCCCAGAATCGCAAGCCGAACCACCCTTCATTTTGCGGAATAGAATAGATTGTGTGCTTTTATTTGACAGAATGACAAATTACGGCTAAAATATATTCGTTGACTGAATCAAGAGGTGATTAAAATGATCGTAACCAAGTTCGGCGGCAGTTCCCTGGCTGATGCAGATCAGTTTAAAAAAGTAAAAGAGATTATTCAAATGGATTCTGATCGGAAATATATCGTGCCCAGCGCTCCCGGCAAACGGGGCCCCGGTGACGATAAAATCACCGATCTGTTGTATGCATGCCATCAGGCGGCTGCAAACGGCAAGGCCTTCCGCCATATTCTGGAGCGCATCCGCGCCCGTTACATTGAAATTGCCGACGAATTGAATATTAATTGGGATTTTAGTGAAGAATTTACTGAGATCGAACAGGCTCTCAAGGCCGGCGCTTCCCGGGAATACGCCGCCAGCCGGGGTGAATACCTGAACGGACGGCTGCTGGCCCGGTATCTGGATATCCCCTTTGTGGATGCCGCCCGGGTGGTGCTTTTTAATGAAGATGGACGTCTGATGGAAGAAGAAACCAATCAGCTGATGGCGGATCTGCTTCGTGGTCTGCCCCGGGCCGTTATTCCAGGCTTCTACGGCGCCGATACCACCGGCGCCATCCGCACCTTCTCCCGGGGCGGCAGCGACGTCTCCGGCGCCCTGGTTGCCCGGGCCGTCAATGCGGATGTTTACGAAAACTGGACGGATGTTACCGGCTTCCGCATGGCTGATCCGCGCATCGTTCCCGATGCCCAGTTCATTGCCAACATCACGTATCGGGAGCTGCGAGAGCTTTCCTACATGGGCGCTACCGTACTCCATGAGGACGCCGTCTTCCCCGTGCGCAAGGCGGGCATCCCCACCAACATCCGCAACACCAACGATCCCAAGCACCCCGGCACCATGATCCGTGCCAGCGCCGGCCAGGATGATCCTGCCCATGTCATCACCGGCATCGCCGGCCGGAAGGGTTTTTGCATCGTATCCATCGAAAAGGATATGATGAACGCTGAATTAGGCTTTGGCCGCCGGGTGCTGCAGGCCTTTGAGGAGTTCCATATTAATTTCGAGCATCTTCCTACCGGCATCGATACCATGTGCGTGGTGGTGCACGAAAATGAACTGAACACCCACAGGGAAGCGGTCATCCGCCGCATCTGTGAGCTGGTGGATCCCGATCAGGTGACGGTGCACGAACATCTGGCCCTGATTGCCACCGTGGGCCGAGGCATGGTCCGCAATTTCGGTACCGCAGCCCGGCTGTTCACCGCCATTTCCTCCCAGGGCATCTCCATCCGCACCATTGACCAGGGATCCAGCGAATTGAATATTATCGTAGGCGTGGACGAAGATGACTTCGAAGGGGCTGTAAAAGCCATCTACGATACTTTCGTCCGCATCTGACCACCCTTAAGGAGGGGGACGCCATGAAACGCTGCATTGCTTTGTTAACTGTTATTCTTCTTACGCTCTCATCTGCAGCTGCTTATTCGGCTGCCCCCTCCGTTTCTTTTGATTCCGCCTGGTTTGAAAATGACGCCCGAGTTTATCAGCATCCGCTGTGCCAGGCATCCATTTTGCTGGCCCAGGCCGCCTTCCGCGGAAGCGATGCGCATCCTGACCGCGAAATTCGCGCTTTCTTTTCGGCATACGGATTTTCCGATCCGGTGCTGGAGGAATTCGACGTAAAGACCACCGAAACCATCGGCACAGCCATCGCCCATCAGACGCTGACCGCATCTGATGGCGCCCTCTTCACCCTAGTGGTTGTGGCCGTCAGCGGCGGCAATTACGGCCCGGAATGGGTGAGCAATTTTGATGTAGGCGAAAGCATGGAGCACCGTGGGTTTGCACAGGCTGCCGAAAAGGCACTGCAGCGGGTGAATGCCTACGTGGATGAGCGCGGAATCAAAAATCCACGCTTCTGGATCACCGGTTACAGCCGTTCTGCGGCGGTATCCAATATTCTGGCCGCTCATCTGTCGGATGATGGACGGTTTAACGCACGGCATATCTATTGCTACACTTTCGCCACACCCCGCACAGTGATCACTTCCGCCGATACTCCTGCATACGATCACATCTTCAATATCGTCAACTTTGCCGATTTGGTTCCCCATGTACCCCTGGAGGCCTGGGGATATTCCTGGTATGGCAACACCCTATACCTGCCCTCTTCACTGTCCCAGGGCCTGGATTATCCGGCGCTGACCAATGCCTATACCCAAACCTATCAGGATATGTACGGCGATCCGCCGCCCTATGACGATGATGATTATTTTGCCATGACGGCCCATCAAGCCGCCTGGGGGCTTTCCATACTCGTTCCCGATGTGCAGCGGTATTCGGCCGTTTATCAGCCCATCATATCCAGGGCCATCCTGGGCGAGGAACTGAGCTATGCCGAAATCACCATCCTGCTTATGGCACTGAAGAATGCTCAAAATGCCGCCGTCATCGGCTCCTTCCCCACGCCGCCCCTTACTGCATCCTACGATCCTGAAAATCCCCTTGCTTCGCTCTCATTTTCTGCCCCTGCCCTGGAAAACCACATGCCCCAGATTTACACCGCCTGGCTTTTCTCCTTGACGGATGAAACAGCGCTTACCCAAAATGAACTGCTCTTGACGAAGTGATATATGGTTTGTTATAATAGCAGTAATTGGTAATTTATTTAATTTGGAGGTTAATTTATGAACTTTCAGGGCAAAGCTGTATTGGTTTATTTGGAAGAAGATAACATTGCCCGGGCATATTTTCGTGTCTGTCCTTTAATGACAGGACGGCCCTGTGACCGCAGAAGATGCCGCCGCTTTTCCGGATGACGGATATCTGCGCATCGTGCCGGATAAGAATGAACAGCACACCTTCAAAGAAAGAATGCGCACCATCTGCGGTTTTTGCCTGATGGATCTGCGCTTCCAGCCTGCGGACGCCAATAAGATCCGCACCAACAAGAATTATTCCCCCAGCCGCGGCGAAACCAACCAGTATATTATTTATTCCGATGCGATCCGTGCCCTGACCGGGGATGATGAGATTTATCAGGTGGTCGCCGAAGATCAGGCCTCCGCTGCCATCACGCCCTCCGTTTATCTGCGTCAGGGCGCCAATATCCAGGGCCCCTTTACCCGAGAAAACGGAAAACCCATGGAGAATGTATCCCCCCTCGCTCCGGACAGCGATGCCCTGCACAGCCTTTCTTTCCAGGGCCAGGAATACTTGATCTACTGGCCCAAGGCCGTAGCTTCCCAGCCTGAAAATGCGGAAGCCTCTCCTGTCAAGGAAGAAGCACCTGTCGCCGAAAAGAAAGAAACGCCTGCGCCCGAAATGAAAGACGCCCCTGCCCCCGCCGCAGCCGAAGCGCCCGCCGCACCGCTGCCCGCTGCCCAGCTTTCCACCTCCGCTGCACCCACCGCCGTGCGCAATACATACGTCTATAAAGGCAATGGTCAATTTGAAAAAGTTACCGAGCCTGCCCCTGCCCCTGCTGTTGATCCTATGCAGACCGAAAATGCCTACCAGCAAATTCAGGATATGAATGTCGCCCCCTCCGAAAACGCCAATCGTTTGCACGCTTCTCCGTCTGCACCCGTCAGCTTTATGGCAGAACAGCCCCAGAAGCCCCTCACCGGAACCCGGTTGTATCAGGCGCCCCAGCGTCAGGCTGCACCCAAGCGAGCGCACAATCCCCTGATGGAGGCCGTGGATCAGCAGCGGTACGCCGCCAAATATGAGGCCCCCGGCGCTGTGCTGCCTCAAAATGCGGAACTGAAGGATGTGGTCAATCCCGTGGACGCTTTCAAGCGTGCCCTACAGGGCCTGTGGCTCTCCACCGATGCCCAGCAGCAAGCGGTGGACGTGCTCCTGTCCCAGCCCCGGATGAAGGCATTGCTTTCCAAAGCCATGGCCTCCGACGGTCGGGACGCCACGCTTGCCGCGATGAAGACCCAATTGCAGGATCTGGAGGCGGAGCGCCTGGTTACCCTGATGCAGCTGGATGACGCCAAGAAGAATCTTGCCGCCTTCAAGGAAGAAGCGCTTGCCGATCTCACCAGGGATCAGAAAAAGAAGGTTGACGAACTCAATCAGGCCCAGCAGCAGGCTCAAAAAGCGCTGGAAAATGCCCAGCAATCTCTCGAGCCGCTGAATGCCCAGTGCCGGGAAGCTGCTGAAAAGCTGGCAGACATGCAAAAGCCGCTGGCCAATTCCGCAAGGGTTCTTTTCCTTTCTCCCGCTGCGGGCAAATCCGCCAGCGGCAAGGAATTGATTGATCGCGTGGAAAAATCCATGAAAGCCGCGGGCTTCCGGATGCAGTCCGGTGACGCCCTGGAAATGCTGACTGCCTATGCACTGTCCGACGGCATCCTGGAAATGCGGGCAGAAAATGAAAGTGACGCCCGTGCCGCCTATGATGCCTTCGCCAATGCCCTTGGCTGCAAAATCCATGAAAGCCGCTGGAATTGGTGCCCGTGCGTTTTGGAAACGGGCGATGCCCCCCTCTTTGTGCATTTCTCCGATGAAAAGCATCCGCTGGTTACCAGCGTCTATATCGCCTCTACCCGTGATGATTACGATGATTACTGCAAGGACGAGCACTATC
The DNA here is from genome assembly GCA_015056265.1 of Clostridiales bacterium. Lineage (GTDB taxonomy): Bacteria > Bacillota > Clostridia > Christensenellales > Aristaeellaceae > RUG563. The sequence continues at coordinate 36,986 of SVGR01000008.1, forward strand.
ATGCCTATCCCAGCCTGATAGCAGAACCCTCTCTGGATGCCATTCCGCAGCCGCTTCCATCCTTCTCGCCCGTTTCCAAGGCCTGCATTCTGAAGGAAATGATCAAGGATGCCGCTCTCAATCAGGAAACGCTCGACCAGATTAAAATGCTTCGCACGGCCATTGCAGACGCCGGCCGCGCCCTCTCTTTGGATGCCGTAAAATCCATTTGCAGCTTCATCGCCTGCACGCAAAATGATCTTCCTGGCGGCGTAGCCGAGGCCATTGATCGGGCCGTGTGCGCTTATGCTGTGCCCCACATTCAGATGTACAAATTGCCCGCCGATGAACTGAAGAATCTGCTTGCGGCTATGCCCCGCACGCTGAAAGCGCTGAATATCGCATGATTGAAATCATTACCAGCCTACAAAACCCCCAGGTGAAGGCTTGGCGTGCCCTCAATAAGGGCCGCAGCCAGCGGATCTCCCAGGGCCTGTTTCTGGCCGAAGGGGAGCATATGGCCCAGGAGGCCGTGAAGGAAAAGAAAACCCGGGCACTGCTGATCGATGCAGCAGCCCGGGATAAATATGACGCCCTGGCAAAATCCGCCCAGGGCGTATCCATTTTTTATCTCGCTTCCCATGTGATGGAAGCCATATCAGACGCCAAAACGCCCCAGGGGGTGATTGCCGTCTGCGATTATCCCCGGGATGCGGCCGATGAATTGGGTGAATTATTGGTAGCCCTGGACGGCGTTCAGGATCCCGGCAATGTGGGTACTGTGATCCGCACCATGGATGCCGCCGGCTTTCATGGATTGCTCATGGATGATAAAACGGCGGATCCTTACGCCCCCAAGGCGTTGCGCGCCTCCATGGGCGGGGTATTCCGCATTCCCTGCAGCCGCTGCAATGATCTGCCTGCCGTTTTAAAATCACTTGCCGCAAAGGGATATCATATCCTGGCCGGCGATCTGCACGGCGCCCCTTTCTTCCAGCGCCCCAAGGCCGGAAAAAAAGTGTGCATCATCATCGGAAATGAAGGCGCCGGCGTCTCCCCTGCCGTTATGGAATGCGCCACCCTTCGGCTGAAGCTGCCCATGGTGGGCGGGGCCGAATCGCTGAACGCTGCTGTGGCCGGGGCCATCATGATGTATGATGTGCTCAGAGAGCGGATGGATTAATCCCCTTTGATCACCAGGCCCAGCATCCCCGACAGCATCATAGCCTGGGCAGCCGTCACCTTAAGTCCCCGCAGATTCAGGATATCCGTTACCATTCCTTCGATTTCACAGGCAGACAGATCCATGCCCTTGAGGGGCGTATGATCAAATTCCGCCCGATGCAGATTGCATTCTTCCATCTCACAATCCAGCCAATTGAACCGATAAAACACGCTTTCCTTCATGGCGCAGCGCCGAAAAGACAGGTGCTGCGCCTTTGTTTCGGAAAAATTGACGTAGTCCATCTGACAATCCCGGAACGACGTATTCATCACCGTCCCCTGGGAAAACTGAACCCCGGTCATCCGGCAATTGCTGAAATATGTACGCTGGAAGGTGGCCTTATGAAAATTCATGCCGTTCAAATCGCATTTTTCAAATACGCAATCCACAAATACCAGCCGCTCCGCCCCCGTATCGGCAAACGTACATCTTTCAAAACTGCAGCCGATAAACTCCAGGATCTCCCCCGATAATTCAGGCAGATGATCCCCGTAGAAGCGAAAATTTTCCACGTCCGTGCCCTCATTCAGTGCGCGTTCAATGGCTTCCTCCAGCATATTGTCTGTAAGATTTTCAGGCAAATTGGGCGATTGAATCATTTAACTTTCTCCTGGCAGCAATGCTGAGTCCCATCCATATCGCTGCGTAACCATTATCATCGTGTTTTGGGAATAGCACGAGAGGGTGCCTCTTTTTCAAAAGAAGCACCCTCTTGCATGCACTTCGAATAATTACCGCTGCACCCGCCCAGAGGCATTGCCACCAGCCAAAGCCAGCACTTCCTTTTCGGAGCAGTGATTGAAATCGAATTCGGTAGTCTGCTTCAGGCAGGAAGCCGCCACAGCAAATTCGATGGCTGCCTGGCAATCCCCCGGCCATTTGTTCATGGCATGGATCAGGCCGCCGCCGAAGCTGTCGCCGCCGCCCACCCGGTCCACAATGTGGATGAGATAATTCTTGGCAAAGTAGGCCTTTTCGCCATCATAGAGCATGCCGCTCCAGTTATTGTCAGAAGCGGAAATGGAGCCGCGCAATGTGATTGCTACATAATCAAAACCGAAGCGGTCCTTCAATTTCTTAGCGACAGATACATAGCCTTCCCTGTTCAGTTTTCCGCTATTGATATCAGTATCGTCTGCTTCAATGCCAAAAACATCTTTTGCGTCTTCTTCATTGGCGATGCATACATTCACATAGGGCATCAATTGTCCCATTACCTGCCCAGCCTTTTCCCGGGTCCAGAGCTTTCCACGATAATTGAGGTCGCAGGAAACTTTGATGCCCTTTTCCTTGCAGGCCTTTACGGCATCCAGACAGATTTCAGGCAGTTCGCCGCCCAGAGCGGGGGTGATACCAGTGAAATGGAACCAATCGGCGCCATCTAGGATCTTATCCCAATCATAATCTTCCCGCTTGGACAAGGCGATGGAAGAGCCGGCCCGATCGTAAATCACTTTGCTTCCCCGTTGAGACGCACCCTTTTCGCAGAAATAAATACCCAGCCGGGGCCCTTGCCGCAGCATTTTCGTGGTATCCACGCCAAACTGCCGCAGAGCATTGACTGCATTCTGGCCAATCTCATGGGCGGGAACAGCAGAGACAAAGGCAGCTTCATCCCCATAATTGCACAGGGATACTGCCACATTGGCCTCCCCGCCGCCATAGGTTGCCTCAAATTTTGCTGCCTGGGGAAAGCGCAGATATCCTTCCGGGTTGAGCCGCATCATGATTTCGCCAAAGCATACCGCTTTCATGTATGGTTGCCTCCTTTTTTCAGCCTGCCGGGCTGATCGGAATATTTATACGGTATATGTTCGCCACTTCCTTCCTCTTTCCTGCATAACCTGAACCCAATCATGGAAATTTCATTTTTTATTTGCGCCGCCGCCAATTGCGGAATGGATCAAATCGTGCTATGATGTCAGTGAAATCTGAGTAATTGAGAGGGACACGCCATGATCCGCAATATTCTGGCCGACCATTTTGAAAAATATCCCACGATGCAGCCTCAGGATGCCGTAAAGCTGATCTACCAGCACGAATTCGGCCCGGGTCACATGATCGCTGACAGCAAAAAGGCCCTGAAATTCCTGCAGCAGGAAATGGACAGCTTGACGCCGGACGGAAGCGAACCACTCTATGAATCCATTGGAAACGGGCTGTGCCGGCTGAATCTGCGTCCTTGCCTGAAGAAGAACATTCCGGCGGAAGATATTCTTCATTTGTTTCTGGAAACCGCCAAGGGCATCCAGGGCGATAAAAAACAATTCCAGAAAAAGCTGCAGCTGCTGGAACAGATGGCCAACCGGGATGAAACGCCCTTTTACGCAGCCGAACTGGATTATTTCCTGATTATTTACCGGGAAAAGGGCTGCCCTGCCATCCATCACAGCGATGCTTACAATGCCGCATACCATCCTGCATACCGGGTGGTGTTCCAGAAAAAACTGAAGGATTATCTTGCACAGCAAAGAGAAAACGCAGAAAAATAACCGCATCTCCAGCACGCAAATAAACGGCTTCCCCTGATGGGAGGCCGTTTTTTGATGCAATATTTATACCCGCCAGATTTCCTTGGCGTATTCGGCGATGGTGCGGTCGGAGGAGAATTTGCCTGCGCCCGCCACATTGTACAGAGCCTTGCGGGCAAAAGCCATCTGATCCTTAGTATCGTAAATGGCCCGCAGCTTGGTTTCCCGATAGGAGGGGAAATCCTTCAGCAGGAAATAATGATCGGGTGCATGCCAGGAAGCGCCGTCCAGCAGCGCATGATAGATCTCCTTCAGGGCGCCGTCTTCGTCCGGGAAGAAGCCGCTGAGCATGGTATCCATAATCCGCTTGATCCGGGGATTTTCATCATAGATCGCCCGGGGATTGTAGCAATGCTTGATTGCGTTGATTTCATCCAGCCGTGCGCCGAAGATATAGTTGTTTTCCTCGCCGGCCTGCTCCACGATTTCAATGTTGGCGCCGTCATAAGT
>SVGR01000009.1 GCA_015056265.1 Clostridiales bacterium
TGGCCGTCACTTCAAACATGACCTCTACGCTGGGGGTTCCCTCCGGCACGGGAAAAGCCTGCACTTCCGCTGCGGCGCAGCCCGCCATAAGGAAAATTGCCAAGGCTGTCAGCATCAACCATTTTCGCATGGTTATTTTTCCTTCCTGACGTGCTGCACGTATTCCCGGGGGCTCATATTGTATACTTCACGAAAACGCTTGCCGAAATAAGCATGGCTGGAAAAGCCGGATCGTTCCGCTACTTCATTGATGGGGCACGTCCCGGAAGCCAGCAGTTCCCGCGCCTTTTCCAGGCGGAAACGAAGCAAATATTCCAAAGGAGACATATGACAATATTGAATAAATAATTTATATATATAGCTGCGGGTCAGATTCAACTGGGAGCAGATATCGCTCACGCTGAATTTCCCCTGATAGTTTTCACGAATCATTGCGATAGCAGAATTGACGTATTTTGCCGCCGCACTGGCGCCACGGGTGCTATTGCTGTGATTTTCCACCATTTCAGACAACATGATATACAGATTGCCCAGTGCCAGCATCCGCCCCGCTTCTGTTTCCCGAATGGCTGCCTCATACATATCTGCCAGCCGCTTGCTGACCCGGGCAACATCCGGAACGTCAAAACAAATTTCCTTGGCCAGATCGGTCATGGTCATGGCGATCGTCGCCTGGGTACCGATGAAGCCGACCCACCGGTATTCCCACGGTTCTTCCGCATCTGCGGTGTAGGTAGAGATTTCATCTTTTGGCAAATAGAAGCCCTGGCCGGCAGTCACATGGATGATGCGTCCCTGGTATTCCACCGTTCCTTTTCCCGAAATCACCACATGCAGGGTGTGATACCCTTTTGTGCCGCTGAAGTAGTGTTCCGGATCGCATTTTTCATATCCACATTCCACCAGCGTCAAATCCACTCCGGACTCGTGATATAGGGAAAAATTTTCGAATGTGGAACTGTTGGCATTTCCACTGCTATGCGATTCAAGCATGTTTTTTCTCGCTTTCCAGTTTTATGGCCCTCCCCGACGCCGGGAATCCCTGCGCCAGGGAGGGCACAACCAGTCAGTTACAAATCAATCATGAATACAGCCGGAAGATTATTCGGCGGCTTCCAGGGCTTCCTGGGCTTCAACCAAAGGCTTCCACAGTTCGTCAAAGGAGGCCTGGCAGGAGGCTTCCATGGTTTCTACGAAGGTACGGGGAGCGGTGCCGCTCTTGATGCCCCAGTCGTTCCACAGAACAGAATCACGGAAGTAGGTGGAAACTTCACCCAGCAGAGAAACGGTGCGGCCTTCGATCATGGCCACGGTTTCCAGGGATTCATCGTCAAACACGTAGTTTTCGTAGGAATCCACAACGGTGGTTTCTTCCTTCCAGTCATAATCGGCATACCATTCGGAAACGATGGCAGCGATGGCTTCCTTATCTTCCACCATGGGCTGCATCATGATGCCGGAGGGCATAGACTGGGCGTTCACATAATCGTCGGCCTGGGGGCCCTTGGGGATCATCAGGATGCCGATTTCGTCATTTTCCAGATCGGAGAAGTAGCCCATCATGTTCCAGGAAGCAACGGAATAGAAGGCGGTGCGGCCGCGGCGCCACATCATTTCCCAGGCACCCCAGTCCATAGAACCGGTATAACATACCTGATCCACATGATACAAATCATAGCAGAACTGGATGGCTTCGATGACCCGGGGATCGGTCAGGTTATACTTGTAGTGGAAGTCTTCGTCAATGATAACGGGGGCAGCACCGTTGGAATACACGAATGCTTCGGGGCAGGTGGGGCAGGTGCCGTAGGAACCGAAGCCGTATACGTCGATCTTGCCATCGTTATTGGTATCCTTGGTGCACTTGATGGCCAGTTCGCGCAGCTTTTCCCAGGTCCATTCGCCGTTGCGCTGCAGATCATACAGGTATTCATCGGTGATGCCGTTTTCGGCGCAGATGCGCTTGTTGAACAGGATCACGTGGCCCACTGCGTCTTTCCAGGTGGTCAGAACATAGTGCTTGCCATTGAGCGCCCATTCTTCATTGGTCTGCTGATTCCAGATTTCATCTTCGATATCGAAGTAGTCATCCAGCGGAACCACCAGCCCGCGGTCCACCCAGGTGGGAACGGCGGTGCCGAAAGCAGCCCAGAACACGTCAGCGATCTTTTCGCCGGCGGTCAGGGAAGAGTTAACCACGGCCATGTAGGAATGCCAGTCGCCGGTGGTAACAAACTGCAGATCGCAATTGTACTTTTCGTTGATGTGCTCCAGCAGCTCCATCTGCTCGGCATAGGTATCACTGTTGGGATTGGGGGTACCGTCGGTCCAGGAGGCGATGGTGACTACGCGGCCGCCAAGATCGTACTTCTTTTCTTCCTCGGCGCCGGCAGTCATGGGCAGAAGGGTCATTACCAGCATCATGGCCAGCAATACGGTCAGGGTCTTTTTCATGGGGTTTCTCCTTTCAATAATTGATTATTGCATTAAGAAGATGATGCTTTCCTCATCCTCTCAATTTCTCAAAGAAATGCTGGGCTTGCCTTATTCAGCGGCTTCTTCCAGGGCTTCCTGGGCTTCAACCAAAGGCTTCCACAGTTCGTCAAAGGAGGCCTGGCAGGAGGCTTCCATGGTTTCAACAAACGTCCGCGGCGGAATGGCACGGACAATGCCCCAGTCATACCACAGCACGCTATCACGGAAGTAGGTGGAAACTTCGCCCAGCAGAGAAACAGTGCGGCCTTCAATCATGGACACGGTTTCCAGGGATTCGTCATCGAATACGTAATTCTCAAAGCCATCTGCGACGGTTGTCTTTTCTTTCCACTCGTAATCATCATAGTATTCGGTAACGATGGCGGCAATCGCTTCTTTGTCCTCTACCATGGGCTGCATAAACATACCGGAGGGCATGGACTGAGAATTCACATAATCGTCAGCCTGGGGGCCCTTGGGGATCATCAGGATGCCGATTTCGTCATTTTCCAGATCGTCGAAATAGCCCATCATGTTCCAGGAAGCCACTTCATAGAAGGCGGTGCGGCCGCGGCGCCACATGGATTCCCAGACGCCCCAGTCGGTGGAGCCCATGTAGCATACCTGGTCAACCCAATACAGATCATAGCAGAATTGGATGGCTTCGATAACCCGGGGATCGGTCAGGTTGTACTTGTAATGGAGGTCTTCATCCACAATAACAGGAGCCGTGCCGTTGGAATACAGATAGGGTTCAGGGCAGGTGGGGCAGGATCCGTAAGAGCCATATCCATATATGTCGACCTTGCCATCGTTATTGGTATCCTTGGTGCACTTGATGGCCAGTTCGCGCAGCTTTTCCCAGGTCCATTCGCCGTTGCGCTGCAGATCATACAGGTATTCATCGGTGATGCCGTTTTCGGCGCAGATGCGCTTGTTGAACAGAATCACATGGCCCACTGAATCGTTACCGATAGCAATTGTATAATGCTTGCCATCCATGGCCCATTCTTCATTTCGGCCTTGATTCCAGATTTTATAATCAAAATCGAAATAGTCATCCAGCGGAACCACCAGCCCCCGATCCGCCCAGGTGGGGATGGCGTTGCCAATATTTGCCCAGAATACATCGGCAATCTTTTCACCGGAGGTAAGGGCGGAATTCACTACAGCCATGTAGGAATGCCAGTCGCCGGTGGTCGTGAAGGTCAGATTGCAATTATATTTTTCATTGATGTGTTCAATCAATTCCATTTGATCAGCGTAGGTATCGCTATTGGGATTGGGCGTCATATCAATCCAATGAGCAATCACCACATCTCTGCCGCCAAGATCATATTTCTTTTCTTCGGCGCCGGCCGTCATGGGCAGAAGGGTCATTACCAGCATCATGGCTAGCAATACGGTCAGGGTCTTTTTCATTGAGTTTCTCCTTTCGATGTTTGATTATTGCATCAAGAGGATGACGTTTCCCCCACCCTCTCAATTTCTCAAAAAATGTTTGGCTTGCCTTATTCAGTTTCTTCGTAGTGAATCCACAGTTCATCAAATGATGCCTGGCAAGGGGCCTTCATTGTTGCAACAAAGGTGCGGGATCAATGCCCTGCAGAATACACCATTCATTCCACTGAACAGCTTCACGGAAATATGTGGAGGCTCCACCAATCGGTTCAACGGCGCTCCCAAGTACACTCGCCGCCGCGTTGTAATTCGTACAGATATTCGTCTGTAATGCCGTTTTCGGCACAGATACGTTTGTTGAACATGATGACGTGGCCCACAACGTCATTCCAGTTGGTGATGCCGTTGTTCTCACCATGGTATTTTCAGGAATCGCTGACGGATTTGTTCCAGATTTCATCCGAAGAATTGAAATAATCATCCAACGGAACCACAAAACTGCAATCGATCCACGTGGGCGCAGCGTCACAGAAATGGGCCAGGAACACATCCGTACTCTTTTCTCCGGCTATTGAGAGGCATGAACCACCGCCATATAAGAATGGAAATCCCCGGTGGAGGCAAACAACAAATTACAATTAAATAAATTCTTCGTTGATGTGCTCAATCAATTCCATCTGTTCGATGCAGGTATCACTGTTTTCATCAGGGCCCCGATTGTTCCAATGAGCAATTACCACATCCCGGCAGCCACAACCATACTTTTTTCTTCTACTTCACCGCTCAGGGGCAGTACGGTCAGAATCATCAGCAATGCCGGAATGGATGCACTCATTTTCTTCATCGTTCACCTATTTCTTTAAATCTCAAAGTAGCCAGCGCCACCGAAGCGACGCTGGCTACTTTCATGCATTACAGAATAATTGTAACCACTTATTCAGTTCAAATTATTCGGCAATCTGGTAAATGTACACGCCAAACCAAGGATCGTCCCAGCCACCGCTGAGCTTGCTGTCAGCAGCGATGATAATTTCGTCGCCAGCCTTCAGTTCATAGTTTTCAAAATCATGATAGACGGTGCCGGTCACGCGATGGCCACGTTCTTCATAGGTGTCCACGCAGAAGATCTGTTCGCCCTTGATGTAAGCGCTCATGTAGACGCCGTCAGCAGCGGCCTGGGAAGGATCGGAGGTGCCGCCAGCATAACCGATTTTGATGATGTAAAGGCCATCAGCGGGGCAGACCCACTTCAGACCGGCAACGAAGCCGACGTCGGGGGCGCACAGACCGTCGTCACGGATGCCGAACCAATCGCCTTTGCACTCGTTTTCGCCAACAAAGGAGCTTTCAGCGGGCTTCCACTGGAAGGCTTCAGTCAGAACGCAATCCTTCAGAGTGGACAGATCCAGATCAGCGCCAGAATTGTAGGCGGTGGAGTATACGGGATAGAAGCCCTTTTCACCAGCATCCCACAGCTTGGTCTTGTATTCGGTAGCGCCGCCGCCGTACTGATAGCCAGCCAGGATGACGGGAGCTTCTTCTTCAGCAACTTCTTCAACTACTTCTTCTTCTTCAACCACGGGACCAACATGCAGATACCACCAGGGATCGTCCCAGCCGCCGTTCAGCTTGCTGTCGGAAACCAGGATGATTTCGTCGCCAGCCTTCAGTTCCACACCGCCGAAGAAGTTTTCGGTCTGGGGCAGACGATGGCCATCGAAGGTGTAGGTGTCGTAGCAGAAGATCTGCTCGCCCTGGATGTAAGCGCTCATATACACGCCGTCAGCAGTGTCAGCAGCGCCGCCGGAGGTACCGCCGGAGAGGTTCAGCTGGATGTCATACACGCCGTCCACTTCGCAGACCCACTTGAGGGCAGCAACGAAAGCTTCGTCAGCAGCGACGAAACCATCATCACGGATGGAGAACCAATCGCCCTTGAAATCAATGCCATCCTTGGGGGAAACTTCAGCAGGCTTCCACTGGAAAGCGTCGTTCTGGGCACACAGCTTCAGGGTGGTGATGTCGAAATCAGCACCAGAGTTGTAAGCGGTGGAGTACATGGGATAGAAGCTCTTTTCGCCCATATCCCACAGCTTTGTCTTGAATTCGCTGGCAGCGCCGCCAAACTGATAGGTGGGGAGAGTGGCTTCTTCGGCCATAGCGGGAATCATCGCCATAACCATCAGAGCAACCAGGATACCGGACAGGATCTTCTTCATGGTTTGTTCCTCCTCGTTTGAAATTGTCGCATGGGATCGAATACCAATCCCTATGTATGTTATTATATGCGAACAAACATATATTTTCAACCCTCATATGACGATAAAACTATAACAATTGTTTCATTTTCCTCCGTTCCGCTGGCGTTTTTTTCCTTTCTTCCTTCTCATTTGCAACCAATATAAATGGGCGATTCACAGCCTTTTCCGACTGTAAACCGCCCATTTTTTCTCGTAACACGTAGGAAAATGTTCGAAAAACATGGAATTCTCGAATTTCCCGCGTTAAAGAAATGTATTTTTTGTTTCCTGAAATTACATGCCGGTAAGACCGGTTCTTTCCACGCCCTGAACGAAGAATTTTTGTGCAACTATGAACAACAAGATCAGCGGCAGCACAATCAGCAGGGCCGCGGCATTGGTGAGCATGGATACCTGCACCGTATCGATGACCGTGGGGCCGCCGGCAGCACGGGTGATGGTAAAGGTCAGGGTATTGAGCAGGGTGGGGAACAGCTTCATGGTAGGCATGTAGGTGCTGGCCGCATACAGATCGTTCCACGTCCATACGAAGGAAAGCACCGATACCGTCACCAGCGCAGGGCCCGCATTGGGCAGCATCACCCGCAGGAAAATCCGGCCCACACCGGCGCCGTCCACCCAGGCAGCCTCTTCCAATTCGCCGGGCAGCCGGGAAAGGAACTGGCGCAGGATATAGATGAACAGGCCGTTCTTGGCCGCCTGGCAGCCCAAAGACATGAGCAGCAGAGGCCAGGGGGTACTTATGAGCGATTGTCCGGGAACGCCAAACAATCCCAGCAAACCGTAAAGGTCAAAGTAGCGGTACTGCATGTAAGTGGTGACCATGTAGGTCTGCTGAGGCAGCACCAAGGTGAGGATCACGAAAACAAAGATCAGATTACGGCCCCGGAACTGGAACCGGGCCAAGCCGTACGCCGCCAGGGTGCAGGATGCAATCTGTACCACCGTGGCCCCGGCGCTCACCGCCAGGGTGGTGAACAGGTAGGCGGGGTAGTCAATCAGCCACAGCACTTCCTTGAAGCTATCCAGGGAAGGCTTGCGGGGCACCCACTTCACGGTCATATCGTACATATCGGATTTGGCCATGAATGCCACCGACAGCTTGACCAGCAGCGGATAGAGAATGACGTAGGAAATACCCACGATGATGCCGAAGCGGAACAGCTTTCCAATCCAAAGGCCGATCATGCGGCTGTTCAGCGCCTTCCTACGATGCGGGTGCTTTGTCTTCATGGTATTAGCCTTCATACCGCTTCACCACCTTTCTCATGATCAATACCACCAGTCCCAGCAGCAGCATGATCAGAATCGTATAGATCCATGCCATGGCTGAGGACAGGCCGTGATTGAAGTTTTTGAACGCCACGTCTTCGATCATGGACAGCGTCTTATTGGTGGACGATGTAAACGAGTCAATGACGGTAAAAATCATACAGGTCATGATCATGGGACATGTCATGGGGAAGGTAATGCGCCAATAGCTTTCCCAGGCAGATGCGCCTTCAATGGATGCCACTTCATACATCGTAGGCGGAATGGACTGCAGCGCCGCCAGGAAGATGAGAATCTGTACGCCGGACAGAATAATGATATCGTAAATTCTGTCGGCAGCACTGGCCAGGTAATTGGCGATTGTCTGGGGCAGCACGCCGCTGTTAATCAGCAGATTGGCCAGATTCACCGATTCCAGGCCGGTGAGAGATTCGCTCTCCTTAAAGTTGCCCGATGCACCCATCATTCGCTGCAGGGCGTCCCCGGCGTCAAAGCCCATCAGGGCGGGGGCCGCCAGCACCAGCGGCAGGAAGAAGATGGTTCTGACCAGCCAGCGGCCGTGGAACTTCTGATTCAGCAGGCTGGCCGCAAAGAAGGAGAAGATGGTGATCAGCGGCAGATTCAGCAGCATATTCAGCAGGGACTGCACCACACGCTCACGGAAGGTGGTATTGACCAACAGTGCGTCGTGGAAATTCTTAAACCCGCTGAATACGGTGGTATAGCCGGATGCATCCACATTGACCGTGGAAAAAGCGAATATCGCAGATTTGAAGGCAGGAATACCGAACTGGAAGATCAGGCCAAGGCACAGCGGCAGCACGAACAGATAACCCCAACGGGCCTTTTTCTTGTTAAGGGTCATCATGCCTTTTTTCTTGTTCATGATCTGCCGGATCTTTTTGTTGTACGCGGCTCTGTCCTTAACCATTGTCATGCGCCTTCACCTCCTTTTACCACTGCGAAACTCATAGGCGGCACCTCTACCCCATTCACCTGGGCGGCTTGGGCGCCATAGTTGACGGCAATGCAGGTGCCGTCGGCGTAGGTGGTCGTATAAAGATTGAACGACACCCGTTCATGATGGATCATTTCTAAACCGGCCACCTTTTCCAGCACGCTGGCAGCGGCGATGTAAGATTCCTGGATCGTTTCATCCCAATCGGTGAAACGGCCCTTGTTCACATAGCTGTAATCCGTTTCCTTCAGCAAGGCGGTGGTTTCAGCGCTGACGGCATACTGCAGACCGGAACCGTATTCCACCGCCTGGAGCAGCGCCATTCGATGATCGTCAGCGTAGTTCAGCGGCTCACATACATAATCGATGCTGCCGCGGACAACTGCCTGATAGAAAGGAATGCATTCATCCGTCATACGGAAGGCACTGTCAGTCGTGGGCATATCCAGGATCTTGGATGCATAGGTCAGGGCATAGGCGTTGGGATTGGGCAGTGCCAGCTGCATCTTTTCGTGGAAAGAGGCCAGCACCCCTTCCCCCATCTGCTGCATCAACTGACGGTTCATGGGCGCTCTCATTTCGAAATCGGACCAGAGATTGACGCCCACATCAGGGATGGATGCAGCATTCAAACCCAGCCGCTGCGCATCCCGCAGGAAATACTCGGCAGATTTCTGGGTGCGGGCCCCATCCAACTGATACACGATACCGGCGCCATAGCGGCGATAGCGACTCACATAGTCATAGGTATAGCGAACGGCGATATCACGGCACAGATCCCGAATGCAGTCATTCGACAGGGAGAACCCGCCCTTATCAAAGGCCGTGGCCAGCCACACCTCCGGCAGCACCTGCCATCCCTGTTCCTGGGCATCGGCGAGCAATTGCTTCAGGCCCTCTTCCCCGCCCAGTTTGCTTTCCACGCTGATGCCGGTAACGGCCTTTTGCTGCAGGCCATCCTTCATCCAGCCTTCCATCCGCAGCCACACGGCATTGCCTTTTGCCGGCAGGGCATTGGCGATTTCCGCCATCTGGGCGAAGGTGGTCATGGGTTCCATTACTTCTACCGGCATGCCTGCCACCAGTTCCGTAGTGGGAGCAGCGCCGATCACATCCAGCGCCAGGGGATAAACGCTTTCCGCCTGTGCCTTCAGGGTGCCCGCTTCCAGCAGCATCTGCCGGTAAGCCCGGGCCATGCCCATGTAATCGTTATCCTCTTCCTTCAGGGGCTGATAACGGATTACCACATCCCCCCGATAGGGTTCAGCTTCGAAATAGACCTGCTGGGAATCGGAAATGTTCATCCGGTCCACGGCAGTGGCCAACATGGAAGGATACACCGTGTTATAGGAATTGAACATCCCGTTGACCCGGGCGTTGAGGGAAACGGTGGCGGCGCCTTCCTCTACCACCGCCAGCATTGCGGCCTTGCCGTTCTTCACGCCGAATACGGGCAGGGAAACCTTCTTATCCGCCACATAGGCGCTTTCAGTTTCACTGACGGTATCATTGCCGTAAATCCGCATGGCGAAGGGGGTTTCGGTAGTGCGGCCATTATTGTAATAGATCAGGGTACCGGATCCGTCGGGCATCAGCATGTATCCCTTTTCCGTTTTGCCGCCGGCGCCGAAGTATTCCAGAATGTTGATTTCGTTGGGGGGGATGGTTTCGTCATATTCCAGGGAATCGCCCTTGAGGGTGACAACCAACGCCCCCTCGTCCAGCCGATAGGTCATGGTCATGGCAAAGAATGCGCGGCTGGAAGCTTCAACTTCAATTTGGTTTACCTTGTTATCGTAATCCAGATCCTCATCAGTATAGCCGCATTCATCCAGCCAGGTGCGAATCTTGGTCAGAATGCGGGTGGAGTCCTTGGTCAGGTAGTAGGTATCTTCGTTGATCACGTTGGGATACTTTTCTACCATCTTATCGACATAGGACTGGTCGCGGCCTGTTACAGAGGCCAGCTTATAGTTTTTCAGGAAATCCTTCTGATCCTTTTCGCTCAGCACGGAAAGGAAGCCGTCCAGACGGGATTTGCTGATCTGCTGGGGAACATCCGCCAGTGTCACCACCGTTTTGCCCAATCGATAATGGACGATCAGTTCATTATCCGTCTGTTCCCACTTCACGCCATCATAGGCGATGGCATCGTTATAGCTGTCCATCTGGCCGTAGGTGCCCTGGGAATCGTAGTAGGCCACCGTCAGCTGAGCGCCGATGCGCAGCCGGGTGGTTCCCTCCACCATGGTTTCCTGATCCCGATCCTGGGGATTGGAATACCAGATGTGGCCCGTGGCCAGATCCTGCAGGGCGATTTCCGCCGTATCATCGCGGAAATAGAGCGTGGATTTTCCATCCGTCAATACCTGCTCAAAGCCATTGGCAAGCACGGTATCATAGCCATCCGCATCCAGTTCTGCTTTCCCGGGCAGCTGGCCGTCGGAGCGGTTCAACCCCTGGGCGCTGCTGGCGCTGCCCTGCGGATCGATATGCAGCTGACTGGCGTCCACGGTGAACACACTGGAAATGAACACCGAAGACACGCACAACAGCAGCACGATCGTAATCAGCACAGACAGCAACCGCTTATGATATGCTTTCACAGAGTACCCCTCCTTTCCTTCTTATACGCGGAATGCAACTTCCTGATAAATCTGATCGCCAAAGCCAATCACTTCAAATATCAGATTGAAGAACAGGTACATCAGGAACACGATGACCACCATGGCAATCACGGTGACCAAAGCAGCCCGTACCGTCTGCCCCATGCTGAAACCATGAGCCAGCATATTGCCCGCCAGCAGCAGGAAGATGGTGTAGATCCACAGGCCGTAATCCAGCACGCTGTAAATGCTGATTTCGTTGAGGGTTAGCACATTGGACAGCACCAGCATCAGCACCTGACCCAGCGCCATGGGCATCAGGGCATAGCACACGCCCTTGTAAATATCCCGCATCCGGCCTTCGCCTTCCATCAGGGTGGTGATGCACCAGTTGGCCACCACGAACAGCAGGATGGGGGCAAAGACGGATATGGCGGTCAGCAAGGGATTCTGATCTACCGAGCCGCCAAAGAGGAAGCCGGACAAGGTGGAGCGCATCACTGACAGGATGATGTACAGGCACAGGATTACCGTGCCGCCCAGGATGGATCCCTGACCTTCATGGCGCAATTCGTGGAAGCCCTTGAAGGGATGCAGGGCACAGTAGAAGGAAAAGTCTACGTCTTTGAGCAGCTTATCCGTCTTGCGGCCCAAGGCAGATTTGGGCTGCCATTCTTTCTTTTCTTTTTGAGAGGGCTTCTTGAAGCGCTTGACGATAGGCTTGATCACCGCAATAGCCAGCACCGCCGCGATCACGGCAAAAATGCCGGTGAAGCTTTCGTCAAATACCTCCTGGCGATACTGTTCCAGCGCACGGCTGTAATAGGTGCGGCTGGAAGCCAGACGGAAGGAAGCCATGGCGTCCTTATACTGGCCTTCCCGCATCTGGGAACGGCCGATGCCCAGATATGCCAATTCACAGTTGGTATTGTAGCGGAACGCTTCGTTAAAATTGGCACGGCTGCTTTCGTATTCGCCGTTGTTGTAATCAATAATGCCCTGGATCAGGCACTGGCCATAGGCGGTGGGTTCAAATACGGTAATCTGGCCCTTGGAAGAGTCGGCCACGTATAAGGTGAAGCCCACGGTATCCACAGCGGAAGGCACGGAAATATTACCGTCCTGACTGCCCAAACCACCGAAAGCAAAGAGCATTTCGCCGTCATCGTCATAGACGAATACCTTGCTGCGGCGGGAATCCACGCAGGCATACATGCCGCCGGGCATGGTGGCGATATCGTTCATCACGGAAGCGCCCACAGCGCGGCCGTCATAGAGATTGCCCAAATCGCCCACCAGATTCTGGCCGGAATTATTGATCAGCACATCGTTTCCGCCGGGGTTGAGCCGCTGCACGGAATTGGCCATGGTGCTCTGCTCCGCCTGGGAGGTGGCCATGATAAAGCCTTCTTCATCCAGATCCACATTGATGTAGGTAACCGGCAGGAAGGAGGTCATGGTGGCCAGCTGTTCACGGGTGGAAATCATCCGCCAGAACAAATCCCATACAGAGGGCTTGACGGGAATGGTGCCCGAATAGCCCTGGAATTCCCCCTGCTGATCAATGGTGACCAGACCTTCGTAAATGCCCTCGCATACGATGCTGATTTCGCCCTGATCGGTAACGACCACCTTTTGCGGCTTGAAATCAACGCCGGCGGAGAACTGGGGCGAATCCGGCTTGCCCCACACGGCAAGCGTTTCCCCATCCATGGTCATTTTGACCACCCGCTTGTTGCCGGTATCCGTTACATACAAATAGCCGGCAGATACATACACGCCACGGGGCTTGGAAAACTTCATCCCGTCGGCCGTATCAATTACCTTTGCAGAATCGAAAGCCAGGGTGGTACGGATAATCCGATCGTTATCGGTATCAGCCAGGAAAACATCCCCGGTTTCTTCTACTATGTACAGGTCAGACAAGGTGCGCAGATTCGTCAATCCCATATCCGTGGCACGTACCACACGGGTGGGGATATAGGCGGCGGCCGAAGCCAGTTCACTGCGGTCGGCAAAGGAATAGTTGTAGGTTTCGTAGGCGCCGGTTCGCTCCGTCACAGCCAGGGCCGGGAAAGCCCAGCTCAACACCAGCAAAATGCAAATTCCCATGAGCGCCGTCTTTCGCCATGTACGCATGTGCTTTCCCCCTTTCAGTCTTTCATACCGGAGCTGTTCATCGTTTCGATGATCTGGCTCTGGGACAGGATGAAGGTAACCACAGGCACCGACAGCATGATCAGCGATACGGCAGCCGATACACCCGTACGGGCGATACCGCCGGAGAGGATCTGGTTGAGGGCCTGGGGCATGGTTTTCAGTTCTTCGCTGAAGGTGTAAGGAGAAATGGTGTTCCACAAATTCTGGATCATCAGGATGATCAGCGTCAGCCACGCCGGCTTCACCATGGGCATGGCGATCTGGCCCCAGATGCGCCATTCGCTGGCGCCGTCAATCCGGGCGGCTTCGATCACCGAATCAGGCAGGCCTTCCATGAACTGCTTGATCAGATACAAGCCCAGAGAAAACTGAATGGCGGGAAGCAGCGTTGCAAGATGGCTGTCCAGCAACCCCAGCTTGGTGATGATGATATAGCTGGGGATCTGGGTTACGGATCCGGAGAACATCAGGGACAAAACGATCATATTGAAGATCAGATTGCGGCCCGGAAACTTATGCCGTGCCAGCGGATAGGCCGCCAGAGAGGCAAAGATCAGATGGCCCAGGGTACCCAGCACCGTGAGGAACACGGTATTGTACAGGTAACGGGAGAAAGGCACCCAGGACTGGGACATCAGCTTGGTCATGGACCGGAAGTTATCCGTGGTGGGATTGTTCACCAGCAGCTTGGGGGGATAAATGAACAATTCTTCCAGGGGCTTGAAGGCATTGGATACCACGAAGACCATGGGCAGCAGCATGAAAGCCGCCAGCAGCATCAGGAAAAGCAGCGACATGAAATTGCCACCCCGGCTGCGGTTGATCCGTCCGCCCGAACGCTTATGCAGTTTCATCAGGT
Source organism: Clostridiales bacterium (assembly GCA_015056265.1). Classification (GTDB taxonomy): domain Bacteria; phylum Bacillota; class Clostridia; order Christensenellales; family Aristaeellaceae; genus RUG563. Next base: position 13,993 of record SVGR01000009.1, read on the forward strand.
ACCCACCTTTCTGAGCATCTTTTGCACCAGCTTGTTGCTGACAACCTGCATGATGAACAGGATGACGGCGATGGCCGATGCATAGCCCATTTCAAAGCGGGTATAGCCATAGTCCGTTATATGGTTGACAATGGTATGCGCCGCATAGTCTACCGACGGCAAGCCTGCCAATCGGGCGCTGACGTCGCCTGCACCGAAAGCAGCGGTAATCTGCATCACGGCGCCGAACATCAGCTGAGGCCGCATGGAGGGCAGCGTGATATACCACAGTTCCTGCCAGCGGTTGGTGATACCGTCCACGCTGCCCGCTTCATACAGGCTGTGATCCACATTCTGCAGACCGGCGATGAAGGAAAGGAAGCTGGTGCCAAGGCTCAGCCACAAAGAGACGATGATGACTACCGCCAGCACATACTGCCCGTCCTCCAGCCACTGGATGGGATCGTTGAGGATACCCATATTCACCAGCACGGAGTTGATATAGCCATAGTTATCGGAAGAGAACATGATCGACCAGATCATGAATACAGCGCCGGAAATGGAGGGAACATAGAAGATGGTGGTCAGCACCGCACGGGGGAAGGGCTTGAAATCGGTGATCAGCCAGGCCAGCAGGAAGCAGGCAGCATAGCTGAGAGGGCCGGTGATCACGGCAATGACCATGGTATTGGTCAGCGCCTTCATGAATACGTCGTCATGCAGGAACAAAGAGCGATAGTTATCCAGGGCAATGAACCGGGGGGCTTCAAAAAGGTTGAAGCTGGTAAAGGAGAGGAACATGGCGTAGAACACCGGAATGACCGTGAAAATGATGAACAGTGTCAGATACGGCGCAAGCATCATATAGGAAATGCGGTGCCTCTGAAAGCCCTGAACAAAGGAACGCTTATTCATTTCCGCTCACCTCCAATCCGAATTCTTTCCGCTTGATGGTAATTTCCTTGTCGATATTCTTCACATAGTCGAGCAGCGTTTCACCGGGATCCTCATGATAATTGAGCACCCGACGGAAGGCGTTGTTCAGATGCCGGGAAGTGAAATAGCCGCCGGGCACTTCGGGAATGCCCTTCACATTGTCCCATTCCGCATTGAGGGTGGCAAGTTCCGCCGCAGACCAGGGCATGCTGGCAAAGGCTTCCACATTGGCAGAGGGATAACGGGCGGATACACCCAGCTGGTTTTCGATGTTCTTGCCGTACTGGGTCTGCACATCGGCGCTGGTCCACCACTTCATGAATTCCCAGGAGGCATCCTTATCATCGGCGTCTGCCAACAGCATGCAGCAGATGCCGGTGCCGGATACGCTGTGATCCACGTTGCCATCCTCACGCACCGTACCGGGCACCCGCACGAAATCCCACATGCCGCGGATTTCCGGCGCACCCACCTGCAGCCAGTTGTAGAAAGTAAAGTCTTCAATGAGGATGGGCATTTCACCGCTGCGGAAGCGGGTCAGCGCATCGTATTTCACCGGCAGTTCATAGTCCACATAGAGGGAAACCCACATGGAGAAGGCTTCCTTGGCCTCCAAGGTGGAAAGACCGCTGCGGGTGTTGTTATCCAAATACATTTCACCGCCGCGCTGATAGAGCAGCATGGCCATGGAAGAAAGGGCGGTATAGTTGCCGGCGGCACTGTTGGGGGGCTGAATGCCCACGGTCATATTCTTACGCTGCAGACGGCCCACCACGTGAAACATCTCTTCCCAGGTGGTTGGGGCTTCCAGGCCCAGTTCCGCCAATACGTCAGTGCGGTAGAACATGACAGAGAAGGTCTGGGTTTCCGGCAGGGCGTATACGCCGCCTTCCAGGCGATAAGGTGTCAGGGCGCTGTCCCGGAACCGGGCAGCCACTTCGTCAAAATCTTCAAACTGGGTCAGATCGTAGGAGGCCTTACGGACGGCATAATTCACCGGCTCCGCATTGCCCAGCTGCAGCACCACGTCAGGGCCGGCGCCGGAAGCGGTGGCATTCATCAGCTGCCCCTGCACCAGTTTCAGGTTGACGGCAATGCCGGTCTGGGGGGTGAAGTAGTTATCAATCATCTGCTTGATGATGTTGGCCTGGTCGCGGCCGGCGGATACCCACACTTCGATGACCTTGGTGTTTTCGCCCTCGGCCATGCCGCCGATCACAGAATAATCCACCACGAAGGAGGAATAGAACAGGGACAACTCATGGCCCAGCTGCTGGAAGAATCCTGCTTCCGCGGTATTCAGATCCCCCGCTTCGCCGCCCATGATATAAATCTTATCAATTTCCAGGGGCTGCTGCTTCATCTGGATCAGCCAGGAGCCCAGAGAACCTACATTATCCTTATAGGAAGAAAGGCGGCGCTGCACCGTCTCGGGCTTTTCCACAAATTCTTCCAGCTGGCGGGAGAGGGTCTGCAGGATGCCGTTCATGCTGCCGCGCTTGCCGGACATTTCCAGCAGCAGCGCATCGCAGCGCTTGAGCACCTCCGCCTGGGCAGCGAAGATTTCAAATACTTCGGGGATATTCTGTTCCAGCTGATAATCGCGGTAGATATCCGGGGAGGTACCGGTCATCATCACGACGCGGCGGTATGCTTCATTCAGCTGATACACCGCTTCATCAGCCAGGGCAACCAGATCGGTCAGGGAGCCGATGGTCGCTTCCATCCGGAGGGTATGCTCTCCGGCAGTCAGATACACGTCATAGGGAATTTCAATGTTCTGCCAATCCATGCTGAAATTGACCTGAACATCCCCCATTTCCTTGAAGGGCATTTCCCCGTCGATCAGGATGCGGCGGGTGGTAAAAGAACCGCTGAGGATGTCTTGGCGGGCACGCATGGCAATACGGTACAGCCCATCCGCAGGCACGGTGAAATCCCATTCGATCCACTGACCCTGGGTATTCCAGCTGCTGCCGCCGATGGTGTTAAGGCGGGTTTCCATGGTGCTGTAGGGAGTGGTCAGGGGGGAGGAACGGTCGGTGCGGCCGTAGAGAACGGCGTCCGCTTTCCGGTCGGCCAGTTCCGCCTCCAGGGCGATGATACCCGCAGGCGCGGCAACATAGCCCTGCTCCTGATACATCATCTGCACCTGCTCATAGGCGGGCACTTCCGCAGGGTTTTCAAACCACAGCCCCGCCACCGCCAGCTTTTCGCGGCGGGCGATCAGGCGAACGGTGTGCTCCCCTTCGGAAAGATAGAACAGATAGGGATCGGCATAGGTGCCGGTATGATCCTCCACCCATACTTCGGTCCAGACCGGTTCTTCATGCTGGCCGGGGATAATATCGTTCCCGGCTGCGTCACGGATGGTGCCTGGCCGCTGATCATCCACCCAGATGCGGTAGAGGGTGTTGTACTTGGCTTCGCTGAAGGGCGTTTCGCCATCGATTTCTACAGAAAACTCGATGTTCAGGCCCTTATCCTGCAGAGGATAATAAAGCAGCCCCATCTGATACAAGCCCGCCTGATCGCAGACAACCTTGTATTCAACGGCCTTTTCTTCCTCGGCAATCATGGCGTTCTGTCCATCCAGCGCCGCAAGCGCGCTGATTGCCCGGCCGTCCATCCGCCCGTCGGGCCGCTGTGCCTCCTGCCATGCAGCATGATAATCCGAATAGGTCACACGCTCCACAGCTGCAGGTTCAGCCCATACGATCGTTGGCATTGCCAGCAGCAACACCAGGCAAATAATTGCCCATTTCACACGCATGTTTCCATTCACCGCCTTTGTTTTTTCTGCAGTTTTCCACTGTTTTTCAAAAGCCATCACTCCAACCCGTCGTAAACAGGAATAATGGCCCCACGTTATACATGTTATTATAGCATTTTCCCATGCCGCAATCAATTAACACATGATGAAAATACTATAACACATGTTTTCTAATTGGTGGGTTTTTGCTTTATTTTGCCCCTTCTGAAAGCCCAGAGAAGCCATCCCGCCATTTTACGCCATGTTTCGCGCCTGGATGACACAAAAGCAAAGCGAAATTATATACTTATTATTATATTTAACCGAAATTTTATGTCAATAGCACAAATTTACCAGTTTAGCACTATTTCATCACGCCGTATATTCATCCTTGATCTGTTGATTCCTTCCCTGCTCTGACTGCATTTTTCGACGAAGTCATCTGCTTATCGCATCATTTTTCCCGCTCTCAACGCATCCGATTGTTTCCTGGCATACCGGATTCTTTTCCTATTTCCGGATACCCCGCAAAGCTTTCGTCAGCGGCCACTTCCCCTCGTTTTTGTAAAGATTGTTTTCGCGTATATTACCTGCAGGCGAAAGCTGCTCTGCATTTTGGGGGGTGACCGCCTGGTTTTCTGCCCGTACACCGGCAAAATTGCTGCCATATCCATGCCATGCCGAGGCGCCGTATTTTTTGCATAAAGATACAGTTTTTTCGTATTTAGAAAGTATCAAGATATTATCAGAAATTATCATCTCGCAAAATGCGTCGCGTTCGTTCTTTCATACGCATTTTTCTTTTCTCTCCCCTATAGCGTGCTTTGCTTTATACGCGCTTCATCATTTACCGGCATAAAAAAGCCGCTGTGCTTTCGCACAGCGGCCTGACTATCTTATTCAGACAATCTTGCAGGAAAATTACTTGTTGTTGAAGTCATCAGCGCGGGCCTGGAACACGGGCAGCACAGATTCCACCAGAGCGGCGGCAGTGTCGCTGTCGATGGGCCAGAGCAGGTCGGGGCACACGGTGGCATTCTTGTCGCCGGTGAAGACATAATAGTCACGGACGGTATATTCGGCAGAACGCAGCATGGCATAGGTTTCGTCCACGGCGCGGTCATCGGTGTAGTTGTACTTATTGCCGATCCAGCCTTCGGTATCATCTTCATAGCCGGGGGTGGGGTTGGACCACTGATCGTACAGGACGGCCAACATCTTGTTGGTTTCGGCATCGTACACGTTGGGGATGCAGGTGATGTTGTCGTTAACGATGTTCTTGTAGGCGCCGGGTTCAACCTTGGGACCGGTGGGGAACGCAACGCAGCCCCATTCGAAGCCGTCAGCGTTCATGGCTTCGTTGCCGTTGTAGCCTTCCCAGGTCTGGCCGAAACGGAACACGCCCTGGCCCTGCACAAAGCCCTGCTTGTAGTAGTCCCAGTTTTCGGTGTTGCCTTCGGCGTCGGTCTGAGCACGACGGAAGTAGTTGTCACGGATGGTCTTGGCATATTCGATGGCTTCGATGAATTCTTCGGTGTTGATGTTCACTTCCAGCTTGCCGTCCACCAGCTTGTAGAAGGAAGCACCGTTGCTGGCGATGGCGCCCATGGCCATATCGTCGCCGCTACCGGTGGAAGCCCAGATATCGATGACGCCGTCGCCGTCAATATCCTTCTGAACCTGAGCGAAGATTTCCAGCATCTTGTCCCAGGTCCATTCGCCGTTGGCCTGCAGATCATAGATGTAATCGGGATCGATGTTGGCATCGATCAGCTGCTGCTTGTTGAAGAACACGCATTCACGGGGTTCAGAACCGCCGGAGTACACACCCAGGGTCTTGCCGCCGGTGGTCATGAATTCCAGGGTGCCCTGATTCCACTTTTCAGCGGTCAGATCGATCAGGTCATTCCAGGCGATGATCATGTTGTTCTTCATGGCGGGGCCGATGAAGTCCATGGGCATGGTGAAGATCACCAGATCCTTGGTCTCAGCGGTAACGAAATCGGTCAGGTAGGTGATGGAGCCAGCCCAATCGTAGGGCACTTCATATTCTACCTTCACATTGTAAACTTCCTGCAGCCAATCCTGATAGGCATACAGATCAGCTTCTTCATCGGTGGGGTTGGCAGAACGATCCATGGAATACCAGGTGTAGATCTTCACGGTCTTGCCGCCAAAATCAATACCAGGCACAACTTCGGGATAACCTTCGGGGGCTTCGGCCAGGGCCAGAGCGCTCATGGAGAGCATCAGAACGGCCAGAAGCAGAGCAACCAGTTTCTTCATAGTTGGGTCCTCCTTTTTTTATTTTCCATATGAATGACTGACAAACATACATTCATATAGTATCGATTCCATGTGCAGCATCCCTGCCGCTTCTGGTAACATTATATACTAAAATACAAATTAATGCAAGCCATGAATTTGTGCATAAAGTGTATTTTTATTCTTTGCTGCCGGTCATGGCCAGGGACTTGACGAAGGTCTTCTGGGTGAAGCAGTAAAGAATGATCAGCGGGATGGAGCAAATAACCACGCCGATAGAGAGGAACTGCTGGGATTTGGCATTGGAGATGACCACAGCGCTTCCCGCCTCCTGAGAGAAGTAGTATGCCATGGAGGAAACCATGGTGGACAGCTTCACCGCGTAGATGTTGCTGGAGAGGAAATTGCGGGCATAGAAGATATCCGTCCACTGCCATACCACAGCGAAAAGGAAGCAGCTCATAATGATGGGCACAGCATCAGGCAGCATGATCTTGGTGAAGGTATGCATGGTGCCGCAGCCGTCGATATAGGCCGCTTCTTCCAAGGATTTGGGCACATTGCGGAAATACTGGCGGAGCATGTAGATATACAGGCCGTTTTTGAGGCCCATACAGGTCAGGCTCATGAAAGCATAGGGAATGACCGATCCCTTCAGGTTCAGCGCCTTTCCGTTGTTGAGCGCCCTCACAATTCCGAAGATATCGAAATTGCTGAAGGAACTGACCAGAGGAGCGGCGATGGTCTGGGGCGGGATGACAATGAGCATCACCGTACAGCCAAACCAGAATTTCTTCAGCGGGAAATCATACCGGGCGAAGCCGTAAGCCACCAGCGTGCAGGAAACCACCTGGCACACCGCCACCAGAACAGACGTCCATGCGGTATTCAGCAGGGAATTGTTCCAGCTCCAGGTGAGGCCCAGCAGATTGAATGCATCCTCAAAATTCTTGAGAGTGGGATTGCGGGGCAGCAGGATGATGGTGCCGTCGTATAGATCCTTTTCCGGCATGATGCTGGTAGCAAAACGGGTGATGATGGGCTGGATGATCATGAAGCACAGCCCCAGCATCAGCAAACCACGCACCAGGGAAATGGCGCCCCGACGGGCCTTGATCTTGGCAATCTGGGCTTTCGACCGCTTGGCCTTGGACCGGAGAGCGTTCTTTTCCAAAGAAATGGCCTCAGTCTTCATAATAGTGCACCCCCCTGGAAATGATGAACGTGCTGATGGCAATGAACAGGGCCGCCACACCGAAATAGATCCAGCTCATGGCGGAGCTCAGGCCGTAATCCAGCTTGGCATGAATGGAGTTGATATGCTCCATCACCTTATTGTCGTTCTTCATGAAGAAGTCCACAATGGTATAGATGCAGTTGACCAGCAGCAGGGGGCTGACCATGGGGAAGGTGATCTTCCAGAAGGATTCCCAAGCGGAGCAGCCTTCCACGTCCGCCGCCTCGTAGAGAGAGGGAGAGATGGACTGCAGACCGGTGAGGAACACGATGATCTGGATACCGGAGGCCATGACGATATCGTAAATGGAATCGATCATGGTGAAGATGACGTCAAACACCTCCGATCCCACCCCGGAAACGGACAGCAGATCCTGAATGGACTGGGACAGGTTCACCCCCGCAGAATCCTGCATCTCTGCGCTGAGGGAGTTCATCATGTTATAGAATTCGTTCTGGGATTCAATACCGGGCAGCACGCCGGAGGACAGAATTACCGGCAGGAAGAAGATGGCCCGGCACAGCACCCTGCCCTTGAAATTCTGGTTCAGGATAACTGCCACCAGGAAGCTGACCACCAGAGTAGCGATGGTATTGATCAGCATACGGCCGATTTCTTCCGTCAGCAATTGATTAAACTCAGGATCCACGCCCAGGGCGTTGCTATACTGACGGAAGCCCCAGAAGGTGGTTTCATACCCCTGGCCGGGGACAACCGTCACGTTGCACAGGCTCATGTAGAATGAGGTAAACAGGGGCTTTACCATAAAAATCAGGAAGCCCAGAATGAACGGGAGAATGAACAGGGTGCCGATCCGGGCGCTGCGTGCCCGCATGGAATGATAGATATCATTACCAGGCACGTACATTTTGAATGCATCGGTAATGCCATCGTACCAATGGTCCCGCATGATCTTTGTCTTTTTCATGTCACTTCCCCCTTTCCACGTAATAGCTGCGGCCGTTCACTGTAACGCCATCCTTTTCGTAGGCGTCCACAGCGTAATTGACATACACCTTGGTGCCGTCTTCGTAGCCGGTAACCACCACATCTTCCGCCAGTTGTTCATGGCTGATAATCTGCTGCTGGTTGAGGCCGGCCATATCCTTTTGATACTGAAGGGCCATGGGCAGCAGCTTTTCTTTATTGGAAGCGTAATAGCTGCCAAAGAAAGTGGTGTGCCGGGTATCCTGCAGGATCTTGGTATCCTCATACATGAAGGTCAGGTTCAGGCCGCTGCCGGTCTCCACGCATTTGAGGAATTCACCCACCATATCCCCCGCAAGCGTCAGGGGTTTGCCGGTGTAATCCTTCATCCCATGAACGGCGATCTGCCAGAAAGGCACTTGCTGATCCAGGATAGCGTATTTGGTACCGGTCAGATCCACATCGGTGATAATATCCGCATAGGGCAAGGCATAATCGTTGCCGGCCTTGATCATCACCTTCTGGCCAGCCGCTTTGGCGTCCAGCATACTCTGCACATTCAGGGCCTTTACTTCTTCACGGGTAACGGTATCCTTGGGATTGTAGTCGCCGCTAAGCAGATAGCCGATATCCCGGAAGGCCACGCCCTCGGCCTGCTCCTTCACCAGCGCAGCGATCAGGTTATCCGTGCTTCGCTTGGCAAATTCGGGACGCACCAGATAGAAAGGATCGTAGAAGTCATCGGAACGGAAGGTGATCTGATCGTAGGGATAGATTTTTGCCTGTTCATTGGTAGCAAGCCGTGCCGCATCGCGGATGGGCATGAACCCTTCGGCCATACCGCTGTCGTAAGCGAAGCAGCTGATGCCGTCAAAGTACAGGGCAATACCCTTTTCCTTGGCATCTGCGATCAGGCGGCCCATGCCATCCTTGCCGCCCAGCTCATTGAGGATATGCACGCCGGTGAGCACCTGCTGATTGATGCCGCCGTTGGCCCATCCGCTCATGCGGATGTTCAGATTTTCAAGACCGATTCCGTCCATATCCGCAAGAATCTGCCGGGCCTGATCGAAGGTAGTGGTGGCCACCACGGAATCCACAGGCAGGCCGGCCTTCACCACGGTCTTATTGATGGCGCCAACCAGCTCCACAGAAATGGGCGTATGTTCGGATGCGGTGCTGTTTTCGTACAGGCCCGTTTCCTTCAGATAATCGCCGTACGCATTGGCCATATCCACATAATTGGCGCTATCCAGGAAGCGATAGCGGTGGATGATGGTGTCATCAGGGATTTCATCCTCGTACATGTAAACCAGGCTGGTCGTTTTGGTGGATACATTGTACTGGTCAAAATGCAGCACAGCATACTTGGCCCTGGCCCAGTTATAGCTGTTGTTACGCATGCTGATATCAGCCTGAATGCTGGCATAGGAGGTGGCGCCCTCCATCAGGCAAAGGAAGGAACCATCGCCTGCGGTCATGCCAAACACCGGGAAATTGCTGCGGGTTTCGTTAACCAGCTCTGCCCGGTAAGTGCTGTAATTCCAGCCGTATACGTTGGAATAATAGGCATTCTGGCGCAGCTTGCCATTGTTGTAGCGGATGATGGCGCCGCCGCCTTCAGGCACCAAGATGAAGCCGTCGGTCTTGTCATCTGTTGCGCCGAACATGGGCAGCACGGTAAGGGAGGTGATGGGATAATCAGCCCGGTAACGGATTTCGCTGTAGGGCACTTCCATGACCAGATCATTATCCTGCAGGCGGAAATTCATGGTCACATTGAATACGGGGCCGGTGGTACCGCGTTTTCCCGCTACCAGCTTCATGTCCTCAGCGTATTCATCGGCGTTGTATCCGCCCTCTTCAAAATATCCTTCCAGCTTTTCCTTGTTGGTGGCAGTGGTACCGGCATTGAGGATATAGAGGGGCTGTTCCAGCACGGAAGGATACAGGGCGATGACCTCATCCTTGTTTTCCTTCTTATCCAGCTTATCCGGCTCATAGAGGGAATAGTTGCTGGCCACCTTTTTCTGGGTGGATTTTTTCATATTGCCGCGGAAATAATCGTATCTTTCCTTGGTGATGGCGGAAGGAATCATATATTCCCGCTCGATTTTACCGATGGCGTATTCAACGCTGATTTCGTTTTCGGATACCTGCTCGATCTGGAAATTGCTGTTCTGGATAGAATAGACGAAATTGTCCATATCGATGGAACCGGCGGAATTGGTATAGGTCACAACCAAGGTGGCCTGCATCAGATTCCGGTTGCTCTGGATGGCCTTGCTATCCTTGGCGGCATCCTTGGGATTGGAATAATACACACTGCCCGTCGTTTTATCGGTGACGGTGAAGTGGGTGGTTTTCCTGTCCATTTCAAAGCGGATTCGGTCATTTTCCATAACCAGGGGCTTGGTCTCCCCCTCGTAGAAGAAAATTTCCGGTTCGATCAGCCCGTCATCATCCTTCCCGGAATAGATGGGTACAAACACGAACAGCACCAGTGCGGCAATGGCCGCCAGAACAATGATCCAGGGAAGCAAACGTTTCAATGTCTTATTCATTTTTCTTCCCTCCTTACATCAGACGCACGGCGCATTCGCGGTAGAAGGAAACGAAGAATGCCACCAGATCGCCCAGCAGGCTGAAGAACACCAGGATCAAGAAGATGATGATCGCCGCGCCCAGCACAGTAGCAATCAGGAAGATAAAGGTTTTGCCTGGTGTATAATCGTGCACCTGCATCAGACCCACAAAGACCAGCGCCACAGACCATACCACAGAAACGGACATGAGCAGCGTATAAAACGCCCCTTCATCCGTGGCAATCACATGGCTGACAAACACCAGCGGCAGCTGAATGATAACATAGGGCACCAGTGCATAGCACATGGCCACATAGATATCGCTGAAGCGGCCCTTGCCGTCAAAGAGGGTAGTAAAGCTCCAATTGGCCAGGCACAGAATCAGGAAGGGCAGCAGCAGAGAGCCGGCCTGTTCAAACACGTTCACATACTGCAGCGGTGCGCTGATGAACTGGAAATTGGTATACATCAGCTTCAACACATGGGTGACCAGGAAAAGAACCAGGAAGGTGGTGCCGGCCGCAATGGATCCCCGTTTTTCGTGGGTCAGATCCCAGAAGCCGTCAAAGGGATGGAACATGGCGTACTTGGCATATTTGAGGGAGGCAACGTAATTGGCCCATTTTTCCCGGCGGGGGGACATGGTCTTTTCCTTATTTCGAGACCTGATTGCGCTCATACATTTCCACCTCCATTCTCATTCTCTTGATCTTGCGCAGCACCAGCGGCACAATCATCACAACAGCCAACAGGGCCACAATCCAGCCGATATTTTCTTCAACCCATATCTTGCGGTACAGTCGGAAGGCACGGCCATAATTGTCCCGGTCCCGGGCCATTTCGAAATATTCCATAGCTTCTTCGTAATGATCCTGCCGCAGCAGCGCACGGCCTATGCCGATGAATGCCAGATTATAGTTGGCATTCTGCTGGAGCACCTCTTCCCACAGAACGGCAGACCCGTCATAATCGCCCTGCAGATAGGCCCCGTAGGCGTCAAAGATCAGATTGCCGTATTCGGTGGGGGCAAAGAGGGTGATAGTACAGGCCGTTTCATCCAGCACAATCAGTTCATTCCCCATATGCTCCAGGGAAATGGCGCTGCCGAATGCGCCCTCGCTGTTGCCGGAGGTACCGAACGCCCAAAGCATATACCCCTGGGAATCATAACCGAACAGCCGGCCGCGGGTCTTATCCAGGGCCACATACACATCATTATCCAGCACGGTGATATCGTGGAATTTTGAGGGACCGTAGTGGTTGTTCTGTTCCACCCAGTATAGATCTCCGATAGGGGGATAACGGTCGTTCTTAATCAGGATATCGTTGCCGATGCCGTTGAGGCGGCGGATGGGCTGGGCTGCATCCCAGAGCAGATCGTATTCGCTGAATACCACGTTGGTGGCATAGATGAAGGAATCCTCATCCATGTAAAGATTGCAGTATTCCGTGGGCACGAAGGATGCCTGCTGGGCACGCTGGGCCTCGGTCATGAAATAGTTCTTCCAGATGTATTCATACAGATTGTAGGATACCTTGTTGGCCCCAATGAAGCCGGTGAAATTGCAATTGGCTTCGAATTTCACGATGCCCTTGTTGACAGTGTTTACCAAGGTATACACACGGCCGGAGGTATCCACCACCAGCTTGTTGGGCAGGAAGCTGAAGGACTGATCAAATACCGTATTGGAAGGAATCTCCGCCCCTTCCGCCGTCACGTTGAAGCGCACAATGCCGTGAGGCACGCCGTTGGCTTCCGCCTTTTCCACCAGCGCCTTTTCCTTATCCGTCAGTTCCGCATACCCGGAAGGCGCCACAGTATAGGCGGCCACATCCAAAGGCTTTTGGGCGTTGGTGTAGATATTCTTGTATTCGACGGTGACAGCCAGATCATTGCGTACCCATACCACCGGGTTTTCCCCCAGCACATGGGTATCAAAACCGGGCACCTTGGCAGTGGCAGCATTCTGGGCCACATTGTATTCACCCAAGGGCATGGCCACCGACAGCACACCGTCCCGGAAATCGGAATAATACTTATTCACGGTGGTCACCGGCGCTTCGGTGAGGGTATAGGCGATGCTGGCAGGTTTTTTAGCGCCATATGCTGTGGCAGAAATCTGCAACAGCCCGTGAGGCCGCCCGGTTTCCCGTTCCGCAGCCTCAATGAGGGCGGCTTCTTCTGCCGTGGGCTGCCGGTATTCCAGGACGGGATCACTGAATTTTCTGGCGTCCAGAACGGCGCCGGTGGTGCTGTAGAGATTGATGACCTGCTGCACCGTCACCATGTTTTCCTTGATATGGGCGGTTTTTTCATTGCCCACATAAGCGATATCATAGCCTTCCACCTTGGCGGAAGAGGATTCTTCCTTGACGATGTAGCCGCCAAGGGGCAGGACGATCACAGCGGCGCCATCTGCGTTTTCCGTAGTCTTGTAGGTTTCCTTGGTGGTCTGGGTAATGGTGAAAAGGGCATTGGAGGGCTTGACGAATTCTTTGAGGAAGTTCAGATCCTTATCCACCATCACCACACGGTTATTATTCGTATCGCATACATAGATGTTGTTATCTTCATCCACATATACGTCGTTGGGGTTGTTGAAGCCCGTCACCGCAGTTCCCTGGATGGTATCAATCACCCGCACCATAACGAAGGATTTGCCTTCTCTGGTCATCTGCAGGATGCGGTTGTTGCCCGTATCCACCACATACAGATCATTGCCCCGTACGAAGAGAGACTGGGGTTTTTTCATATCCGTATCCAGCCCCAAATCGGTGCTGTACACAACGTCGATTACCCGGTAGGCATCCGGGGATTCGCGGATATCACTCCAGTAATCGTAATTATAGGTATATGTGCTGGCATACCCATCATCTGCTGCTAAGGCAGTGCCGCAAGCGGCAATCATCATCAACACAGCCAGAAGAAGCGCCAGAACCCTGTTCATTGCTTTCACAATCGTTCCTCCTTCTAAAAATGGATTCGATAGCGTCAACCGGATCAATCCTTGATACCGGAAGATGCCATGGTTTCCAGGATTTTGCTCTGGCTGAAAATGAAGATGACGATGGGCACAGCCATGACCACCACGGTAACGGCGGCCATCTGGCCGGTGCGGGCAATACCGCCGGCCTGAATCTGCTGTAAGGCGTAGACCAGGGTCTTTTTCGCCTCGGAGAAGATAACGGTGGCGGCGCTGTTGCCCCACAGGCTCTGCACGCTGAAGATGATCACCGTCAGCCATGCAGGCTTCACGTTGGGCATCACGATGCTCCAGAAAATGCGGAATTCTTTGGCGCCGTCGATATGAGCAGCCTCAATCAAGGCGGTAGGCAGGCCTTCCATGAACTGCTTCATCATGAACAGACCGATGGGCGCCGCGAATGCCGGCAGCAGCAATGCCCAATAGGTATCGATCATATCCAGTTTGCTCATGATCACATAGTTAGGAATGCCCGTCACATAGCCGGAGAACATCAGGCAGGTGACAACCACGCCGAAGAAGAACCGGCCGCCGGGAAAATCATACTTGGCCAGCACGAAGGCCGCCATGGAGGCGATCAGCAGATGGCCCAGGGTACCCGTCACGGTGATAAACACGGTGTTGGTGATATACCGGGTAAAGGGCACCCAGCTCTGCCCCATGGTCACCAGCAGATCGGAGAAGTTATCCACCGTGGGATGCTTGGGCAAGATTGTGGGCGGGAAGCGGAAAAGCTCATCCAGGGGCTTCAGGGCGGAACCGATAGCGAAGATCAAGGGGAAGGCCATCAGCAGGCCTACCAGCGCCAGCATGATGTAAATCATGATATCGCCGCCAATGGAGCGGTTGGGATGACGGCGGTGTATCTTATGCTTCTTGGGCTTCTGGATCTTTTCGCCCCGCAGCTCCGCCAGACGGTGCAGCTCATCCGCACGGCTGACCTGGGTGGGCTTGCCGGGCCAGGCGGCATACATATGATTGAAAATTTTGACGCCGGTGAAGAGCATGAACACGTATTCCTGCTCGTCCTTCAGCTTCATGGTAATGGTAGAGGCCATGCCGCCGTTGCGGACATTCTTGAGCGCCCGGATGTGGGCGTACTCAAATTCAAATACCGTTTGGCCCTTTTTGTCAACGAACGTGGCATTTTCGGCGGCGCACAGCAATTCGCCCCGCACATCCTTGCCGTTGATCGTCAGGGTACCATTGGATTTTACGATCATCTCACTCATATCAGGTACCCACCTTTTCCAGTGCTGCAGAAATTACTTTCTTGCACAAAATCATCACCAGGAACAGAAGCGTAGCGATAGCGGAGGCATAGCCCATTTCGAAACGGCTGAAGCCATAGTCGAACAAGTGGGTGACCACCGTGCGGGCGGCATAGTCCGTAGAGGGATAGCCGGCCAGCGCCCGGGGCACGTCGCAAACGTTGAAGGCGGAGGTGATGGACATAACCGCGCCGAAGAGCAGCATGGGCTTCATGGAAGGCAGGGTGATATAGTACAGTTCCTGCCAGCGGTTGCGAACGCCGTCCACATAACCGGCTTCATACATGCTCTTGTCGATCCCTTGGAAACCGGCAACGAAGGAAAGGAAGCCGGTGCCCATGCTCATCCACAGAATGACGAAAATCAGCACGCCCATGATATACTGGGGATTGGTCAGCCACAGGATGGGGGCGTCAATGAGGCCGAAGTTCAGCAGCAGGGAGTTCAGATAGCCGTAGGCATCGCCGCGGAAGATGATGGAAAAGATGCTGTAAGCGTTACCGGAAATACTGGGGGCGTAGAAGATGACCACGGCCACAGCCCTGAGCCATTTGGGCAATTCATTGATGAACCAAGCAAACATGAATGAAAGGATATACCCAATGGGCCCGGTGACGACAGCAATGACGAAGGTGTTCTTGACGGAAGTGAGGAATACCTCATCCTGCAAAATCAAATTGATGTAATTCTGCAGCCCGATGAACCGAGGCTTTTCCAGGATGTTGTAGTAGGTAAAGCCATAGAAAATGGATGTGCAGATGGGCAGAATGAAGAAGGTGAAGAAGAGGATGGCATACGGCGCAAGGAACAGATAGCAAACCTTCATCCGCTTTGCCTTTTCCCAGTTGTAATGCAGCGCATTCTTCTTCATGTTCAGATAGCGCCGGGAAAAACTGAGCTGTGAATTATTCATGGCTTAATCCTCCTTTCCATCGATGGGCAGGCCAAATTCCTGCCGCTTGATTTCAATTTCTTCATTAATTGTGCGGGTGTAGGTGAGCAGCGTTTCCCGAGGATCGGCCTTTTCGTTGATCACCTTGCGGATGGCGTTGGTCATATGACGGGTGGTGGAGTAGCCGCCGGCAATCTCGGGGAAGCCGCGGGTCCACTTCTGCTGTTCCGTCAGCACTTCCAACTGATCGCTGGACCAGGCCAACTGACGCAGCGCTTCCGTATTGGCGGTGGCATACCGGGCGGAGGAGCCCAGCACGCTTTCCATTTCACGGCCGAAGCGCACCTGGGAATCGGCGGAGACCCACCACTTCATGAATTCCCATGCATTCTGCTTAATCTTTTCATCATCCGTTGCAATCATCATGCAGCAGGCGCCGGCGGAATGCACGCTGTGGTCCACGGTACCGTCAGCCTTCAGGGTGCCGGGATAGAGGGTGAAATCCCACAGACCACGGATTTCCGGAGCAGAAACCACCAGGGTGTTGTACAGGCTGTAGTAGCCAACGCCCAGGGGCATTTCGCCGGAACGGAAGCGGCTGACAAAGTCAAACACGGTAGGCAGGCCATAGTCGTTATACAGGCTGGTGTATAGCTTGAAGGCGGCCACGCCCTCTTCGCTATCGATGACGGTCTTTTGCTTGTTATCGGAATAGATAGCGCCGCCATTCTGATAGATCAGGGAGTTAAAGCCGGACATATCCACATTGGAAATATCGGGGAAGGGCACACCCACGGACATGCTGTTGCCCTGGATGGTGGGCAGGCAGGCGATCAGATCTTCCCAGGTTTCGGGGATTTCCAAACCCAGATCCTCCATAACGTCGGTGCGGTAGAACAAAACAGAGAACAACTGGGTTTCCGGCAGGCCGAAGACGCCGTTGCTTTCCCCATTGTCATAGGTGAGGGGATCCAACGCACTCTGATAGAAGGGCTTCACCACTTCGGCATAATCCGGGAACTGGGTCAAATCCTCTACGGCATTGCGCATGGCGTAGTTCACGGCGAACCAGCCGTCCACGCTGAGCACCACATCGGGGCCGATGCCCGCAACAACCGCCGTCAGAATGGCATCGGGGGCCACCAGCTTTACGTTCACCTTGATACCGGAATTGGGGGTAAAGGTATCGTCCACCATGGTCTTGAGCACGGTGCTCTGATCGCGGCCAGTGACGATCCATACTTCGATCACGTCATCGGCATCTTCGGTATACACATCGCCCAGAGAGTTGTAATCCACTGAATAGGAGGCCACACAGGCGCTGATTTCATGGAAGATGCTCTTGAAGATGTTGGTGCCGGGGATGGTGGGATCGGTATTTTCGCCGGTGATGATGATCTGGTCCACGTCCAGCTTGGATTCAGACATGTTCTGCATGGCCGTACCAAGGCTGGTGATGTTATCCTTGAAATTTGTGAAGGACTGGGTAATGCGCTCCGGCCGATCCACAAACTGTTCCAGCTGCACGGCCAGTGTCTGGGCCACAGCCACCCGGTCATTCTTCTGACCGGTGAGCAGCACGGCGTCATCCACCAGCTTATACAGCCGCTTGTATTCCAGTTCCATGGCCTCGATCACATCAGGATATACCTGATCCAGCTTATAATCGCGGAACCGGTCAGGGGATACGCCGGTGAGTACCAGCAGCTTGCGATAAATCTGGTTAAGGCGGAAAATACTGTTTTCCATATCCTTGAGAATGCCGCCCATAGCCCCCAGGGTCACTTCCATGCGGATGGAATGCACGCCCTTATCCATATAGAAGCGGTAGGGCACCCCTTCCTCATCCTTCAGCGTATACAGCTGCCAATTGGTATCATAGGAGAAAGCCACGGAAGAAAGTGCGTCAAAAGGCACCTGGCCATCCAGATAGATGGTGCGGCAGGAAAGGCCGCCGCGCTGATAGGTCTGGCGGGCCTTGACGGAGATATTGTAATAACCGGCCTCAGGCACTTCAAACTGCCATTCAATCCACTGGCCCACAGTATTCCAGGGATCGCCGCCGATATAGTTGAGCACGGTGTGATACACGTCATAGGGAACGGTGGAGGGAGAAGCGTGATCGTACCGGGCGTACAGGGAGGGAGAAGAGCGCAGCTGGGCGCTTTCCCCTTCCACGGTCAGGTACAGGTCCTTGGCTTCTTCCGTCATCTCCACCTGGGGCTGAGCGGCCAGATATTCTTCATAGCTGCAATAGCCGTCGGCAGGCATCAGGGTGAGGGCACGGATGATTACCGGCTCGTTCACTGCTTCCAGGGAAAGGGTATTTTCCCCTTCATTGAAATAGAAAAGATAAGGCTCGGTTTCATAACCCATATCATCCCGGAAGTAGGCCGTCTGATAATCAAAGCGTTCCACCTGAGTGGGGCGGATTTCATTGCCCTGATTATCCTTGCGCACAACGCCGCCATCCACCCACAGCCGGGAGAAGCACAGTTTATCGGCGCCGGAAAAAGGCAGTGCGCCATTCACATACAGCGCCCGCTCAATATCCACGCCCCGGGAGGGAACGGTCAGGTATTCCATCCGGATGGCATACAAACCCGCCTGGGGCACCTGCACCTTCCAGGCGGTGGTATCGCCGTCCTGGGTATATACCTGGGCATTGCCCTGGGCATCCGGCTCCATACGGCCGTCCCCTTCAAAGGCAGCGATATCCACAGGAACGGTCAGGGCGCTCCTCGCCGCGGTTTCGTAGGCCTTCAGATATACCTCATAGGTATCGTCCCGGCCAATCCCCGCCACATCGGTGGACAGATCCGTCCCAACATACTTGTCGCGGAAATCCTGAGGCCCGCGGTTCCACAGCAGAACCACCGCCACGATCACCACGATCAAAGCACAAACAAGGATACGCAACTTTTTTCTCCGCATAAGCACGTCACTCCTGTTGCATGGATGTTTCCATCCATTTGATTGAACGTTCCCTACAATTGCCATGTGCATGGAAACTCATTTAATCTGATTTAAACAACGGCCCCTTTTTGCACATGTATTGCATTAATTATATACTTTTTGTAAATATCCGTCAAGATTGTACAAAGTTTTTCCATGGTTTTTTGTGGATTCATCCTCCCCAATTCCCGCTGACAGGCCATTTTTCGGCAAAGAAACTGGTGCTATTCTGGAGAATAATCAGATTATTTGATAAATAATGCTGTTTTTCACAATCGAAAAAATAAAAATTATTTTTTTATTACAAATTCATTGATATTCTGTATTTCCCCCTTTCATGCCTTCCGGCATCCATTTTTTCAAGAAAAGGCGCCCATTCCCATCAGGAACAGGCGCTGTACGCTTATGGAGCAGGCTGTACCGCTTCCACCACGGCGTAAAAGGCGGGCTTGGGCCGCACCCGGTTATCAAAAAGCAGGGGGTATTCACCGCTGCGCCAGCTGCGCTCATCGGTAACGCCCCAGATCTGCACGGCGTCCATCACATCGGCAAAATCCAGGAAAATTTTCATCAGATCGGCATACCGATACGCCTGAATCCGTTGATACATCTCGGTATTGCTATCAATGCCCACATCCAGTTCGCTGACCCGCAGCCGCAGGCCCTTGGCGGCAATCCGCTCCATGGCCCGGCGTACGGAGGAAGGGGTGGGCGCCGAAGCAGAATAATGGCATTGGAAGCCGTAGCCGTCGATATTGCCATCCGCAATCAAGCTGTCCAGCAGATTGCAGATACCGGTGAGCTTGGGCTCATAGGGCGTGGAATAATCGTTGTAATACAGCTTCGTCCCCTCAGGGGCATACTTCCGGGCAATTTCAAAAGCACGATTGACAAAATCCTGCCCTACCACTTTTGTCCAATTGGAAGAGCGCAGGGCGCCGCTGTTATCTGCCACCGCCTCATTCACCACATCCCAGGATACGATCACCCCGGGATAATTGGCTTGCATATATTCCATAACCAAACGGATGTAATTATCCAGCCGGGCCAGCATTACCTCCCGAGTCACGTAAGGCGCCCCAACCTTGTACCCTTCCCGGAAGAATACATCCGGCGTCTGGCTGTGCCATACCAGCACATGGCCGTGCGCCTTGATACCGTTCTTTTTGCAGAAATCCAGCAGGGGCTTGGCGGCGGTAAAGCGCACCGCCACGGCCGTCTCATCTTCCACAGCCAGCTTCCGCGAGGCGTTCACATCCAGCACCGCATCGGGCTTCAGTTCGTTTTCGTGGGTCATGATATTGAATTGATAGCCGTAAAAATTCATGCGTTTTGCGTCGCTCAGCTGTCCCTGACTGACGGCGCATCCAAAGTCAAAATAGGGAGCATACACCTGGCTCAAGGACGGCAGCGAATAATCATAGACGATGCCCATGGGCTCTACCATTACATCCCGGATCATGTAATCCACTTCGGGATTGCCGGACGTTTCCACATACAGGATATAGTTATCATATGCCCCGGGGATGAATTCGCCGCTGAGGGTGGCCCATTCCCCTTGTTTTGCCGTCACCCGGGCCAGATTTTCATAGGATTCCACCCCATCCCTGGAATGGGCCATGGAGAAGATGAATTCTGCCGTCTCCACATTGTTTTGGCGCACAGACAGGGAAAACTTATACCGGGATCCATTTACCAGCGCGAAATCCCTGCCAGGAGAATGCCAATCGGCGCTGCGGCCGGAAATGCACAGATTGGCCCCACGATTTGACAGCGCTGCCCCGCCTTCGCTGCGGGCATACCAGCCATCCATGCCCTTAGTAAAATCCGATTGATAGCCGGTAAAGGGCTTTTCTGCCCCCAGGGCCGAAGGAATCAGCAGGGCCAATACCATCAGCAGCGCCAACCATTTTTTCATGCTATTCATCCTCTCGGTTGCCATTTTTTTCATTATAGCATATTCATCCGCCCTTTGTCACCCCTGAAGGAAAATTTCATCATTTTCCGTTTTTTCGGCCATCCTTGACAGAAAATAACAGGCCTGTATAATATAAGTGTATGTTCTTTCCCCCATTGATTGTTGAAGGAAGTGATCGTCATGATCGGCGCCATCATCGGCGACATTGTGGGTTCCCGTTTTGAATGGAATAATTGCCGCAGTAAGGATTTTGATCTGTTCACCTCAGAATGCTTCGCCACCGATGACAGCATCATGACCCTGGCCATCGGCAAGGCCCTGATGGAGAGCAGCCCCGATTGGGCGGATCTGGGAAAGCAGGCGGTGCGCTGCATGCAGGAGGTGGGCCGGCCCTATCCCCACTGCGGCTACGGCGGCCGGTTCTGGCAATGGATGTACAGCGATGCTCCCCAGCCCTACAACAGCTTCGGCAATGGCGCCGCCATGCGGGTGAGTGCCTGCGGTTTCGTGGCGAAAACCCTGGAAGAAGCCAAATACCTCTCCCGCACAGTCACCGAAGTGACCCACAACCACCCGGAAGGAATCAAGGGGGCGGAGGCAGCCACCGTTGCCATCTTCATGGCCTGGGAAGGCGCCGCTATGGAGGAAATCCGCCAGGTGATCTGCCGGGATTATTATCCCTTGAATTTCACCCTGGACTCCATCCGGAACACCTATCAGTTCAACGAAACCTGTCAGAATACCGTGCCCCAGGCGCTGCAGGCCTTCTTTGAATCCACCGGCTTTGAGGACGCCATCCGCAATGCCATTTCCATTGGCGGGGACAGCGATACATTGGCCTCCATCACCGGTGGTATAGCGGAAGCCTATTGGGGGGTACCGGATGAACTGCGCGCCCAGGCAAAAGCCTATCTGGACGAACGGCTGCTGGCCATCCTGAACCGCTATGAAAATCGATAATGACGCCATGAACCAGGAAAAGAAGCGAATTTCGTTGTCTCTTGCTTACAGTCTGGCGCCGAATGAAGAAAAAAATCAATTGTTCCATGCACGGGAAAAGGATGTGGCGCTGCTTTTCCTTCCCCGCATGCAACCTGTCTGCCGGTTTGGCCGCGTGCGGCACGCCGCTTTATTCCTTTCAACCGACAGCCGTTATCTTGCATAATATAATGCCCTCTGTCAACTGGAGATTCACCGAACGGATCATTTGGAAAGTCCTTGCTTTGCCGCATCTTCAAAAGCACAGGCGCAGATTGCCTCTGCTTTTGCCCTGATTTTATATCCTATGCAGCGGCAGGGCATGTGACTTATCGATTAAATCTGAAGAATCCGCAGGATATCCAGCCTATCCATGGTACGCCTCTGAAACAATACGGCAACGGTGCCTTGCGAATCCACGGGCGTACCCTTTCCATGGCATATCACGGGGATTTTTTATTTCTTCTGCATCAGTGCATGGGGCAAAAACGGGTAATTGCCCTGTTCGTCAAGGATGGCGCCATACGGTTCCGCGGTGCACTGCCCGAAGCATTCCGCCGTTATTCCCCGTTGCTGATCGATCCCCGGGGCAATCTGTATCTGCTTTGCGAAGGCAGAACAAAGCCAATGCTGAAATTTCTGCCCGGTAAAAACGTTTTTTCCCGCCCGGATCGACAAATCCTCCTGCCCGCCACCTATCGGGCCCGTTTTTCTCAAGACGGCAACCTTTTAATCATTCTTTCCTTGGATCATAATGAGAAATGGACGCAAAGCTTATGGCTTTGGGGAACAAAAAACTAGCAGCCATTGGCTCGTCAGCGTCCGTAACGGATGCCTTACCGAAACCTGCCACACCCAATCCAACCCCTGATCCAATCTTGCCATCCATCCCATTTTGCGCTATAATATCCCCGCATCCCTGCCGGCTCCCTGCCCTGGGCCGGCTGCGGGGATTTTCTTTCGCCATTCCATCAGATAAAGGAGCATGATCACCCATGCATATGAGAAGAAAGACTTGGGCCCGGCCCGAACTGGAAAGCTGCCCCTATTACAGGGAATTACCCGAAAGCTGCAAGGGCAAATGGGCCCAGGAATTCCCCCATGCTGCGCCTTTGCATATTGAATTGGGCTGCGGCAAGGGCGTATCCACCGCCCAGATGGTGCGGGCCAATCCCCATATCAATTATCTGGTGATTGATCTGGTGCGGGACGTATTGGGCAGCACCCGGCGAAATATTGAGGCTGCCTTTCAGGGGGACGCCATTGAAAATGTGATCATCAGCGCCCTGCACATTGAATACATCTATAAATATATCGGCAGCGGGGATCAGGCGGAGCGGATTTATATCAACTTCTGCAATCCATGGACCAAGCGGAAAAAGCATGAAAAGCGCCGGCTCACCCATTCCCGTCAACTGATGCTGTATCGCGATTTTCTGACGGATGGGGGCGAAATCTGGTTCAAAACGGATGATGATATTCTCTTTGACGATTCCCTGGAATATTTCAGAGAATGCGGGTTCGAGGTGCGTTATCTCACCCGGGATCTGCATGCCAGCGGCTTTACCCCCAATTATATGAGCGAGCATGAAATCATGTATACCGAAAAGGGCGTGCCCATCAAATTCGCCATTGCGGTGAAGGGCCCCCTGCCGGAAAATGCGCCGAAAATCGGCCCGGAGGATGATCCGGAAGAATAAGACAAACCCGGAGGGCAGTTGTTCCTCCGGGTTTTGCGTTATTCAATGTTCCCCTTTGCATTCCAGCACAGTATGGTGCGGTATCCCAGCCGGGCGTACCAAGGCCCCACCGCCGTGTAATGAATATAGCTGTAATCATATCCCTCATTTTTCAGGACGTCTGTTGCCAGCTGCACCATTTTAAGACCGATGCCCTTTCTGCGGAAGGCAGGCAGCGTGCCCACGCATCCCGGACCGGCGATACGGATATGCCGTCCGTCCAGTTCGTATTCCCCCATGCCGTCCAGCAGGCAGAAACTGATGGGCATACCATCGAAAAATGCGCAGAACACCCGATCCCCCGCTTGAAAATACTGTACCCAATCCTCCTCCACCTGTCGAACGGCTTCATGAAGCGCTGGCAGTTCCCCCCGGTAAAAACCGAAAGTAATCCCATCCGGAACGGCAATTTTCAGGGCATCTGCGTCAAATTCCGAAAGAGGGAGAAGCTGCTCTTCAAATACCTCTTCCGGATCCAGATCCCTTATATATTCTTTGGCAAAGAATCCCGGATGCATTTTATCAAACAGCGTTAAAAAATCCATCGTTTCTTCTCCTTTTGTTGTTTCATCCGTTTTTTAAAATTATATCACATCATGACGGAAAAGAAAAGCATAGCCTGCTGCCAGGCCCAGCCAGGCCATACAAAACTGGGGGCACACCTGGCCGGAAATGTTGCCGCGCATGCCCCGGTAATCCCAGATCTGATACCGCCGATTGAAGAGCATGCCCGTACCATATTCGATCAGGGTGATAGCCCCCGCCCCCAGAAGCGATTTTTTCATAAGGTGGCCGGGGCGGCGGTTGATCCTTTCCAGCGCAGCCATGCCTGCCCCGCCTGCCAGGGCCATGGCCGGATGGGTTCTGCCCCGATAGCTGATTTCCAGCAGCGGATAAGCCGCCGCCCCCAGAAGAAATGCTTTGTTCATGCCGATCCCTCCTCCTCTGTTTTATTCCTTATTCTCTCCCCTTTGCTTTTCTTCCATGCCGGAAAACATGAAAAAAAGAGCCGCCTTACAGCGGCCCTTTGGCAATTTGATTCCATTATTCAGCCTTGGCAACAGCGGTGATGTGGGTATTCACGCCATTGTACCAGTACACGTAACCGGTGATATCCACCACGTCGCCAGCCTGCAGTTCGGCAAAAGCGGCGTACACTTCGGTTTCGGGGCCGGTGAGGTAGCGTTCCACGCAGAACTCGAAGGTGTTTTCACCCTGCTTCACGGTGACATAGATGTCATCGCCGGGTTCGCCGTTCTTGTAGCTGATGGCTTCAATGGTCAGGCCCTTGAAGACAGCCAGCTGATTCTGGTAATTCACCAGTTCTTCGGTAGCCAGCACTTCGGTCAGATCCTTGGCTTCGGCGATGAAGGGTTCGGCTTCCACAAATTCGAAAGTGGCGTCCATAATTTCCACTTCGCCGGCCCATTCGCCCTTGAAACCGGTGACGCGGATCTTGGTGCCGGGCACCAGCTTGGCAGCGTCTTCTTCGGTGCAGGCCATTTCATAGATGAAATAGGCGCCGTCTTCATCAGCGGCATAGACGGTGATCTTGTCGCTCCACCAGCTCTGATGATCCTGAACGTAGCATTCGATCACTACTTCATCATCAATCGCAGCGGCAACATAGTCAGCATAGGTCATCACTTTTGCTTCTTCAGCCAGGGCCATACCGGTCATGGCCAGAACCAGGATCATCAGGGCAGCCAGAAACTTCTTCATGTTTTTCGCCTCCATTTAATCGTTGGGGTACATCAGTATTATACATCAATCCCGATAAAAATCAATCGTTCTGCTTAGAATTTGCAATTTTTCTGTGTTTCATCCGGGTGAGGAACACATACCCGAGCATCAGCGCCCAAACGGCGGCCAACCCGCCAATCAGCAGCACAGCCACCCGGGGCAGGGGGCCCATATCTTCCGTATCCGCCGTTCCCGCGTTATCCAGCCGATGAAGGGAGATCATTTTGTTATACAAATCGTCGATGAAGGCATCGTCCACCGTCTTCTTGCGGCGCACCCCCTTGGTCACCTCTTCGATCATCTGCCCGGCGGCATCCCGCAGGGAAGCGGAACCGTTGAATACCGGGGTGACGAAGGTATTTTCCACGCTATTGAGCAAAAGCTTGGCAGCCTGAAGCTTGACAGCATAATAATAGTCGTTATCCTCCCCTTCCCGGGAAAGATAATCCTGATATTCTGCCGACTGCTGGGCCTTGAGGGTGACGGGCACATAGCCCTCCGTGGTGGAATAATCGATCTGCATGCCGTTGGTGAGCAGATACTGGGTGAACAACCAGGCTGCCATCACTTCCTGGGGATCCTCTTTATTGAAAATGCACACCGAAGGCCCCTGAGAGATCATTTTCGGATTC
>SVGR01000131.1 GCA_015056265.1 Clostridiales bacterium
AACTCTCCTGTGTACCTCTTGTTCGGAATTCCCTTCGGCATAAGTAAACACCCCATTTCTTTGTTCAAGTATACCATACTTGTCTATCAAATGGGGTGCATTTCACGATAGGGCGGTTTTTTATTGGGGATGCATCTGCAAGCGGAATGCCGTATCGGTAAACATGAAACGGATTCCGCTCAGCCTTCCATCATTTTTTCTGCCAGACGCACAGTCTCCATGGCGTCCCGGGCGTAGCAATCCGCGCCGATCTCTTGGGCGTATTCCCTGTTCAGCACGGCGCCTCCCACGATGATGCGGCAGAAGGGGGCCTGTTCGTGGAGCAGAGCAATGGTGCTTTCCATGGCAGGTACGGTAGTCGTCATCAAAGCGCTGAGGCCGCATAAAGGCGCTTGATTGGCGATCACCGCCTCCAGTACTCTTTCCGGCGCCACATCCTTGCCCAGATCGATAACGGTATAGCCATAGTTTTCCATCAGCATTTTCACAATATTCTTGCCGATATCGTGGATATCCCCCTGCACCGTGGCCAGCACCATTTTGCCCTTGGAAGGGCCTTTTTCTCCGCTGAGGGAAAGGGCCTTTTTGATTTCCTCAAAAGCCGCCCCTGCCGCCTCCGCGCTGATGAGCAGCTGGGGCAGATACAGCGTCTTTTCTTCAAATTTCCGTCCCACCCGATCCAGCGCAGGAATGATTTCCCCATTCACGATATCCAATGGCGCCTGGCCTTGCAATAATGCCCGGGTATTTTCCGCCGCCTGCTCCTTCAAGCCTTTCAGGATGGCGTTTTGCAGCTGGGACGCAGCATCCGCCTGGGGCAGTGGAATTGCCGGCACAGCAGCCGCTGTCTGGAACCCTTCAGCCTCAGCAAGATAATCCCGGCAATTTTCATCCAGTCCATGCAGCAGCCGATAAACGTAATAAGTCTTCATCATTTCGCCGGAATAGGGATTCATGATGGCAGCGGATAGGCCTCTCTCCAGCGCCAGGGCGAAAAACACACCGTTTACCTGTTCCCGGGCAGGCAGGCCGAAGGAAATATTGCTCACCCCCAACGAGGTATGGCAGCCCAGACGATTTTTTATAGTCTCAATGGCCTCCAAAGCCGCCAGAGCCGCCCTCTGATCAGCGCTTACCGCCATGGCCAGAGGATCGAAAATAATATTCTTTTTATCAATTCCGTATTCGGCAGCCTTTGCCAAAATTTTTTCCGCAATTTTCACCCGGCCCTGCGCCGTATCCGGAATGCCCCCTTCATCCAGGGTCAGGGCCACAATGAGCCCGCCGTATTTCTTCGCCAGGGGGAAAATCGCGTCCATGGATTCTGCCTTGCCGTTCACCGAATTGATCATGGCCTTGCCATTATAGCGGCGAAGGGCGCATTCCATAGCCGCCGGATCCGCCGTATCAATCTGCAGGGGCAGATCGGTCACGGCCTGGATTTCCGTCACTGTCTCTTGCAGCATCGCCTTTTCATCAATACCGGGCAGACCCACATTCACATCCAGGGCATGCACGCCCTTTTCCTGTTGGGTCACTGCTTCACCAAGCACATAAGCCATGTCATGCTCCGTCAGCGCCTGCTTCAGCCGCTTTTTCCCTGTGGGATTGATGCGTTCCCCAATCAGGATGGGGTTTTTGCCAAATTCCACCGTCTGCGCATAGGAAGAAATCACGGTGATCCCCTTGTTCGCAACAGGAAGCGGGCGCATACCCTGAATTTTCCTTGCCAGCTTCTCAATATACTCCGGCGTCGTTCCGCAGCATCCCCCTGCCAAACGCACGCCCTTCCTTACCATCCCGGCTACGATTTCTGCAAATTCGTCGGCAGAAATATCAAAACCGGCTGCGCCATCCGGCATCATCCGCGGAAGCCCTGCATTGGGCTTGAACAATACCGGCACAGAGGCCTTTTCCAGCATTTTTTCCATCACGCCGGAAAGCTGCCCCGGGCCCAGGGAGCAATTGGCCCCCAGCGCCGCTGCGCCCATGCCCTCCACAAGGGCGATCATCCCTTCCGGCGATGCGCCGGTCATCAATTTTCCATCAGCGCCATACGCATTGGATACCAGCACGGGCAAATCGGCATTTTCCTTTGCCGCCAGCAGTGCCGCCTTGGTTTCGTAACTGTCGTTCATGGTTTCGATGGTAATCAGATCGACGCCCGCTTTTACGCCCAGATCAATCACCCGGGCGAAATGGGAAACGGCGTCCTCAAAATCCAGATCGCCAAGGGGACACAGCAATTTGCCCAGCGGACCTACGTCCAGCGCAATAAACTTTTCTTGGGAGGATACGCTTTCCTGCCGGGCTTTTTTTGCATTCTCAACCGCCGCGAAAATAATTTTTTCCAATTCGTCATCGGAAAAATGCATGCCGTTTGCCCCGAAGGTATTGGTATTCACCACGTGACTGCCTGCATCAAAATAGGCCTTATGAATAGCCGTAATTTCATCCGGACGGGTCAGATTCCATCGTTCCGGCATTTCCCCGGGGCGTAGGCCTTTTTTCTGCAAAAGAGTGCCCATACCGCCGTCCAGCAGCACAATATTCTGATCCAAAAAAGCCTTGAAATTCATAAATCTCTCCTGTACAAACATTCCCTTTTTCCGCAGCTGAGGCAGGAAGCAGACGGCATATTTTGCTTTTCTTCAGTCAAACCAATGATAGCCGTCACCGATTTGGAAGGCGACATGAGCAGGCTGTCATTCAGCGTCAGGCCGATTGGCTTTTCCGGACGCAGTGCCTTGAAAATATCGATCTGCATTTCCAGCGGCACATCGCCATAACCGGGAGAAAAGCGGGGCCTGAGATACGCCCCCGCCCTTTTCATTTCCTCGCCCATCAAACGGCAAAAGGCATCGCACAGCGCTTCAATCCGCTCCGCACCGATGGCCTGCATCATCAGCGCCCTGGCTGGGGCAATTTTCCCATATCGGGCAATCAGCCGGTCGATCCCCACACCCACCGTGGCGCCCATCAGCAGCGTGCCGTGACAGCCCTGCAAATGCCTGGACAGGGATCGGGATTGCACCCCCGCGAAATATAGATTACAGTTTTCGCCATCCAGCAAAAGGGGATATTCCCGGCAGCACACCTGATATGAAAGCTGCCCCTCCGCCTCTTGCCAGGCGCTGATCATCAATGCTGTGATTTCCTCATCTTCCCCATGCGTCCCGGCATAGCGCAGGGCTTCACGCAAGCAAAAGGGAGGCGGCTGAAAATGAAATACACGCATTATACATCCTTCCCCAGGATACAGGACAGATTTTCCTGGATTTTTCTGGCCACTTCCGGCTTATTCATGGTGTAAACATGCACGTTCATGATGCCGTTGGCATACAGATCGATAATCTGATCGGTGGCATAGGCAATGCCCGCCTGCATCATGGCGGCAGGATCATGCCCGAAGCGGTCCACCAATGCCCTAAACCGCTGGGGAATGAAGCAGCCGGAAAGCTTCACCACCCGCTCTACCTGCTTGCCGTTGGTGATGGGCATGATGCCGGGAATAACGGGCAAAGTGATCCCTGCCTCCCGAATTTTATACAGAAAATTATACAAAAGATGATTATCGAAAAACATCTGCGTGGTGAGGAACTGACATCCGGCTGCCGCCTTTTCCTTTAAATAGGCAATATCCCGCCGCTGATCCTGGCTCTCCACGTGAACTTCGGGATAGCAGGCGCCACCGATGCAAAAATCCCCTCCGCTTGCCTGGATTTCCAGCATCAAATCGGTTGCATGACGATAATTCCAGCAGCTGCGATCAGCTTCTTCCATTTCAGGCGGAATATCACCCCGAAGGGCCATGATGTTTTCAATTCCTGCCTCGCGAAAGGCGCGGATTCTGCCCTGCACCGTTTCCCTGCTGGAGGAAACGCAGGTGAGATGGGCCAGGGTAGGCACATTATGCTGCTGCTTGATATTCCTGGCCATATCCAGGGTGTATTGGCTGGTACCGCCGCCGGCGCCGTAAGTGACACTCATAAATGCGGGATGCAATTCTGCAATCTCTTCAATGGCAGATTTCACCGTGTCAAAATTACTCTCCGTCTTGGGTGGAAACACCTCAAAAGAAAGGCTGTATTTTTTTTCATTCAGTATGTTTGTAATCTTCATTCGCTTTCTCATTCCTCCGCCAGGATGCGCTTAAGCACCCGCCATTCCCCCGGCCTTCCCGTTTCCGATCTGCCGATCAGGAAAGCGTTCCCCTGTATGATCTGCGGCAAGGGGATGTTTCTGAGTTTTTCCTCCATCCGGGACAATTTTTCCTCATCGTCACCCAAAAACAAGGTAGAATGATAGCGGAAATCCCCGTCAAAAATATGGGGAGCAGCGCCGTACCGGAGGGCAATATCCACCATTTTTTCGTGCAGTCCCCGCAGCGTTTCGTTTTCCTTCATGGCAATCCATAGGCAGCCGGGCGCCCTGCCCAGCCCTTTCACTTCAATGGAAAAAGGCGGCGTTTCCCGCAGAATATCCGCAATATCAGCCTCCGCTGCCTGCCATGTCCCCGCCGGCAAATCGAAGGAAATCTTCAGCGACACATGGGCCGGCAAGGAAAACGCCACTTCAGACAACCCGATGGCCGCATTTTCCCGAATTGCCGCCCGGCGCACCGCATCCAGTGCTCCGGAAATATCCACTGCCATCCATAAATACACGGAAAATCCTCCCCCTCTTTTTTCCATTATATCATTGATTTACACCATAAACAAGGCCCGGCCATTGCACTTTCCGGCACAAATAAAAGACAGGCCATGCAATGCACAGCCTGTCTTGCAGTGAATCCTATAAGATTACACCAGTTCGATCACTACCATTTCGGCAGCGTCGCCACGACGGGGGCCCATCTTGTAGATGCGAGTATAGCCGCCGGCGCAGTTCTTTTCCTCGTTGCGGGCACGATACTTGGGGCCATATTCACGGAACAGCTTTTCCACCACGGGATGCTTGTTATCCTTGGTGCGTTCCTTGTATTCGGCCTTGTTTTCGTCATCCTTCTGCAGCTCCTTGATGTCGTACAGGTACGCCATCATCAGACGACGGGCATGCAGCTTGGAGGGCAGATCGTTCACGAAGGTTTCCTTCACGATCTGCTTCTTATCGTTGTAGAATTCCTTTTCGACTTCCACAGTCTTATCATACTCGCGGATGGCGAGGGTGATCATTTTATCAGCGATCGCGCGCACTTCCTTGGCCTTGGCCTCGGTGGTTTCGATGCGGCCGTACCACAGGAGATTGGTGGTCAGGTTCCGCAGCATCGCCTTGCGCTGACTCGCAGTGCGGCCC
>SVGR01000132.1 GCA_015056265.1 Clostridiales bacterium
GTCTCATGATGAATACCTCCAAAATCGTGTCTCTATTTTACACGATTTTGGAGGTTTACACAAAGTTTGAAACGGTCTCTCAGCTCATGCTTTCCCGATAATACAGAATCTTGCAGTTTCCCTCATCATCGAACATTTCGATCTCGTATTGCAGAGGGCCGTCCCGATAAATGCCAGTATAGATTTCTCCCAATTGTTCCGTTCTTCCGCTTACGCATTCCCATTGATCGTCCGGCAGCATCACCTCTGTATTGCTTCCTTCAATGTCCCCGTCGATCAATCCAATCGCATACGCAATGGAAGTCTCCGTCCAATGGTATCCAAGGCCACGAAGGTTCTCTCGCCCATAGACCCCGGACAGTTCATCCCAAAATGCGCCGATGGTTTCGTATTGCTTTTCGCCAACCGTTGAAAATGTTTTGCTGATTCCCCTGAACTTCATGCTTCGGTGTCCCCCCCATTCTTCGCCTGCCGTTTGTTTATCCTTTTCTTTTCATCATCAGATAACAATTGATGCCTTCTTTATAGAAGTCCGGCAGTTCGCCTACACAATGATATCCCAGATTCTCATATAGTTTTTTCGCCCTTGGATTAAAGTCGTCCACGGTCAGGAATAATTTCGTCGATGGAAATTCAGAGGCATTCTCTTCAAAAAACTGCATCAGCTGCTTTCCGATGCCCAGGCCTCTGTATTCCTCCTTCACCGCAATGATATGAAGATAGGGATAACTTCCAAAAACGCCCTTTTGCAAATAATAGACGAAACCCAGGCATTTTTCATCGTCATCCAGTGCTACATATACATCCTTTTGCTTCACAGCGTACGTCAGCAGATTTTTCGCCTTTTCACCATCGCTGAAATAGGCCCTTCCCAAATCCGAATGCTGCAAAATGGCCACACAGTTATCAATATGCCGCATATCTGCAAGGTTGATATTCATGTTTCTTATCCTCTTCCCTTCCAATTTGCACAGCGCAACCTGTATATTTTCAATTATATCAGCCACCCCTTCCATCGTCCATGCCATTGTTCTCTTTTTCGCTTTTTGGTATGGAGGATCCTGCTCAAGCAGATCAGCCGGAAGGGCAAAGGCGGCTTTTTCTGAGTTCGTTCTTGATAAAGGTACAAAAACAGAAGAAAACAATCAGAATATTTCAAAAACAAGAGAAATACGATCGTTCTCGACTTGCGTTTGACCTTCTTTGACTTTAACGAGTATTCTTTGATTTTTGACTTTCTTTGACCTTCGTGTTATCATCATCATGCACCGAGGGAAAACCCCATTTCTCCCGCAGGCGCAACCAACACAGCAACACTTTTCAACCCGACATAACAAGAGGAGGATGTACTATATGATGTATTCCATGATGAAGCCCCTGACCCCCATGTTCGCTGAACCCTTCTTCCGGGATTTCTTTGGCGAGCCCCAGCGCCGCCCCCACCGCCCCGCCATGCAGATGCGCCTTCATGAGACCGATACCGCCTACCTGCTGGAAAGCGATCTGCCCGGCGTAGGCCGCGACAACATCGGCCTGTCTGTGGATGGCAATGTGCTCACTATCACCGCTCTGCGCCGCAGCCCGGAAACCGCCAAGCCTCAGGAGGGCGAAAACCAGTCGCCCCGCCATGAACACCGCATGGAGCGCCGCTTCGAGCTGGAGGGCATCGACACCGCCGCCATCGCCGCCGATTATGTGGACGGCGTCCTCAAGGTGACTCTGCCCAAGGAACAGCCCGCCGACAAGCCCTCACCCCGGCAGATTGCCATCGGCGGCAGCGAGCAGGTAGCGCTGACGGAGTAATGGAGGACTGGATGGTGGGCAGGGGCGCTGCCCCTGCACCCCGCTTAAGGGGCCATGGGCCCCTTAAGAATTCCATACTTGCGCCCATTTCATGGGCGCAAGGGGGAATGGCAAAATGACTACTATAGTATATGATCAGGGCCTTCGCATGAGCATTTTTCATGCGGAGGCCCTCAGATTGTTGACAAACCCCGGGAGGTATCGGCGGGGCGCATCCCTCCGATGATCTTCCGAAACTGGCGGCGTGTACGGCGAACCGCAGACTCGTAGGCAAACGGTGCAAATTCGTTGCAGAAGCCGCCGCAGGTGTGTTTTTCAACGATCCGAAACGCCAGACCGTTGATGCCCGGCGCTTCCTTCTTTCATATCTTCATCTTTCATCATATATGGAACAATTCCATAACCTGCCGTGCTGCCTGGGCAGGCGTCATCTCCGTTGTATCAATCTGCGGATAGTCAAACGAATCATAAAAGGCAAAGGTTGTTTCCATGCCACGCTCAACTCTTTTTTCATCCCTTCCATCCTTCAATGCCCG
Organism: Clostridiales bacterium; assembly: GCA_015056265.1. Classification (GTDB taxonomy): domain Bacteria; phylum Bacillota; class Clostridia; order Christensenellales; family Aristaeellaceae; genus RUG563. The sequence goes on from SVGR01000132.1 coordinate 2,340, forward strand.
CTTTCTGTTTTCTTCCTCGGAGCATTTCAGAATGACGATCGTCTCTTTGAAACTGCACGCCCGATGCAGTTTGTCAATCACGCTTTCATAAATCGCCTTTCTTTCGCCATGCCAGGCATAGGTAAAAATCACCCGCTGCACATCATTGCATAATAGGTAATTCCGCAGCAGGCAAAAGATATTTTCTGTAATGGTTTCCTTGGCGGCAGGTGAAAAAACGAAGGGATTCATCACCCGGCACCAATCGGAATCCACATAAGCCGTATGCCGGCATTGTTCAACGATTTCTCTTGCCGTGGTACTTTTCCCCACGCCGTTCGGGCCAACGATTACCATCAACTGCTTCATACGCCACCTCAATGCATCCGGATTTTGCGGACGAATGAAAACAGTATACCATTCCTGTTTCGCACACACAAGGAAAGCTGCGCCAGCATATTCGCGCAGCTTTCCTTGTGTTTTTCATGCACTCAACTGCCCCTCGGCATCCTCCATCATCATCAAAATTTCCACTTCCTCGCCGGTGAGAGCGTCGATGTATACCCGGTACTCGTTATCTGTATATTCTCCCGGCACCTCGTAGCACAACCGTTCCTCCCCCAGATGGGGAATCAGGCACAGGCGGGCATCTGTAGCGTTCAAATGAGGCGACACCTGCTGCAGGGCTTGCATCTTGCTGTACACAGGAATCAGATTGTCCCGGCGGGTATGATTGATGAGATAATTGTTGGCTTCCAGACCAACCACCTCGCCGGTATCCATGCGCAGCTGTACCTTCACCAAGTCCGGATACAGCAGCACCCCATCCTGCACTGCCACAAAATTGATCACGCACAAGCCGTCATACACCCGGATGTGGTTCTGCTCCATCTCCCCGTAGCCCCGGCTTTGCAGGAATGCCGCTGCCCGGGCGGCGCAGTCCTCCACGGAGAGCTTCTGCTCAAAGGAAGCGTGTTCCGGCATGAGCCACAGCATTTTGCCGCCCTGACGGGTCACCTCCGCATTGAGAACGGTGCCGTCAGTCAGGGTCAGGGTGACGCTGTAACCCGCCAGCAACCCGGCGGTTTCTCCCGCGCCCTCGGCTTTGCTGACCCGCTCTGCCCCCACAAAATCCCGGGCGATGGTCAGCGCCACATCCGGCGTAATCTCCCCCTCGCCCAGCGCTTTGGGCGTGCCAAAGTGGGTGGCATCGGAGAAAGCGCCATCATACACCATGGAGGGGTAATCCATGCCGTGATCCTTGTCCGCTACCGCCTCCAGCGGCCGGTCGCTGAGCTGCGCAGGGGCATAGAACACGCTTTCCTCCTGCGCAAGCCGCAGACTGTTTTGAAGCATACTTTCCTGCGCCACTGCCAACTGGCCGCTGAGCAAGGCGCATTGATCCCGCAGGGTGAACAGCTGGTTCAGGGTTTCCTCGCTGAGCGGCTGACCGGAGGCCACCAGCAATGCCTGCTGCAAGGCGTAGTCCGACAGCTGGTTGCAGAATTTGATGGTATCGCTCATGGCAGCGTGGCTCAGGGGCAATGCAGAAAGCCCGCTGACCACGCCGTCCGCCTGGCGGCTGACCCCCACCAGCAGCTCCACCTGCAAGCGGGCATCCGCTGCCAGGGGAGATTTGCCCAGTTTCAGAGAAATCGCCTGCAAATGTTCCTGAGACTCCAAAAGCCGCTGGGTATAGCTGCTTTCCACCCGCTGGGTCATACGCCCGGCCAGCTGACTGCGGTTGATCCCATAGGCCACTGCCGCCACCAGACACAATCCCAGAACAGCCGCCAGAATCCCATTGCGTTTCTTGCCCATAATGCCTCCTTAAATGGCAAAATTGTGCTTACCAATGCTCAGCTGCACCGTCCGGGTCCAGATCCACTGATTGGTGGAGGTGACCGGGTTGTAATAATACAGGCAGCCGCCGCTGGGATCCCAGCCATTGAGGGCATCCTTAGCAGCCCGGATGCTGTCGTTATCCGGGGTCAGGTTGTACTGCCCGTCGCTGACAGCATCAAAAGCCCCGGCCTGAAAGATGACTCCGGCAATGGTATTGGGAAACAACGGGCTTTTCACCCGGTTCAGCACCACCGCTGCCACCGCCACCTTGCCCACATAGGGCTCGCCCCGGGCCTCCCCGTGCACCAGCCTGGCCAGCATATAGGTCTCGCTTTCGTTATAACCTGCTGCCGCCACCGTGCCGGAAAAGTTCAGCCCCAGCGCTTCCGCTGTCCGCTTGCCAACGATGCCGTCCACCTTCAGCCCGTTCTTGCGCTGAAACCACACCACCGCATCATAGGTGTCCTTGCCGAACACCCCATCGGCGGCGGATTTCATGTAGCCATATTGCCGTAGCTTTTCCTGTATCTGCCTCACCTGTGTGCCCTTGCTGCCCCAGCCGTACTCGGCTGCATCCGCTTCCACCAGCACCAGAAACAGCGTGAAGGTGATCAGCGCTGCCACCAGCTGGAGCCAGAACATTCCGTCCTTCATTTTGGCCAGCATATATTTCCACATGAAAAAACCTCCTGACAAGGTGTTTTTGCCTCATCAGGAAGGTTTACCCGTTCAGGGGAAATCTATACAGTTATTCTGCCACCATTTCATCTGCCACAACCGGCCTGCGGGTCTTCACCACCACATTCAGCACGGCAAAGACCACCAGCAGACAAACCGATACCAGAATGGCGCTCATGCCGCCAGTGAAACCAAAGGTTTCTGCCATAGCGCCCACCACCGTAGGCATGGCAATGGCGCCAATGGAACCGATGCCCAGCAAAGCGCCGGTGGCCATGGGATAGGCATTGGTAAAGATGGCTGCATCGGAGTAGATCATGGGGCAGATACCC
>SVGR01000133.1 GCA_015056265.1 Clostridiales bacterium
TCCAGAATGGAATGCAGTGGTGGGCAGGGGTGGATTCGAACCACCGAAGTCGGTGACGGCAGATTTACAGTCTGCTCCCTTTGGCCACTCGGGAACCTACCCATGAATAACAATTGTAAAGATGCTTTCCCCAGTGGGGGAGTGGAGCTGGTGAAGGGACTTGAACCCGCAACCTGCTGATTACAAATCAGCTGCTCTGCCAATTGAGCTACACCAGCGTTTTGCCCAATCGATAGAGAAAAAATGGCGACCCGGAAGGGGCTCGAACCCTCGACCTCCAGCGTGACAGGCTGGCATTCTAAACCGACTGAACTACCGGGCCGTGTGATGGTGGGCCTTCAGGGACTTGAACCCCGGACCAACCGGTTATGAGCCGGCCGCTCTGACCAACTGAGCTAAAGGCCCAAGGGCGATCCGCATCCACCATGCTGGATGAAGAAAGAATGGTGACCCCGCCGGGACTCGAACCCGGGTTACCGCCGTGAAAGGGCGGTGTCTTAGGCCGCTTGACCACGGGGCCACGTTTGAGAATGTACCCTTCGCCGTTTGGGGAAAATGGTCGGGGTGAAGGGATTCGAACCCCCGGCCCCATGCTCCCAAAGCACGTGCGCTACCAGACTGCGCTACACCCCGAAGGTCTCTCATCGCTGTGTCACACAAGCGACGATATGCATTATACACAATTGCCCCGTATCTGTCAATAGGTTTTTTCAATTTTTTTTTGATTTTTTTCAATTTTTCTGTGTTTGTGGAATCTGGTTGGATATCGCCGGTCAGGAGGAAGCGCGGATCAGATCGGATTGCAGCCGGGAAAGAATGCGTTTTTCCAGCCGGGAGATATAGGATTGGGAAATGCCCAGGGCGTCGGCCACTTCCTTCTGGGTCATTTCCCGGCCTCCGCCCAGGCCGAAGCGCATCCGCATGATTTTCTGTTCCCGGGGGGCCAGCCGGGCCAGCGCTGCGCCCAGCATCTGCCGCTCTGCATCTGCTTCAATGTTCCGGCATACCAGATCGCTTTCCGTACCCAGCACATCGGACAGCAGCAGCTCGTTGCCGTCCCAATCGGTGCGCAGCGGCTCATCCAGGGATACCTCGCACCGCAGGCGGCTGTTGTGGCGCAGATACATGAGCACTTCATTTTCGATACATCGGGAGGCATAGGTTGCCAGTTTGATTTTCTTTTCAGGATTGAAAGTATTTACTGCCTTGATCAGGCCGATGGTGCCGATGGAAATCAGATCCTCCATACCCACGCCGGTATTTTCAAATTTTCTGGCGATGAACACTACCAACCGCAGATTCCTTTCAATCAGGATGGACCGTACCTGCCCGTCATCCTGGGGGAGCATGGCTACCAGCCGCAATTCCTCCTCATAATCCAGGGGCTGGGGAAGGGGATCGGCGCCGCCGATGTAGTGCACGCTGCCGCCCCGCAGCCGGGCGAAGAAAAGGGCCATCCATTTGCGCAGTTCAAATGCTTGCATGATATTCCTCCTTTTCATCCATGAACAGGGCGTCGGGTAGCAGCGCCCGGCATTCCGAAAATTCTGAAAGGGCCACCAGCCCATCCGTATGCCATGCGCGTTTTCCGCGGGTGATGATCATTTCGTGGGGATGCAAACACATCACCGTCCGGCAGCCCGCCGCCGTTTCCATACGGATCAGCCGCCAGCCGGCTGGCAGGGTGGATAGATCATTTGGATTGGCCCGGGGAGGCAGTAATGCTTTGGCTGCTTTTACAGAGAGCAGCACCACCGGAAGGCCCGTGATGCTGTCCCTGAGCAGATTACCGCTGTCCCGGAAGGCGGGAAAATGGGCTTTGCGCCCCTGCCAGCGAATATGAAGGGCATATTCCCCCCGCCCCCGGGGATGCAGCCTGTTCAGCAGCAGGCCCATCCCTATTGCCAGCAGGGATACGCCTCCCAGAGCCGTCAAACCGTGCCATCCCCGCTGGAGCAGGAAATCCATGGCGCCATGTAGGATCAGCCCCGCCGCCACGATGGCCGCCCCGCACCAGGGAAGCGACCGGCCAAAGGCGATACAGCCCATGATCTGGGCGGAAATAACCAGCGCTGCCCATCCACTTGCCCAGGGGCCGGCAGCCAGGGCGATCAGGCTGTATAGCGCTCCGAAGAGGGCGGCTACCATCCCTCTTCCAGGGGGCAGCCGGCGTTTTCCTATCCCGGCGGCCAGCATAAGGCACAGAAAATCCATCCATCCGTTCATCAGGAAAAATACTTCGCCCGGTATTTGCATAAGGCCCGCCTCCGGAAGGTAGTATAGGGGCCGGAGGGCGGAGGCGACGTCGATTGAATGCGCAAGAAACCACGAAATGACGCCAACAAAAAAGCCCCGCGGGCAGGGTATATCTGCCGGCAGGGACGTATACAAATTAAAAAGCCGCAGCACATGGGCCGCAGCTTTTATCCTGATTGATGGACGATTAAATATCCTTTTTGAGCTGTTCCAGGCAGCGCTTGCAGATGAGCTTATCCTTATAATGGAGCACATCCCGGGCATCATTGCAGAAAATGCAGGCAGGATGATACTTCTTGAGGATGATCTTATCGTCTTCGACGAAAATTTCCAGGGTATCCCGCAGGGCGATATCCATGGTCCTGCGCAGTTCAATGGGAATCACAATGCGGCCCAGATCATCCAGCTTGCGCACAACGCCAGTAGATTTCATTGTATTCTCCTCCTCAAAAATAATAGTAATTGCAAAAGTCGTGTTTATTTTACAATTGGCGCTAAGATATGTCAAGGGGATATTTGCCAAAAAGGCAGGATGAAGAAAAAATTATTTACAGATTATACTAATCATACAGGGGAAAGGGGGAAAACCAGGATGCTGCAGATTGTCTTTGGGATCATGATGGGGGCAGGATTGCTTTTTGGATTGGTGCAGGGCAAGGGAACAGAGGTGGTATCTGCCATGCTGTCAGGGGCAGGGGATGCCGTCCTGACGGTGCTTTCCATGGCTGGAGGCTTTGCCTTTTTTTGCGGGCTGATGGGTATTTTGGAACGGGCCGGGGGGATGCAGGCCCTGGCACGGCTCTGGCGGCCGCTGCTTCGGCGGCTGACGGGGGGCGAAGCAGGGGAGGAGGCCATGGCATACATGGCCATGAATCTGTCGGCCAACATGCTGGGGATGGGCAATGCGGCCACGCCCATGGGGCTGGAAGCGGCCAGACGGCTGGGGGGCAAGCCTCGGGCGGGCAATGCCCTGTGCCTGTTTCTGGTGATTAATTGTTCTTCTGTGCAGCTGATCCCCACCGGGGTGATCGCTCTGCGGACGGCGGCGGGATCGGCGGATCCGGGTGGCATTCTGGCGCCAACGCTGATTGCCTCCCTAGCGGCCACGGCGGTGGGCATTATCAGCTGCAAGCTGATGGAGAAGCGGCCATGAGCCTGATTCTTCCGCTCTTTGTGCTTTTTTGTTTGCTGATTGGGGCCTGGAGACGGGTGCCCCTGTATGATGCGTTTCTGGAGGGGGCCAAGGAGGGACTGCGCACGGCGGCTGGCATTTTGCCGGCGCTGATCACCATGCTGTGCGGGGTGCAGGGATTGGCGGCGTCGGGGCTGATGGATGCCCTCTGCCGATGGCTTTCCCCCATATTTTCCGGGTTGGGTATCCCGCAGGAGGCGGCGCCTCTTGTGCTGCTGCGGCCGTTATCCGGATCGGGATCCAATGCCATGCTGCAGTCCATTTTTTCCGCTTACGGCCCCGACAGTCCGGCCGGGATATACGCCAGTGTAGTGGCGGGGGCGGGGGAGACGGTGTTTTACACCTGCGCTTTGTATCTGGGGGCTGCGGGCGTGCGTAAATCCCGTCATATCCTGCCCTGCGCCATGCTTTCGTATCTGACCGGCGTGGCAGTGGCCGGTTTGTTGACCTGAAAGGATAAAAATCGAAATTTGTACACTTTCCTGATTGACAAAAAAATGCTTCCTTGTTATGCTTTTCTTTGTAGAAAAATCCGGGAGGCATGCCCTATGAGCCATGTGATCGTTCCGGCGGGTTACAAGCCCTGCCTTTCCCTTTATGAAACCCAGGAGGCCATCTCTCTCATCAAAAAGACTTTCCAGAGCAATCTGTCCCACGCCCTGCATCTGAAGCGTGTTTCCGCTCCCCTGTTTGTGGATGGAAGCAGCGGCCTCAATGACGATCTGAGCGGGGTGGAGCGGCCCGTATCCTTTGACGTGCTGGAGACCGGTGATGAGGCCCAGGTGGTGCATTCCCTGGCCAAATGGAAGCGCTATGCCCTGAAAAGGTATCATTTTCCCGTGGGCGAGGGCATCTATACCGATATGAACGCCATCCGCAGGGATGAAACGCTGGATAATCTGCATTCCGTCTATGTGGACCAGTGGGATTGGGAAAAGGTAATCGATGAAAAGGATCGCACCCTGGACACCTTGAAAGACGCCATGCAGCGCATTGTTACTGCTATCTGCGTGACGCTGGATCTGCTCAAGTGGGAATACCCCCAGGTGCCGGTTATCCTCAAACGGGATATCACCTTCGTCACCACCCAGGAACTGGAGGATCTTTATCCCGATAAATCGGGCAAGGAGCGGGAAAATCTTTTCGTCAAAGAGCATAAGACCGTGGGCATCCTGAAAATCGGCGGCAAGCTGAAATCCGGCAAGCCCCACGACGGCCGGGCCCCCGACTATGACGATTGGGAAATGAACGGCGATATCATGTTCTGGGATGAGGTGTTGGGCTGCGCCATGGAGATTTCCTCCATGGGTGTGCGGGTATCCCCCGAATCCCTGGAGCGGCAATTGATTCTTTCCGGCAAGGAAGAGCGGAGGAATCTGCCCTTTCATCAGGCGCTGCTGAAGGGAGAGCTTCCCTTCACCATCGGCGGCGGCATCGGCCAAAGCCGGATGTGCATGCTGCTGCTGGGCAAAGCCCATATCGGCGAAGTGCAATCCTCTTACTGGGATCCTCATACCCATGAGGTATGCGAAAAAGCAGGAATCGTATTGCTGTAAGAAAGTGAAATAAAAAAAGCAGCTGCGTTATGAAGTGACCCCCAAAAGTTAGACAGAAGAAAAAGACCTAAGCAACAAGGGCATGCGATCTGTGAAGAGCAGGAGGCAAGCCCTTGAGTTTTGCCTTAATCCTGCGGTGGTTGTAGTAATCAAGAT
>SVGR01000134.1 GCA_015056265.1 Clostridiales bacterium
TTGTAGGTATCCTTGCGATAAAAGATGGCGGCCAGATCCCGGGTGGCATAGATGGTGGTGCCGTCGCTCTTGATGACGATGCAGGGGGGCATCTTATCCTCTTCCAGATCCACGATCAGGGCGCCGTCGGATTCCACCAGCAGGTTCTTATCCTTCAGTTCGTTCACAACCCGATCGGTCTTATCCACATAGAAGCTTTCCCCGGCATAGCTGTCAAAGGAAACGCCCAGCAGATCGTAGACCTTCATGGCGTCCCGCAGGGTCACTTCCTTGAACCACTGGAAAATGGACAGGGCTTCTTCATCCCCGTCTTCAATTTTCTTGAACCAGGCCCGGCCTTCATCCTCGATGGCGGGGTCCTTTTCCGCTTCTTCATGGAAGCGTACATACAGGCGGGTCATTTCGTCCACGCCGCCCTGCTCCACGGCTTCCTTCACGCCCCACTTTTTGTAGGCGCAGATCATCTTGCCAAACTGGGTGCCCCAGTCCCCCAGATGATTGATGCCCACCGTCTTCCAGCCCTGGAAATCATAGATGCGCTTCAAGGCGTTGCCGATCACGGTGGTGGAAAGATGGCCCAGATGGAACCGCTTGGCAATATTGATGGAGGAATAATCCAGGCACACGGTCTTACCCTTGCCCTCTTCACTGCTGCCCCATTTTTCGGGGGCGGCCATGATGGCGGAAAGCAGCTCCCGGGCAAAATTTTCCCGGTTCACAAAGAAATTCAGATATCCGCCCACGCATTCTACCCGGGCAACTTCAGGCTTATCCAGGGATTCAGATAATTTCTTTGCGATCATGGGCGGGCCCATCCGCAAAGCCTTGGAAAGCTTAAAACAGGGGAAGGCATAATCCCCCATGCTCTTTTCCGGGGGTACTTCCAGCAGGGAAGCAATATCCTCCGGCAGGCCCTGGGCCTCCGGATAAGCCGTCCCCAGCATTTCTTTTACCAAATCAGCAATACGCTGCTTCATATCCATAAACAGCCATTCCTCCCAATTATATAAAAATACATCTTATCATATCATACCGGCATTTATTTCGCAACGGCAAAGGCCCCGTAAATCCCTGAAAGCAGCAAAAAAATCCTTCTGCCAGGAAAATTTTTTCCATACAGTGAAACGAAACGCCCGTTAATTCGTCTTTTATGTGTAGAGAGTACTTTTTACACGGTTTCTTGAAGGGAGGTTTTCTCCTTGGCTGATCGGGAGGAATATGAGCGGGTGGCAAACGAACTGCTGCCCATGCTGTATAAAATGGCCATGGGCATCCTGCATAACGACGCAGACGCCCGGGATGCAGTGCAGCAGGCGCTGCTCAAAGGCTGGGAAAAGAAAGAGGCGGCAAAGCCGGGGATGTTCAAGTGGTATTTAAACCGCATCCTCATCAACGAATGCCGAAACATCCAAAGAAGAAGGATGCGGGTATTCCCCGTGGAGCAGTTTCCGGACGCGGCGGTAACTCCCCCGGATTACAGGGATCTGTACGATGCCATCCGTACCCTTCCGGAAGAATTGAGGCTGCCTCTGCTGCTGAAATATCTGCAGGGCGCCTCGGAAAAGGAAGGGGCCATGGCCCTTTCCATACCGGTAACCACCTTCAAAAACAGGCTCCATCGGGCCCGGAAGGCCCTTCGCAAACTACTGGATCGGGAGGTGATGTTTGAATGAAGCGGCCCGTCAAGATCAATCAGGAAATCATCCAGGCCGTCCTTCCTTCCATCCCTCAGGATTTTGAACAGGACATGCGGCATCTGATCGCAAATCTTCCCGTTCAAAGAAAGGAAACGCCTGTAATGAAAAGAAAACTGTCAGTAGGGCTGGTATTCGCCCTGATTTTGATGCTTCTTGCCGTCAGCGCCCTGGCGGCCGTGATCCTGGGGGGCAAGGATTTTGTGGATCAGGTGATGGCCCCCATGGCGAAAGTGGATATGGAATCCGATCGCTTTACGGAAGAAGAAGTGCAGTTCATCCTGGATGAAGCGGAAAAATACGGCATTCATCTGCCGGAGCATATCGTAGACCGGCTGAAGGGCCATGGGGCATGGGAATACAAAGAGGAATTGATGCGCCTGTTCGTCAAGACCGAATACGGCTTCTATCCCTCCTCCTGGCCCCTGGAGGTGCAGCACTGGTATGAGGTAACCATGGAGGCCTGCGGCCAGGGGGATGGATACATCCATAACCTGGTGCCGGGGGAAGGGGACCTTACTCAGGAGCAAGCTATCGCAATCGTCGTAAATCATATCCGGGAAACCTATGGGGAGGAAAAGGATATCAATGATCCCGATCTCTTCCAGCGGCATATGACCTATACCCAGCAGATCATCAATCCCTATCTGACCACCCGGGAATGGTATTTCGATTATGAGGCCAAAGATCCCAGGGATAACGTGTATTTCATTACCCTTTCCCAGGATGGCGCCGTCAAATCCACCCGATGCATCGGCGGCATTTACAGCAGCGCCGCGGACATGAAGGGATATTTCATTTCCGATCGCTTTGCCTGGGCCTATGAAGACGGCTACGGCGGCTCGGTCTGGAATACGGAAAGGCTGCAGGAGTTTCAGAAAGCCCTGCAATATCGGGTGGACAACGAGGGCATGGATTCCATCCTTCCCCGGGAGGCCCACGCCCTGTATCAGACCTATCTGACCCCGGATGAAACCATGATATCGGAGGATGCAGCCAAGGAAATCGCCCGGAAAGCCTGCGAAGGATTTGAAATCCAGCCTGGATATGAGGATTCTATCCTGGCCATCGCCATGGAAGGGGAAAAGGGCCCGGTATGGAAGGTAACCCTCAAGCTGAACCGGGGTGAAAACCGCATGGGCAATGCTTATGTGGAAATGGACGGACGCACCGGGGAGGTTTATGTATGCGATACCAGCTTTGAGTATACTACCTCCTGGCGGGAGATGGTGACGGAAAGCTACTGGGAGCAGCATAAACCGGAAAAAATCAGCCAGTATGACCCGATCATTCCCCAGGTCACCCCTCGGCCTGACGGCCTGCCCCCCATCTGGTACAGCGATATCGCCCCGGACTGGTACTGGGAAAAGCTGGATCAGGTGGGCTATAACAGCGATACTGCCAGCGATCTGATGAATCAGTGGCATGTCCTCTACGGCGGGGATAAGGAATTCTGGCCCCTGGAGGCACAGTGCATCGATTACATCTGGCACGGCATTTATCCTGATGAAATCACCGCTCTCCCCGGACTGCCGCAGGAAAATGATATCACCCAGGAATTGGCCGTTTCCATTTCCCGCCGGGCCTTCAAAGAGGCATATCAGGATCTGATTGCCGCCAATGGCGCTCAGATGGAAAAGGTGGTTTGCGGCGTTACCTACTGGTTCAATCAGCCCTATGATGGCATGAACGCCTGGGAAATCAGCCTGTTTGGTGAAGATGGAATGCCCATCGGTGAAGTGTATGTGAATGCAAAAACCGGCGCGGTGGAACAGCTTTCCAACAACTGGGAGGGCGGCTGGCTCCGCCCCAACGCCCCCACTCCCGCGCCAACGCCTGCGCCTCAGGCAGACGGTACCCCCTGGTTCTGGGACAGCGATCAGTTCGAAAAAGAATACTGGGATCGGCTGGAGGCAGCCATGGCGGAAAACGGCGCCAACTTCAGCAATATTGATGAAAAGTTCAGGGAATGGGAAGATATGTACCGGCAGGATATTCAGGGCTGTGATGTGAATATGTTCTGGCCCAGCGATATCAAGGCGCTGTACTTTATGTATCATCAGTTTGATACGGAAACGGATGGGGCGGAGCACCTGATCCTGATCCCAGAGGGCTTCCCCGGGGAAGAGGAAATCCGAAAAATCGCCTTGCAGGAAGCGGCGCACCTGTGCCATCAGGAAAAAATGCATCAGTCGTGGCTGGATTCCCTGGCTGTATCCCTGTCTCTGTGGGATACCAGCTGGCGCAACGAAGGCCGCCCCACCTGGACCATCCAGTTCCATGAACTGGGAGGCGATTTCAACACCCGAATCTGGGTTACCATCGACGCTGAAACCGGGGATATTCTGCACAGCGAGCTGGATATGCTGGGCAACGGCTGACAAACAAAACAAAAAAGGAGCGGTTATTCCGCTCCTTTATCTATTCCGCCTTGGGGGAGGGCTCTATTTCGCCATGCCGCTGCTTTTCGGAACAGCCAACGAAGGATGCGGCGCAGTCCCAGAGCGTAGATCGCACCGCCGCAGCCCGCTCCCAGCAGGCTGAAAAGCCGCATGCGCCCCTCTCCGCCCTGAGCCATGGCCAATGTGCATAGTGTCAGGGCCGCCAGGGCCCATGCCCCGTCCGCCGCCGGGCAGAGCCATGCGGGCAACCGCAATCGCAGGGGTGTGCACAGATCGTACAGCACCCCCGCGCCCATCCCTGCCAGGAGCAGGTGCAAAAAAAGGGTGCTTTGGCCCCCGGTTTCGAAAAAAATCATTGGTTTTTCCGGCGGAACAGGCCCCGCCGGGGGCTTTTCTGGGTATAGAAAATACTGTCCAGCCGCCCCTCTACGGTGAGCTGCCCCTCCTCCAGCATCAGTTTTGTCACGTGCAGATTGTCCCCCGTCAGGGCGATTTCCCCGCTGTCGGTCATGAGGATCACCTGATTTTCATCAAAGGCCAACACTTCGCTCACCCCTGTCAGCGCCGCTTTCTGCCTGTTTTCCAGGGCCAGGGAATGGGCCTTGCGGGCGGCGGGCTGGGCTGCTGCATTCTTTTCCATATCATTCACCCCCGCTGCATTCTACGGCGTTCAGCTGGAATTTATGCCCGGAAGGGGGAGCAATCCGACGAAAAATATCCGGAAATGCGCAACTTTCCCTGGAAATTTTCCTTCCGGCCCTTGTCAATTGCAAAAAAACATAGTATAATCAATCGGATGCGTGGAAGCGGATCTTTCTGTTGTATGCGCATCTTTCCCAAATACGTTAATCCAATTCCGAAAGGAGAACATAGGTAATGGCAAAGAAGTATGTGTACCTGTTCAAAGAAGGCGACGCCTCCATGCGTGAACTGCTGGGCGGCAAGGGCGCTAACCTGGCCGA
>SVGR01000135.1 GCA_015056265.1 Clostridiales bacterium
TCCTTTTCATTCGGTTGGCTCAGGCTCAACCAGTGATTAGATTATAGCATACTTATATCAGTATGATCGCTGCTGTATAATGGAAGATGACAAAGGAGGCGATTTCATGGGTAAAACGTCCAGTGCGGTGAAGAACAGATACAATGCAAAGGCATACGATCAGCTGCCGATTCGTGTGCCCAAGGGAAGAAAAGCTGCCATTGATGCGTATGCAAAAGAACGCGGAGAATCTGTAAATGGCCTTGTGAACAATGCCTTGCGTGAGATGCTGGGTATGTCCGAGGAAGAATGGAAGGCCGTCGCTGATGAGGCGGGGGAGGCATAAAACCGATTGCATGTTGTGGATTTCTCAGCTACCTATAAGGTGGTGCAGAGACGGACTGCCTGAAAATGGCCTGCCCTCCGCGTGGGCATAGGACAGGCCGGAATGTATAACATACAGCAGAACGAATGGATATGCAGTCAAATCTCGTTGTGAAATGATAGGTAAGATGGGGTGTTCCAAAATAGAGTACGGCCTGAAGGCTGCCCGTCGTGCGCCTCAGTTCTCCAAGCGCTGATCTATCAGTCCAATACTTCAAAACCCAGAAATCGCAATGGTTTCTGGGTTTTTTAGTTTTTACAAATATGCCGATTGGGCGCCAGTTTGGCTTAAGTCACTCAATTCATGATTTTTGTGATATTGCAATCTTCATAACAATTTGCTATCATAGATGTAGGAGACAACTTAACAAACGTTTGAAGATGCGTATTGTGGATTACGCGGTCGCTACTGCATTGTCGGACGAATCGGTGAAGGTGAAAATCATGTATTGCTGAAGGATACAGTATTGTCTATGCGGTTAATGTTGTATATTCCCTGTGGTACACTAAGCAGTGTGATGTTTCCCGATTGCCTCGTGAGCAGTATGGATGGTGAGATCTAACCGGAAATAGCAGAATTGCTTCAATCCGAAGGCCTTGGGAATTATACAGTCTGATATAACGGCATCCTACGCTTTCGTTTCTGCGAATGCGAGCATGGCGCTCAAGGGGCCGAGAAGGTACGGGCTGGCATCACCGGTGCGGATAAGGGTGAATATGCAGATGATGCAAACGTGCCGAAGGGGGAAGGGAATTCAGCGCCCTCACTGCCCGAGATGAAGCGCACTTTCCTGATGGAGTGATGAAAAATGAAAACATATCTTGCAATTGACATTGGCGCCTCCAGTGGGCGGCATATAGTCGCCTGGCTGGAAAAGGGGAAGATCGAGACAAGGGAGGTCTACCGCTTTCCCAACGACGCAATCATGAAGAACGGCCACCTTTGCTGGGATATTGAGGCGCTCGAAACCCATGTGGTTTTAGGGCTCAAGGCCGCTAAAGAACAGGGCTGGCAGCCTGCCTGTATTGGGATTGACACCTGGGGTGTGGATTTTGTTTTTCTGGATAAGGAGGGTAAGCGTCTGGGGGACGCGGTAGCTTATCGCGACAGCCGCACGGACGGCATGGATGCCGAACTGGAGAAAGTCATGCCCTTCCGCTGCCATTTCGGCTTGTGCGGCATCGCCAAGCAGCCCTTCAATACTGTGTACCAGATGATGGCCGTTGTGAAAGAGCATCCTGAGTATGCCGTGGAAGCCGCTGATTTCCTGATGATGCCGGAGTACCTGTCTTACATCCTCACCGGCAAAAAGGCCCATGAATGGACCAATTGCACCACAGGCGCACTGTGCAACGCGGAATCCGGCACCTGGTCGGAGACGATCCGTGCAGCGGCGGGCATCCCGGACAGCTGGTTTGGTACCCCCATGGTGAAGCCCGGTACTGTTCTGGGTGCACTGACGGAGAGAATTGCTGCAAAGATCGGCTATCAGTCCGTCGTGATTCTTCCTGCTACGCACGATACCGGCAGCGCCTATATGGCCGTCCCTGCCAGGGATGACGGCGCGGCATTTCTATCCTCCGGCACATGGAGTTTGCTGGGCACGGAATTGCCTGCCCCCATCACCGGCGAGGACGCACTCAATGCCGGTTTCACCAATGAGGGCGGCTTTGGCGGTACAATCCGCTTTCTCAAGAATATCATGGGCATGTGGATGCTGCAACGCATTCATAAGGAGATTGGTAAGGCCCATACCTTTGCCGAAATGGCGGAAATGGCGCGCAATTCATTCTATCCTGCGTATATTGATGCAGCAGACAACCGCTTTCTGGCACCCGAGAGCATGCTAGAGGAAGTCAAGGCGGCCCTGCGCGACGCCGGCGCCCCCGCCCCCGCCTGTCTGGCGGATATCCTCCGCGCAGTGACCATGGGCCTGGCGGTGTGCTATGCCAAGTCTATCAGGGAAATGAGCGCAATCACCGGCAAAACCTTCACCAGCGTCAACATCGTTGGCGGCGGCAGTGCGAATATTGTGCTCAACCAGATGACCGCTGACATAACCGGCCTGCCGGTGTATGCAGGTCCTACCGAGGGTACGGCCCTTGGCAACCTGGCCGCTCAGATGATCGCAGACGGTGCGTTTGCCGATTTGGCTGCATTCCGCGCGGCGCTCCCCGGCAGCTTTGAGATCAAAGAATATATGCCGAAATCAAAAGGCTATACAGAGAGGAATGACCAACATGACTTTTTATGAACAGGCAAAGGCCCGTTACGAGGCCCTGGGTATTGATGTGGAGGCCGCCATGGACAAGCTGGCAAAGGTGCCCATCTCTCTGCACTGCTGGCAGGGGGATGACGTGCGGGGCTTCGACGGCGATCCCAGTGCGCCCCTCACCGGCGGTATTCAGACCACCGGTAACTATCCCGGCCGGGCCCGTACCCCGGAAGAACTGATGGCCGATCTGGACATGGCAATGTCCATGTGCCCTGGCACGCCGAAAATGAACCTGCATGCTTGCTACGCAATCTTCGATGAGGAGAACGGCGGGTGGGTTGACCGCGATAAACTGGAGCCCAGGCACTTTGAAAAATGGGTGCATTTCTGCAAGAAGCGCGGCCTGGGCTGCGACTTCAACCCAACCTTTTTCTCCCACCCAAAGTGTGATCCTCTTACGCTCTCTTCTCCACAGGAGGAAACCAGGCGCTTCTGGATTGATCATGGCAAGGCATGCATCCGCATATCGCAGTATCTGGCGGAGGAATTGGGTCAGCCCTGTATCATGAACATCTGGACGGGGGACGGCTATAAGGATATTCCTGCCGATCGGCTGGGACCCCGGCAGCGCTATCAGGACGCTATGGATCAGATCCTTTCCGAGCCTTTTGATTTTGAGAAGGTTAAGCCCTGCGTAGAATCCAAGGTATTCGGCATCGGCGTGGAGGCTTATACCGTGGGCAGCGCTGAATGGGCCCTTTGTTATGCCGCCATGCATCCCGGAAAGTGCATCCCTTTGATGGATAATGGTCATTATCATCCTACCGAAATGGTATCCGATAAGATTCCTGCGTTGCTTGCCTTTTTCCCTGAAATTGCTTTGCATATCACCCGGCCCATTCGCTGGGACAGCGATCACGTGGTGCTGCTGGATGATGAAACGAAGGAAATCTGCAAGGAGATTGTGCGTTGCGGCGGCCTGGATGGCAGGGTGCATATGGCCTTGGATTATTTTGACGCCTCCATTAACCGGGTGGCTGCCTGGGTACTGGGCTTCCGCAATGTGCAAAAGGCGCTGTTGATGGCGTTGCTGGCCCCCATGGAGCAGCTGAAAAACATGCAGGAAAGTGATCAATTCACTGCACTGCTGGTGCAGCAGGAAGAAATGAAGACCTTGCCCTTCGGCGAAATCTGGAATGAATACTGTCGCCGCTGCGGAAAACCTCAGGATGGGGAATGGTTTGCGCTGGTAATGGAATATGAACGGGAAATACAGTCCAAACGGGGATAAAAAATCGCTTGCACATGGAGGACAAAGAAAAATGAACATGCTGGATATCGATATTGTAAAAAAATATATCCGTATGGCCGATGACGGCTGGCAGCAGGGCTGGCATGAGCGCAACGGCGGCAACCTGACCTATCGGCTGAAAGCACAAGAAGTGGCTGATATGAAGCCTTTTTTCAATGAAACGCCCCGGCCTTGGGTCGAAATGGGCGTAACGGGCGAGAATTTGGCCGGGGAATACTTCATTGCAACCGGCAGCGGAAAATTCTTCCGCAATGTGATCACCGATCCAGAGGATTCTGTCTGCGTGGTTGAAATCAATGAAAGGGGCGATAGCTACCGCATCGTCTGGGGGCTTGTGGGAGGCGGCAGGCCCACCAGCGAGTTTCCAAGCCATTATATGAATCATTGCGTCCGGGCTAAGGCCACAGGCGGCCGGTATCGGGTAATTTATCACGCACATCCTGCCAATATCATCGCCATGACCTATGTTTTGCCCCTCACTGACCGGGATTTTACCCGGGCCCTTTGGAAAAGCGCCACGGAATGTCCGGTGGTATTCCCCGGCGGTGTGGGCGTGGTGCCCTGGATGGTGCCCGGCGGCGCGGATATCGCCCTGGCTACCTGCAAAAAAATGGAGGAATTTGATGCCGCTGTCTGGGCTCATCACGGGCTTTTTGCCTCCGGTCCGGATTTCGATATCACCTTCGGCCTGATGCACACCATTGAAAAGGCTGCCCAAATCTGGGTGCTGCAAAAATCCACCGGCCTTCCGGAACTTTCCACCATCCAGGATGATGAACTCAGGGCCATCGCACGGGATTTTAATGTGCAATTAAGGGAAGATTTCCTTGACTGACCAGTGTAAGCGGAATTGCCAAAAAACGCGCAGGCATTCAGGATAACAAAGCTGCCGTATCTTTCCCGGAAAGCTGCGCAGTCTGCTGATCATTTGCAACGCCAAGGGAGAAGCCACTCAGTTGTGTGAACTTTTGACAGAGCGATCCGATGCGCTTCTGTTCCATCTGTCCGCCGGGATGTGCATGGCACACCAACAGGTTCTGTTTTGCATCCCGTTATGTTTGAAGTGAAAAAGGACGAAAAGCTAACTGGCAGGCTGTATGTTGTGCTTATGATCCACAATAAAATAGA
>SVGR01000010.1 GCA_015056265.1 Clostridiales bacterium
TATCATATTGAAGGAGCGATTGTATGCCGAAGACCGTGCAGGATATTCTTAACCTCATCCAAGAGAAGCATATTGAAATGATCGATTTCAAAATGGTGGATATTGCTGGCCAGTACCGCCACGTCACCATCCCCGCCCGGCATTTTTCTGAATCTACCCTGACAGAGGGTATCGGTTTTGACGCCTCAAATTACGGCTATGCCGTGGTGGAAAAGAGCGATATGGTATTCATTCCCGATCCCGATACCGCTGTCATTGATCCCTTCTGCCAGGTGCCCACCCTGTCCATGACGGGTAACGCCATGATCATCGATTCTCCCTGCAACCGCCCCCTTAGCCAGTATCCCCGCAACATCGTACTGGCGGCGGAGCAGTATATGAAGGACAGCGGCATCGCCGATACCATGCTGGTGCTGCCCGAATTTGAATTTCACCTCTTTGATCAGGTGGGCTGGCAGGTGCAGCCCAATCAGATCGGGGTGCATCTGGACGTAAACCAGTCCTATTGGAACAGCGATACCGAAGGCAAAGGCTGCGTGGTGCCCAAGCAAAAGAATTATCATATTGCCAAGCCCTTCGATCCCACCTTCGAATGCCGCAGCGAAATGTGCATGCTGATGGAAGAGGCAGGCATCCCCATCAAGTATCATCATCCCGAAGTGGGCGCCTCCGGCCAGTTTGAAATCGAACCCCAGCTGGGCCAGATGTCCAAGATGGCGGACGCCGCTATGATGATCAAATACATCATCCGCAATACTGCCCTCAAACACGGAAAAACCGCCACCCTCATGCCCAAGCCCGTCTATTCTGAGGCCGGTAACGGCATGCATGTGCATATGCTGCTGCTGAAAGATGGACAGCCCGTTTTCTCCGACGATAACGGGTATTCCCACCTGAGTGAAACAGCCCATTACTTTATGGGCGGATTGCTCAAGCATATCGGATCCCTTTGCGCCCTTTCCAATCCCAGCACCAATTCCTTCAAACGCCTGGTGCCCGGCTTTGAGGCCCCCGTTACCGTGGGCTATGCCACATCCAACCGCAGCGCTGTCATCCGTATCCCCGCTTACGCAAAAACGCCCCATCTCAGGCGCTTTGAAATCCGCAATCCCGATGCCACCTGCAATCCGTATTTCTGCTTTGCCGCCCTGCTGATGGCGGGCATTGACGGCATCAAGAATAAGATCGATCCCCATGCCAACGGCTGGGGTCCCTACGATATGAACCTGTATCATCTGCCGGAGGAGGAAAAGAAAAAGCTGCAGCACCTGCCCACCTCCCTGGAAGAAGCCCTTTCCGCCCTGGAGGCCGATCACGATTATCTCACCGCCGGCAATGTTTTCCCCAAGGAGCTGATCGATAATTTTATCAAATCCAAGCGGGAAGAATGCCGCCAGATTGCCGCCATCCCCCATCCGGCAGAATTTGAACGGTACTATAATCTGTAAACGGGAGGACGTTATGAGCAAGGTTATCCTGATTTCCATCGACGGCATGCGTCCCGACGGCGCGATGCAGTGCGGCCATCCCTTTGTGAAAGAAATGATGGAAAAAGGCTGCTTTACCCTGTCCGCCCACACGGTTTTTCCTTCTGTCACCCTGCCCTGTCACCTTTCCCTTTTCCATAGCGTCCCCCCGGAACGCCACGGTACCCGCACCAACACCTATATGCCACCCGTTCACAGCTTCAACGGCCTGTTTGAGCAGCTGGCTGCCGCCGGCAAGCAAAATGCCATGTATTACGGATGGGAGCCCTTGCGGGATGTGGCCCGGCCCGGTTCCCTGGTCGCTGCAGAATACATTCATTCCTATGCCTTTGAGCATACCGATTGTATCCTGACGGATCGTGCCCTGTCTCATATCCGGCTGTGCCGACCAGATTTTGTCTTCCTCTACATGGTGGAAACGGATGAGAAAGGCGGCCATGACAACGGCTGGATGAGTGATATATATCTGGATTACATCCGCTGTGCCATTGACAATGTGCGCCGTGTGGTGGAAGAAACGGAGGATGAATATACTGTTATCGTTACCGCTGATCACGGCGGCCATGACCGGGGCCATGGCACCGATATGAAAGAGGATATGACCATCCCCATGTTCTTCATGGGCAAAGAATTCGCCCCCGGGAAAGAACTGAACGGCGTTTCCATTCTGGATCTGGCCCCCACCATCGCCCGCGTTCTGGGCGTCCCCGCCGTTCGGGAATGGGAGGGAAAATCCCTGATCTGAGATTCACTGTTCCATTCACTTATTTTCACATAAGCGTGTCCGCCATAAAGCAGGCACGCTTTTTTACTTTGCCAAAATGGTTTTTTCAGTTGATCCAATATCAACCACTGCGTTATTGAAACGGCAATACTTCTATGATATATTCATCCTGCTTCGAAGTTCATTCAACACCAAGGGAGGCAAATATGCTTTATTTATCAGAGAATCTCAAAAAATACCGCATGATGAAAAACTATACTCAAGAAGAGGTGGCAAGCCTTTTAGGGCTGACGCCACAAAGCGTTTCAAAATGGGAGCGGGGAGAATGCTATCCTGATATAACACTTCTGCCTGCACTAGCAAATATACTCGATACAAGTATCGATCTGCTGATTGGAATGGATGCAATCCGTGCGCAGGAAAAACGGCAAAATATCCACAAAATGGCTTCCGTATTTCAGCATGACGGGGAATATTCCGCGGCGGAAAAAGTATATAGAGACGCTTTATTGCTATATCCAAATGACCCTGGCATGATTCTGGGCCTTGCAGGGGTCTTAGCCCTGGCAGATCAAACGAAGGAATCCATTGCGCTGATTGAACGTGGATTACCCCTATCTGCAAACAAGAAGCAAAAAGCAACGATGCGCGCCGCGCTTTGCTTTTTATATCTGAAATGCGGAAGGGATGACAAAGCGAATGCATTAGCATCTGAACTTCCGCATACAAGAGAGAGCCGTGAAGTGATCCAGCCTTTAATTCAAAAAGAACTTGACGGTTTGGAAATAAACGCCAATATACGTTATCTACTCCTCGGAATGTAAGCGAACGCCGATTTTTATTCGGAAGCATCACTTTTCTGAAAAAAATAGGCCTTTTAGCCCCAAGATTGAAGCTGAAAGGTCTATTTTACGATCGTTGCTTAAAGTCAGGGAAATCCTGGGCTTCGGGCTACAATCGAAGCGTTACATCCCTTTGACGTATCCCGGGACTCTTGACAGTCGAAAGATTGCCACAAACGGGGGGAGATGATGCTACAGATTATTTCCGGCAATAGGCGGCAATGGCCTGCCCGGCATAGGCCGCCGTTCCGGGAGCATACCGGTCAATATTTTTCTGAAATCGTTCATCTGCCACATACATCTGCCCCAGCCCTGTCAGGATTTCATCCGTGCAGGGATAGAAATGCTGAGAAATATACGCCTGCAGCTTTTCGACAATTTTTCGGGTTGCTTCACTCTCCGGCGAAAGATGATCCTTCATGCAAATGGAAAACGCCTCAAACAAAGCGTCCATTCCGGCAAGCAGAGTCTCTCCCTCTGCCTTCGACCGTGTTTTTTCTTTTTCTTCAAATACCTGATAGGCAACGGTTCCGCCCCATCTTTGCTTGGCTTCAGCCCGATACCCATCCAATTCATGATCGTCCAATGCGGTCATTTCGCCTTCTCCTTTTCGATAACGCAGCATCTTCCGCCCGGTGCGCCTGCATGGATCATTCCAGATGCGTACCTTCATCCAGGGCAAAGATATCCCCGTCCTCCGGCCGCTGATACATCCACTGGCCTCGGGTAAAATCCGGCACCGCAACGGGCACGCTGCCCTTTGCTATGGATTCTTCACTAAGGGCGGTCACGGCCATCCAGGCAGCTGTATCGTAAACGTCGATGGGGGCCGGAGTGCCGTTCTGCAGACTTTCCACATAGGCACGCAGCACCAGATAATCCATGCCGCCATGGCCGCCGCGCATGCCAAATTCCTGATATTCCTTCCAAAGGGGATGCTCGTAATCCCTCATGAAGGGAGCGTCGCTTTCCCAGTGGTGGGGCTTGTGATCGGGGTTGCGGTCGTCCCCCTCGACATAAATGAAGCGTCCTTCCTCCTGCCACAACCCTTTGGTGCCCCGGATCACGCCGCCCCGGGAATAGGGCCTGGGGGTGGTGCAATCGTGGGTCAGGCAGATGGTTTCACCGTTTGCACATTTGATTAGGGTGGTAACCACATCGCCCTGATTTACCTGAGCATCCTTGAGAGGCGTATCCGGCCGATTTTCCTGCAGCCAAGCACGAAGACCGGCAGACTTGCTGGCCATGGCCACCAGAGATACCATCCTGTTGCCCCGGTTGAGGCGCAGATATTTGGCAATGGGGCCCAATTCATGGGTGGGATACAGTTCGCCGTTGCGGGAGAGAAAATGCTTCTGGCGGTAATGGCGGTTCACATCGCCCAGACCAATTTCATCCCGCAGATCGTGGGAATATGCCCCTTCGCAATGCACCACTTCGCCGAATACGCCCTTGCGGATCATCCGCAGCAAGGCCATTTCTTCCCGATTATAGCAGCAATTTTCCAGTAGCATCACGGGAATAGCTGCCTGCTCGCTGGCGTTAACCAGATCCCAGCATTCCTGAAGAGCGCAGGCGCCGCCCACCTCCAACGCAGGATATTTGCCGCATTTGAGGGCATGAATGGCCAACGGAATATGGGTTTCCCATCCCGTCATGATAACCACGCCCTCGGCCTCTTTACAAGCAATGGCCTCATGGGCGTTCTGCGTAGCAAAAGGCAGATGGCCCTGTTTTTCCTGCACCCGGGCAGCAGCCTTTTCCATCCGATCCGCATATCGATCGCACACCGCAACGATTTTTACATCCGGCATGCTCATCAGCACTTCCATCTGGGTTTGTCCGCGGCAGCCGTAACCAATAATGGCCAGAGAAACTTCCCTTCCGATTCTTTCCAGCATATACATACCCTCCCCAGGTGTTAAAAACTTGATATATACCATCATTATATCGCTATTTTGATGGATTTCAAGGAAAAATCATGCTGATTTTATGGAGATTTTTTGCGCAATTATATGAAAAATGCCCCAAAGCGGCCGTGCTTCAGAGCATTTTTCATGGGTTTCTATAAAATTTATCTGGACAATTTGGTTTTTGTCCGGATGTATGCATCCATAGCGGCAGCTGCATTCTTGCCGGCGCCCATGGCCAGAATAACTGTAGCAGCACCGGTCACTGCGTCACCGCCGGCAAATACCCCTTCCCGACTGGTCTGGCCAGTCAGTTCATCGGCGATGATGCCGCCCCATTTCTGGGTATCCAATCCTTCGGTGGTGGATTTGATCAGGGGATTGGGGGAAGTGCCCAGGGCCATAATCACGCAGTCCATGGCGATATCCTCTTCACTGCCTTCCACCGGTACCGGACGGCGCCGGCCAGAAGCATCCGGTTCCCCCAAGGCCATTTTCTGGCAGCGGATGGATTTCACCCAGCCCTGCCCATCCCCGTGGATTTCCAGGGGATTGGTAAGGAATTTGAAGATGATGCCTTCTTCCATGGCATGCTCCACTTCCTCCTTGCGGGCGGGCAGCTCGGCCTCGGTGCGGCGGTAAATGATATATACCTCCGCCCCTAAACGACGGGCACAGCGAGCGGCATCCATTGCCACGTTTCCGCCGCCAACCACTGCCACCCTCTGCCCATGTTGGATGGGGGTATGGCTCTTTTTCTGATAGGCCTTCATCAAATTGATGCGGGTGAGGAATTCGTTGGCAGAATACACACCCTTCAGATTTTCGCCGGGGATATTCATAAATTTGGGCAAGCCTGCGCCCGAGCCGATGAACACCGCCTCAAAACCGTATTCATCCATCAGTTCATCCACGGTGATGGTCTTGCCAATTACCACATTGGTCTCAATTTTCACGCCCAGCTGCTTTAGGGTATCGATTTCCTTTTGTACAATGGTTTTAGGCAGGCGGAATTCAGGGATGCCATACACCAATACGCCCCCTGCCAGGTGCAGGGCCTCAAATACAGTCACATCATAGCCCATCTTCGCCAGATCCCCGGCGCAGGTGAGCCCCGCAGGGCCGCTGCCGATGACGGCGGCCTTATGTCCGTTTGATGCGGGCCTTTCAGGAGATTCCTTGCAATTGGCATTGTGATAGTCGGCAGCGAAGCGCTCCAGCCGGCCAATGGCAACAGGCTCGCCTTTTATCCCGCGGACACATTTCATTTCGCACTGGCTTTCTTGGGGGCAAACCCGGCCGCAAACAGCGGGCAGAGAACTGGATTTGGCAATCACCTGATAAGCGCCCTCAAAATCCCCTTCCGCCATTTTAGCGATAAAGTCGGGGATGTATACCTTCACTGGGCAGCCGCCCACGCAGGGCCTGTTTTTACACTGCAGACAGCGCTTGGCCTCATCAATGGCCTGCTCCACGGTATAGCCAAGGGCCACTTCCAGGAAATTATGCTGCCGTTCCTCCGCCGTCTGGGAAGGCATGGGATTCTTCTGCATGGCCATATTGGGCATGTCAATCTACCCCCTTGAACAGATTACAGGTTTCTTCGTAGGCATGCCGTTCAAAGTCGCGGTAAGTATTGCTGCGAGCGATGGCTTCGTCAAAATCAATCTCATGGCCATCAAATTCCGGACCATCCACACAGGCGAATTTTACTTTGCCACCCACCGTGAGCCGGCAGCCGCCGCACATGCCCGTTCCATCAATCATAATGGGGTTCATACTGGCTACCGTCTTGATGCCGTATTCCTTGGTCAAACGGCACACAAACTTCATCATGATCAGGGGGCCGATGGTGATTACCTGATCAAATTGCTCGCCGCTTTCGATCAGTTTTTTCAAGGCGTCGGTGACCAATCCCTTTTCACCCCAGCTGCCGTCATCGCTCATTTTCACAAAGCGGCTGCTGGCAGCGGAAAATTCCTCTTCCAAAATGACCAGATCCTGATTGCGGAATCCGGCAATGGCCGTCACTTCACAGCCCAGCTGATGCAGTTTTTTCGCCACAGGATAGGCAATGGCGCAGCCCACGCCCCCTCCCACCACAGCCACTTTTTTCAAGCCGTCGGTATGTGTAGCCCTGCCCAAGGGGCCCACAAAATCATGGATAAAATCCCCTTCGCTCAAATGATTCAGTGCTTCCGTGGAGGCGCCCACCACCTGGAAAATGATGGTGATGCTGCCTTTTTCCCGATCGTAATCCGCAATGGTGAGAGGAATGCGTTCCCCCTCCTCATCGGCACGCAGAATAATAAATTGTCCCGGCTCCGCCTTTTTGGCCACCAGAGGCGCATCCACTTCCATCAGCGTCACGGTGGGGTTCAGCGCCTTTTTTCGCAAAATTTTGTTCAATACTCTTCCTCCTTTGGGCTGCCACATAGGAAATGCCCCGCAAAACATACGCATTGTTTATTCGCATCCGATATCTTTTTTCCTGCCTGCCCACGGTATGGAAATTGTATTTAATCCGTACATCAAAAAAAGGCACCATCCGCCTTAACGGATAATGCCGTACTGAATTTTCAGGGCCAGGATGCGTTCTACGCTCACATTCAGCCTTTCCATGGGGATGTCCCCCGCTTCCACAGCCTTCAGGATGGCTTCCGCCGCCTTTTCCAGATTATTGGGCAGCAGCAGAATATCCGCCCCCGCCTGGAAGGCCGCCAGGGCCGCCGGGCCGCTGTTGTAGTTTTCCGTAATCGCGTCCATCCGCAAGGCGTCGGTGATCACCACCCCGTCAAAGCCCAATTCTCCCCGCAGATAATCAGTAATGATCACGGAAGAAAGGGAGGACGGCGCTTTGGCATCCAGTTCTTTGGCCGTAAGATGGGAGATCATGATCATTTCCGCCCCATCTGCAATGGCCCTGCGGAAGGGCAGCCAATCGTTCTGCCGCATTTCCTCCAGCGTTCTTGAGCTGATGGCTTCTCCGCTGTGGGTACTGCCGACAGCGGCTCCATGGCCGGGAAAATGCTTGAAGCAGGGAATGATACCGCCTTCCCTGAGCCCTGATGCCATAGCCAGGGCCATTCTGGCGGTCAGATCGGCGTCTTTGCCATAAGCTCTATCGCCAATTTCATTTCCCTCCCCGATGAGCACATCGGCAACCGGCGCAAAATCCAAATTGATACCAAGGGGAAGAAGATACGCGGCGATACTGCGCCCCGACGCCTCTGAAAGGGCAGGATCCTGCAGCTTTCCTATCCGTCCCGGCGCCATTTCCAGGGGATACCCCAGCTTATTGGCCACCCGGGATACGCTGCCGCCCTCCTCATCTACGGCCAGGAAAGGGGCATACGCCCCCGCTTGCCGGGCGTCATCCGCAATATCTGCGCAAAGAGCCGTTAATTGCTCTTGGGAGAAAATGTTCTGCCCGTACAGCGCCACGCCCCCCACCGGATACAGGGAAAAAACCCCGTCCTCCGGCCAGAGCGTGATTCGATCCTCGCCGGTCAGCGCCTCCGGGGATACAATGAACAATTGGTACACTTTGTCCCGCACCGTCATGCCCCGCATCAGCTCCCGGGCTCGATCCCGGTCGGTAACCGTACGCTCCAGCGATTCATCCACAATCCAATCCCACGGTTCCCACCGGGCGGATGCCGCCGCCGGAAAAACCAGCAGCATTGCCGTTACGATCAGTAAAAAACGCCGCATGCGCTTGCCTCCTTTATTTCCCTTCCATTGTATCACAGGGAAATGCGCCGTGCAACGATCTCCGCTCTCGACCCGGAAATTTTACTTCCAATTGGCAAACAACCGCCGAAAGCCCTCTAATAGTCCCGGCAGCCCCACATCCTGGGCCGCTACCGCCGGCAGCTCCGCCACCGCCTGTCCGTTCAGCAGCACCCGCACCGTACCCAGCGGATCCCCTGCCTTCACCGGTGCCGGTACCGATTCCACAAGGTTCGCTTCAAAAGAAAGCTGACTTCCCTGTCCTGCTTTGAGCAGCATGGAAAGCCCGCTGCCGAGGGCAGCATCCACCGTATCCCTGGCGCCCAGGGTGACCGGCACCTGCATCCCGGTCAAATCCCCCGCTCCGGCCACCTGGGTGCGGCTGTAGGTGGCAAAGCCGTAATCCATCATCGCCCTGGCCTCGTCAAAACGAGTCTGGCTATTGGGCACCCCGAGCACCACCGCAATCAAACGCATACCGTTCCGCTCCGCCGTTGCGCTGAGGCAATATTTGGCCTCGTTGGTGGATCCGGTCTTGAATCCGTCACAGTCCTGATAGAAGCGCACCAGCCGGTTTGTGTTGGTCAGATCAGTCACCCGGCCGGAGGGATGAGTCAAGCTGTCTAGCCAAGTAGCAGAATAAAATAAATACCCTTCATGACCCGCTATTTCCCGGGAAATGGCCGCTACATCCCGGGCAGTTGTGTACTGCCCCTCCGCCGGGAGCCCGGTGCAGTTCATATATCGGGTGTTTTCCAGTCCCATCGTCCGGGCCTTTTCATTCATCAGACGAACGAAGCCCTCCTCTGTTCCGGCGATATACTCCGCCAGGGCTACGGCGCTGTCATTACCGCTGGCGATGACGGTTGCCTTCAGCAGATCCTTCACCGGATACACAGCATGAGCATCCAGAAAGGCCTGGGATCCTGTCTGGCCTGCCGCATAGGGGGAAACCGTCACCCGATCCTCCGGCGTAATAGAACCGTCAGCCATCCGCTCATAGACGATCAATAGTGTCATCAGCTTGGTGATAGAGGCCGCAGGCCTGCGCACGTCAGCGCCTTTTTCAAAGATCACCGCGCCCGTTTCTGCCTCTATCATGATGGCGCTGGGAGCAGTGAGCGTAATGGGGGGCTGAGCTTCCAAAGGCTGGGCCAGGGCGATGGGTGGTGTCAGTGCGAAAACCAGGATGAGGGCAATCCCCCGGATCATTCCACGAAAAAAACAGGCCATGCAACATTCCTCCTTTTCAGGAAATAGCATGGCCTAATGCGCCCTGTTTATACGTAATGCAGGTTATTTCTTGGCCTTCAGCTGGGCCAGTTTCTCCTCAACCCGTGCCTTGTTTGCATAATTCAGAGGAGAAAAACGGCCCTCCAGCGCCTTTTCCAGCTTTTCGATGGCATCGTCGATCTTTCCTTCTTCTTCATCGTAGAGGGAAAGGAAATACAGGGTATCAATCTGGCCTTCCTTGTATTCATGTGCCTTTTCGAAATATTTCCGGGCCTCTTCCTTATTGTTTTCCAAGCGGTAATAGGTCTGGGCCAGATTATCCAGCAGCACCGCATCCTCTTCGTCGTATTCATAGGCTTCCATGTTATATGCCATGGCCTTTTCCTTATCCCCGGCTTCGATGTAGAGGAAACCCAGCGCCCCGTAAATCATGCCGTTGGCGCCCTTATGATGGGCTTTTTCCAGCAAATTGATGGCCTTTTCCATCTCTCCCAGCTTATACTGGGCCACTGCATAATTGACCCACAGCTGCTGACGCTTGTCCTGCGTCAGATCCGGCGCCTTTTCGCAGGCCTTGAGAATTTCCTTCACCTTATTATAGTTTTCCTCGCCGCCATCCCGGAGCAACAGCACCGTATAGGGCATCAAATAGGTAGCGGAAATATAGCCGCTTTCGTACAGTGCCTTGTAATCTGCCTTTGCCTCTTCAATATTGCCCTTCTGATGCTTCATCATGGCCTTGCGGGCCTTAAAACCGTTCATGAAACCCATATTAATCCTTCCTCCTCGCCTTGCCCATCAGGCGCTGATACCGCTTTTGCAGTTCATCCATCCTGCATGCAGGATCATCCGCCCCAAGAATAATGGCTTTTCTTGTATATTCGATGGCAGCAGCAATATCCCTCTTTTTATGCTCACAAATTTTTGCCATGGCAATGTAGGGACCGATTCCTCCCTGTCGAGCAGCAATCATCCGCTCGTATACGCGGGCCGCCTCCAGATAGTTCCCTTCTTTTCGAAAACTGTCGGCCATACGGGCCCGGGCCATGCAGGATAGCCCGCCCCGGTCTGCCGCCCGATAGCACATTCGTGCCCCTTCCGTCTTTCCCCTGCGTTCATATACCCGGCCCAGGCTGAAGATATCCTCCGGATTGCCCGCCTCCGTCGGTGCAGCATGAAGGCACAAAAGCCGGGAGAGAATATGGGCCAGGGAGATAATATCCTGCTCGTTGTGGGAAAGAATATCTTCCAGCAGAAAAAATTCCTTGCTTTTCAGATACTGGAAATATCGTTCCGGCACCATAGCGCCGGGCAGATCATCTTCCCGCTCCAGCCCCAGCACCGCCGCTTCCAGGCAGGAAAGATTGCATTTTTTCAATCTCAGCTTCCACACCCTGCGAGCAGTGGGCAAAAGATCCACATGGGGGCGCTGCACATACATTTCCTGCATTCTCTGCATAGTATAGCGCACCTGAAGAAGCGGCAAATCAAACGTAGCCCCGTTGAAGGTGCAAAGAACGGCGCTGCGGCCCATATCCTCCGCCACATGGGAAAGCAGGAACATTTCTTCATCATAATCCCGCATCAGATACTGCCGCACCACAAAATCCGACGCGTCAAAATACCCAACGCCAACCAGAAAGGCCACCGTTCCCGCCCCATGGGAAAGGCCGGTGGTTTCCGTATCCAGAAAAAGAAAATCCTCCCGCCGGCAATCGGGATACGCGCCTCCCTGCATAAAGGCAAGGGCATCCCCCGATATGCATCCGGGAAGATCAAAGCAGGCGAGGGGAATACGCCGCTGACGAATATAGCAATCCTGGGGCGCAGGCTTCACCGGCTTTTTCTGCGGAGCGGATGCAGCACGCAGTTTATCCCGCAAAGACGCCATTACCGCACCTCCCCCGCAAGGGCCTGAGAAAGGGTGACGTCCTCAGGCAGAAACAGGGCGGTCATTTCTTCCATCACCGCCTGCCGCTGTTCCCGGGTGCCCCCGGCGGAATTGCAGATTTCTTCAAACAGCCGCCCATCCCCGTTCAGCGCATCGTTCATCACGCCATAGAGCAGATAGGCATTACCCTCCTCCAGCACCCATTCCGGCAATTCCATGGCCTGATAGGCATATGTTTCGTAAGGAATATTCAGCCAGGAAACAGCACTGGCATGGTTGATCCCCACATAGCGGAAATGCCACGGCTCCGCCGCATAGCCGGTGATATCGTCCCATTCCTTCAAATACCGCACGATAAAGCCGAACCGATGACAATTGGCATAGAGCCATTTGCCCTCCTCCGTATCTGCAAAGCCGCTGTTCAGATAGCGGTAGGTATCGCAGATCACGTCCTGGGCCAAGCCCAATTGATGCTCGCTTGCCCCGGCGGGGGCCACAGTACGCCATGCCCTTTCCTTGCTTCCCACAGCCGCCACTTTGTTATTGAACATCACCTGCTGCAGCCCAAAGGCCCGGTAACCCGATACCGCAAGCAGGATATACCCCTGTTCTTCCTTGGCGGCGGCAAACATGCTTTCCAGTGCTTCTGCCGCCTCCTGCCGCATATAGATGCTTTCCTGCTGGCTTTTTTTATTGGTGGGCACATCCGGCTTTACCAGATCTGCCGGTACATATTTCTTAGTGATTTTTTCATCCCGGTTCACCAGGCGAAGCAGCCCGTCATCATCAAAGGGAGCGGCAAAAGCGCCCTGACACGCCAGCACAAACAGCGCCGTCCAGATCAGCAGCCTTTTTTTCATTATCCTCTCCCCTTTCGTATATTTCGTTCAATCAATTGCCGTAGGAATACTCTTCTTCTCCGTCTTCCCCAACACTCACCACAATAATGGGCCCCAGGTATCGGCGCTGGATGGTCAGCCGCTTCATATCGCCGCCAGCCGCCTCAAATTCTGCCACATAGGCTTGCCATTCTTCGGTAAATTCCTCCAGGGAAAGATGGTTTTCCATCATGTAGGCGGCCACTTCTTTCCCTACATAACGCAGATGCCAAGGCTCATATTTGATGCCGGTAATGTCTTCCTTATCCTCCATATACCGGATCACAAAGCCGAATTCATGGCAATGCTCCGCCATCCACTTCGCCTCGGCTTCCAGGGCGAATTTTTCATTCATGCCGTCCTTCTGGGTCCATTCGTAATTGAGCACGTCCACTCCCAGTCCCGTCTGATGATCGCTGGATCCGGGATAAGCCACCAGCCCGTCATCATAACCGTACCTTTCCAAACGATTCTGATACATGGTGTTCTGGGTGCCGTAGCTGCGGTATGCGCTTTTCACATAGAGGGTGTAGCCGTCTTCCAGTGCGGCGTCAAACATGGCGTTCACGGCGTCGCTGGCAGCCTTGCGCAGTTCCCCGTCCTTCATGGAAGAAACCCGCTTGGCAGACAGGCGCACCAGATCGTGGGGAACATATTTTTCATCCATCAAGCAGTCCACATTGGTCAGCGTCAGATATGCAGAGGGATCCAGCAGGATTTCCGGATCGATGGGGTATTCCCAAGGGGGCATTTCTTCTGCCCGGATGGTGCAGCAGCCAATCATCATCAGCGCCGTCAGCAGCAACATCATTCTGCGCATCATTTCATGTTCCTCCGTATATCATCAGGGCGTATTGAGCCTCCCTGAGCTGGGCCACATAATATTCCAGGGGAATATCCATCTGATAAATCATTTCCGCATGCTCCCTGCCCACATATCGTACATGCCAGGGCTCATAAGAATACCCGGTGATATCCGTCCATTCTTCCTTGTAGCGGATGATAAAACCGAATCGATGGCAGTTTTCCGCCACCCATTTGCCCTCATCAGTTTTTCCGAAGGATCCGGTCAGGGACGTATTCTTTTTGCAGCCGATATCCATGGCCAGGCCCAATTGATGCTCACTGGTACCGGGCGGCGCCACCAGCAACATGGCCGCCTTTTTCCCCACCGCATCCACCTTCCGGTTGAAAATGGACGTCTGCTGGCCGTAACTGCGGTATCCGGATACCGCTACCAGTTTATATCCTTTTTCTTCCTTTGCTGCCCTGAACATATCCTCCAGCGCCTGGGCCGCCTCGGCGCGCATCTTCTGATTGCTGGTGGTCATATCCACATCAGGCGCTACCAGGTCCGAAGGCACATAATCGGACGCAATGGCATAATCCCTGTTCACCAGGAACAGATTGCCCCCCAGGCTCATCTGATCCGCATATTCATTGACTGCCTCCCTTCCCAGGGAAAGCAGCATCATCAGCAGGGCAAATAGTTTAGCGGCCATGCCATCGCCTCCTTTTCATTGGTATCGTCAGGATTCCTGAAGGATCATATGTCCGTATCTACCGGCAATCTGGCCTGCAGCATCGGCTTTGAGCATCACGGTGATGCGGGTTCCCGCATCTTCGTATGTTTCATCCAGCACCCGGCCCTTTTGCCGCAATTCATTGATCACCCCGTACTGTGCAAAGGGCACCAGCAGAGTAATTTTCTGTTCCGTCTTGCGCAGATGCGCAGCGATTTCCCCAAAGAGGTTATCGATCCCCTCGCCGGTCTTGGCGGAAATGCGCAGGGCCTTGGGCAGCATAGGAATTTCATTGCTGTCCAATGGGGCCGCGTCGCATTTGTTGAGCACGTCAATGCGGGGCTGATGATCGGCGCCGATCTGAGAGAGGACCTCTTCCACCACTTTGTGCTGGAACATCATTTCCTCATTGGATGCATCGGAGACGATCACCAGCAGATCGGAAAGTGCGGCCTCTTCCAGGGTGGATTTGAAAGCCTCCACCAGGTCATGAGGCAATTTACTCACAAAGCCCACTGTATCCACCAGCAGGAATTCCCCGCCGTCGGGCAATGCTACCTTTCGGGATACAGCGTCCAGCGTAGCGAACAGCTTATTTTCCGCATACACTCCGGCGTCGGTAATCTTATTAAGCAGCGTGGATTTGCCGGTATTGGTGTATCCCACCAGCGATACAACGGGGATAGCGTTCTTTTCCCTGCTTTTTCGGCGCAGCTGACGCTGTTTTTGCAATTGATCCAGTTCGCGTTTCAGATTGGTGATCTGTTCCCGAATCCGGCGGCGATCCATTTCCAGCTTGGATTCGCCGGGGCCACGGGTGCCGATGCCGCCCCCCAGACGGGAGAGGATCAGTCCCTGGCCGATGAGCCGGCCGGCCCGGTACTTCAGCTGGGCCAGCTGCACCTGCAGCTTTCCTTCCCCGGATTTTGCCCGCTGGGCAAAGATATCCAGGATCAGGGTAGTGCGGTCGATCACCTTCACGCCGATGATCTGTTCCAGATTCCTGGTCTGGGCGCCGGTGAGTTCATCATCAAAAATCACCATATCCACTTCCAGGGCCTGGGCATCCAATTGCAGTTCCACCGCCTTGCCGCTGCCAACGAAGGTAGCGGTATCCGGCTTGGGCCGTTTCTGGAAGGAGCGTCCCACCACCTGGGCGCCGGCGCTTTCCGCCAGGGCATACAGCTCATCCAGGGATTTTTCGCTGTCAATGCCCACCAGCAGCGCCCTTTCCGGCGCATCGGCCAATTCTCCTTCGCTTCCCTGCATCACCCGTTCATCGGCAAGAGCAATTTCCTGCATCCATTCCGCCTGAGGGATTTTTTTCAGGGAGTAAATGCCGCTTTCCGTAATGCCGGGAACACCGTTTACCTTTTCGGTAAGGAAGGCGGCGCTAACGCCGTTGATACGGCCGTCATCGCATACGCCCACGGCGCACATGCTGTCCAGCATCAGAGAGCGGAGAGCCGCCAGATCCACATCGGACAGGCACGCCGTTCCGCTGGGATGGGTATGGATGCACCGAACGCAGGAAAGCCGCTTGGCATTTCTGCGCAGCCTGAGATCGGAAAGGGGCACGCTGTCGATCACCCCTACCGTCACGTCCAATACGTCCCCGTCCCTGCTCACATAGACGGCAATTTCTCTGTTCAAAGCGCACGAATGCCGCGCAAGCTCCGTCAGGAGATCGCGCGGCGCAAATTCGTCCGTATCAAAGGGACAGTCGTAGATAGCCGCAAGCTCCGCCAGTTGGCTATCCCGAATGCCCGTTATATTTCCATGTACTTCCTGAGGCATTCTTGCTCCTTACATCCCGGAGCAGAAGGACTTATTCGATCACTTCTTCGGGATGATTTTTCATATAATCTTCCACTGCCGCATGGATAGCCTCTTCGGCCAGCAGGGAGCAGTGCATTTTTACCGGGGGCAGCCCGTCCAGGGCCTCCGCAACAGCGGTATTGGTCAGGGCCAGGGCTTCCTTCAGGGTCTTACCCTTCACCATTTCGGTGGCCATGGAGGAAGTGGCGATGGCGGCGCCGCAGCCAAAGGTCTTGAACTTCACATCCACGATCACGCCGTTTTCCACTTTCAGGTACATCTTCATAATATCGCCGCACTTGGCATTGCCCACCGTGCCAACGCCGTTGGCGTCGGGCAGATCGCCCACATTGCGGGGATTGGTGAAATGATCCATCACTTTTTCGCTGTACATTGTATTTTTTCCTTCCTTTCAGGCATTCCTGCATATCATTTTACATTTTCGCATGATCCTGCGAAGCGATGCTTACTTGTTTTCTTCCAAATATTGTTCGTACAGGGGGCTCATATCCCGCAGCGTCTTTACAATCTGGGGCAGCACCTTCAGCACTTCATCCACTTCCTCTTCCGTGTTGGTATCAGAAAGAGAGAGCCGCAGGGAGCCATGGGCAATCTCATGGGGTAAACCGATGGCCAGCAGCACATGGGAGGGATCCAGGGATCCAGAGGTGCAGGCGGAGCCGGAGGAACCGGCGATCCCTGCCAGATCCAGCCGCAGCAGCAGCGCTTCGCCCTCAATGAACCGGAAAGAGATATTCACGTTATTGGGCAGGCGCTTCATGGCGTGGCCGTTGAGCCGGGTATGGGGAATTTCTTTCAAGAGCCCCTCTATCAGCCGATCCCGCATCATCATCAGCTTGCAGGCCTTTTCTTCCAGATTGGCACAGGCATGGAAAAGGGCGGCGGCCATGCCCACGATGGCAGGCACGTTTTCAGTGGTAGCCCGGCGATTGCGTTCCTGGGCGCCGCCGTGCATGAAGTTATCAACCCGACTGCCGGTACGGATATAGAGGGCACCCACGCCCTTGGGGCCGTGGAATTTATGGCCGGAGAGAGAGAGCATATCCACATTCCAGTCGTCCACATTTACAGGAATGGCGCCCACCGCCTGCACAGCATCGCAGTGGAACAGCACCTTGTGAGCCTTGGCAATTTTGCCGATTTCGGCCACGGGCTGAATGGTGCCGATTTCGTTGTTGGCGGCCATGATGGTAATCAGGATGGTCTTATCGGTAATGGCGGCCTCCACGTCGGCAGGATTCACCAGTCCGAATTCATCCACCGGCAAATAGGTGACTTCAAATCCCTGCTTTTCCAGCCATTCGCAGGTGTGCAGCACCGCATGATGCTCAATCTGGCTGGTGATGATGTGATTGCCCTTCTTCCGGTTGGCAAAAGCTGCGCCCTTGATGGCCCAGTTATCGGATTCGGTACCGCCGGATGTGAAATAAATTTCGTTGGGCTTGGCAGAAA
Organism: Clostridiales bacterium; assembly: GCA_015056265.1. GTDB lineage: Bacteria > Bacillota > Clostridia > Christensenellales > Aristaeellaceae > RUG563. Next base: position 17,512 of record SVGR01000010.1, read on the forward strand.
GGCAGGAAGCGATGGTGCGGCGGGATTCTTCCAGCGCCTTGCGGGCGTCCCGGCCGGTGGAATGGATGGAGGAAGCATTGCCGAAATTCTGCCCGAAGCAGGGCAGCATGGCGGCCAGCGCTTCCGGGGAAATGGCTGTGGTTGCGGCATTATCCATATAAATACGGTTCATGTAAAAATTTCTCCTTTGATATCTTGATTCAGCATATCGGTTAAAGTAATGCTATCCAATAAGCCGTTGATCTGGTCGGTCAAATAACCCCATACCCCCTTGGCCTTGCAATCAGCCCCCCGGGGACAGATGTGTTCCTTCTCTACCACGCATTCAGAAAGGCTGAGAGGCCCTTCCATGGCCTCAATAATATGGCGCACGGTGATTTCACCTGCAGCCCGTGATAACTGATAGCCCCCCTGGGCGCCCCGGACGGTCTTAACCAATCCGGCCCGACGCAAACTGCCCAGCAGCTGCTCCAGATAGGGATCAGGCAGACCCAGTTCGGCGATAGCTTTCAACGATTGAGGGCCCTCACCCTCATGCTGGGCCAGATAAACCATGGCGTACAGGCCGTATTTTCCCTTGGTGGAAAGCTTCATTTCGGCCTCCTTCTGGAATCCCGACTTTTTTTATCGGGTTTCCGGTTGTAAGAATATCATGCTTCAGCCGGGATGTCAATATCCCGCCGGGAATAATCCGAATTTTTCCTCCATTCTTTCACATCGGCTGCCACATTTTTGTTCATTTTCTGCCAATGATTAATGTCAAACGCCCTTTGCATCTTTCGGAAGGTTTATGTATAATGTAGTTGTGGGAATTTATTGATTTTTGTCTTCTCCCATTCTTATTACCCGGAGGTACATTCATGCATGCATCCAAACGCCACGGCCGGGTATGGCGCGTCTTATGCCGCCTGCTTCACCGTTATCTGGAGCGGAAATTTTGTTATCGTTATGAAAAGAATTTTCCTGACAAACCCTGCCTGGTGATTTCCAATCACGTCACCAACTGGGACCCCCTGCTGATCGCCATCAGTTTTCCCAGGCATTTTATGCATTTTGTTGCCAGCGAGCATATCTTCCGCTGGGGGCTGCTCAGCCGGTTGATCAGCTATCTGGTCGCCCCCATTCCCCGCGCCAAAGGTGCATCCGGCACAGAAACGGCCATGGCCTGCATACAAAAGATCCGGGAAGGCGGCTCTGTATGCCTTTTCGCCGAAGGTGAGGTCACCTGGAATGGGATCAGCCAGCCCGTTTTCCCCGGTACCGGCATGCTGGCCAAGGGCTGCGGCGCCACGGTGATCACTTACCGCCTGGAAGGTGGTGCCCTTTCCCTTCCCAGATGGGCCAAAACCATCCGGAAAGGCGGCATGGAAGGCCGTGTTGTTCATGTATACACCCCGGACATGCTCAAATCCATGTCTGTTCAGGAAATCACCGATGCAATTCAGCAGGATATCCACACCGACGCCCTGAAGCGCTGCCAATCATCGCCCAAAGCTTACCCGGGCAAGCGGCTGGCAGAGCACTTGGAATGCGCACTGTTCCTCTGCCCTCAATGCAAAAGGATCGGTGGCCTTCACAGCCATGGCGATTTCATCTCCTGCGCCTGCGGCCTGTCCCTGCGATATACGGATACAGCCTCTTTCGATCCGCCCCATCCTTTCCAAAATTTCCGGCAGTGGGACGACTGGCAAATGGATTGCTTGCAAAAAGGAGATTTCCTCCATCAGGATTCTACCCTGTTTTCCGACGATCAAGTCATCCTTGCAGAAATTCTTCCCTCCCATAAAACCCGCGCAGTACTGACCGGCCTTCTGGAATTGGATCAGGAGGGCTGCATGCGCTGCGGAGAGGCCAGGATCTACCTGCATGAAGTAAGCCATATGGCCATCGTACAGGCCGATAAGCTCTTTTTCACCATAGGGGACCGCTATTATGAACTGCGGCCGAAAAAAGGCCCCATCAATTTCCGCAAATATCTGGCCGCCTGGCAATGCATCAAAAAAAAGGATGGAGAAAAACAATATGGATTATTCAGCCGCCAATCAAACGTTATGGAGTCTGATGATTGAACTGGGCGTTATTGCCGGAGCGGTTCTGTTCTGCAATGTGCTGCGCCGGAAGGTAGCCCTGATTCGCAAATCTCTGATTCCCCTTTCCGTACTGGCCGGATTTTTGCTGCTGTTTATCAAGGTAACCGGCATATACAAGCCCAACAATGAGCTGCTGGAAATGCTGGTATTTCATTGCATTGCCCTGGGCTTTATTGCCATGTCCCTGCGTACCCGCATCAAAACCCGGCACCAGGATGAAAACTATACCGGCTTCAAATCCGGCGCCCTGATCGTGAGTACTTATCTGGTGCAGGCTATTATAGGCCTTGGCATCACGTTGGGGCTTTCTTATCTTCTGATGCCTGATCTTTTCCAGGCAGCGGGGCTATTGCTGCCCATGGGCTTTGGCCAGGGCCCCGGTCAGGCCAATAACGTGGGCACCACCTATGAAACGCTGGGCTTTTCCGGGGGCAACAGCTTCGGCCTGGCCATTGCCGCAGCCGGCTATCTGTGCGCCTGTACGGTGGGGGTGTTCATGCTCAGCCGCTGGTCAAAAAAGGGATTGCTGCGTACCGGCAATCGGGAATACGACGCCGAAATACAGCAGGATGGCTATTTCCAGGAAAAGAACGAAATTCCCGTTTCCGATTCCATCGATAAACTGTCGGTGCAGATTTGCCTGGTGCTGCTTTCCTATCTCATCACTTATCTGATCACCTGGGGGATCACCGCCGCCCTCTACGCCCTGGCCCCGGGCCTGGCCAGAATGCTCAATTCGCTTTTGTGGGGCTTCAATTTTATAATTGGTTCCGTGGTGGCAATGGGTGTACGTGTCGGCCTGAATAAGGGCCAGCAGATCGGCCTGATCACCCGGCAATACCAAAATAATTATCTGCTCAACCGTATCTCCGGCTATTGCTTTGATATCATGATCGTGGCGGGTATTGCCTCGATCAATCCTGAGGATATCAGCGGCCTGTGGCTGCCCTTCGTGCTCATGTCCCTGGCCGGCGGCATCGGCACCTGGCTGTATCTGAAGGTGATTTGCAAAAAGCTGTATCCCGGTTACTATCGGGAAGGGTTGATCTCCATGTACGGGATGCTGACGGGCACCATCGGCTCCGGAATCCTGCTGCTCAGGGAAATCGATCCGGAACTTTCCACCCCCGCCGCCAACAATCTGGTCATCGGCAGCAGCTATGGCATCGTGCTGGGCGCGCCGCTGCTGGTGCTGATCAGCCTGGCAGCGGAATCCACAGCCATGTGCTTCCTTACCCTGGGATTGGCCGCTCTGTATCTGGGATTGCTTCTGCTTGCAATCTACCGCATTCGGAAAAAGCCCAGTTCCACCTCCTGATGTTTATCCATCCTCCGCCCTGCGCACAATGCAAGGGTGGATTTTTTTCTTTAAAAATCTTGCAGGAAAACAGGAATGAACGGCGTATTGATATAAGATGCGTATTTTTCCCTATGATTTGCTCTGTAAGGAGGGCAATGGATGCTGACCGAGGAATTTTTGCGGGTCAAGGCCGGGAAAGAGGAATTTTCCCAGGGCCAGATCCTCTACCATAGAACCCTTGTTCGGGAGGCCCGCCGGGGTAAGGATGAAATGATTTATTTGGTATCCGGCGAAGAAAAACACTATGTAAAGGTATCCGCAGGGGCGCTGATCTGCGACTGTGGTGCCTCCTTTTGCCGTCATGCCATCGCCGCCGCCCTCACTGCCCTGGAAGCCGGCGTTTTGCAGGATATGGCCAAGCGCCGCGCCCAGCAGGCCGCTCCTGCCCTGTTTGAGGCGGTATCCGCCATGTTGCCGGAGGAAGACGGTATTGCACTGCAGCCCTCTCTTTTCCTTACCCGGGAGGGGCTGAGAATCGGCCTGAAAATCGGGGAGGACAGACTGTATGTGGTCCGTCACATCCCACATTTTCTTCAATGCCGGGAGGAGGGCACCGTGCTGCCCTTCGGCAAAGGATTTGAATATCGGCCCCAATGGATGCACTTTGACGAAAAGCAGACGAAACTGCTGGATATCCTGGCGGAATACTGCGAAAACCCTGCTATTCGCGCCCTGACCGGGGCGGACGCCCGGGTGATGCTGCTGCCTCCCCGGGCCGCTGCACGGGTGCTGGATGCACTGCAGGATATGCCCTTCATTCTTCAGGCCGGCGGGGATCAATACGGCTTGAACGGCATCGCCGATAAACCGCTCCCCCTGAATTTTCATCTTTCCGGCGCCCCGCAGAAGCTGCACATTTCTGTGGAACTGCCCCAGCCCCTTCATCCCTTAACCCGGGATTTTTCCTATCTGCTGGCGGAGGGGGAATGCATTCATCCGCCCCTGGAACAGCGGCAGCTGATTGCCACCCTGGCCCGCTTCTCCATCGTGCAAGAAACGGCCTTCGCTTTCTCTGCCGGGGATACCCCCCGGGTGATGAGTGAATTGCTCCCCTTCCTGCTGCGGGTGGGGGATGTCACCATTGATCCTGCCCTGGAAAGCCATTTCCTGCATTTGCCCCTCCAGGCCAGAATATATCTGGATAAGGAAGGCCCGGATGTGACGGCCAAGGTATCCTTCTGCTACGGGCAGGTGGAAATCGATCCCTTCGCCCCGGAAACCGCCCCCAAGGATATGCTGCTGCTCCGTGACGCCACCGGTGAACGGGCAGTACTCGATGAACTGGCCCAGGATGGCTTCCATATCTGCCGGGGCAAGGTGTATCTCAGCGGCTCTGATCGAATTTTTGATTTTGTCACGGCAGGCGCCGGCCGTCTCACGCAGTTGGCCGAGGTCTTTTTCAGCAAGGATTTCCGCCGCATTGCCCCCCGCAGGCCCCTGTTCAAGGGGGCTCTACGTCTGCAGAGCGGGAAACTCATCCTGGAAATGATGGATGGGGACGCCCCTGTGGAAGAGCTTTTGCCCCTGCTGGAGGCACTGCGGAAAAAGCGGCGGTATTTCCGCTTTAAGGACGGCACATTCCTGGACCTTTCCGATGCCGATGAATGGCAGCCTCTGGCAGAAGCCATCACCGAAGCGGAGGAAACCACAGGCAAAAAGGAACTGGGCGCCTGCTGGGCTGCCTATCTGTCCGCCCTGATCAAGGAACATCACCTGCAGGTGGAATTGGATGCCGGCGCCTCCCAGGCGGCATCCATGGCATTCACGCCTCCGCCTCCGCCCCTTTCCTGCCTGCGTCCCTATCAGCAGCGGGGATATGAATGGCTGTTGTCCCTTCATGCGCTGGGCATGGGCGGCATTCTGGCGGACGATATGGGTCTGGGCAAAACAGTACAAATGCTGTCCACTCTGCTCTCCTGCGTGCAAAACAGCGTGGAAAAGAAACCCTCTCTCATCGTTGCCCCCACCTCCCTTACCTATAACTGGCAAAGCGAATGCGCCCGCTTCACACCTGAATTATCCGTGCTGCTGCTAGGCGGCAGCCAGGCTGCCCGGGCGGAGCAAATCCAATCCATCCAAGGGAAAAATGCCCCCGATCTGGTGATCATCAGCTATCCTCTCATCCGCAGGGATATTTCCCTGCTTGCGGATATTCCCTTCCGCTTTGTTGTCCTGGATGAAGCACAGCACATCAAGAATGTGCAAAGCGTGGGCGCCCATGCCGTAAAGCAGCTGACCGCCGAAACACGCATTGCCCTCACCGGCACGCCCATGGAAAACCACGCCGGGGAGTTATGGTCTATTTTCGATTTTGTACTGCCCGGCTATCTGCCCCGGTATACGGATTTCCTCCGCCGCTGGGGTGAGGGCCAGAACGCAGATGATCTGCGCCGCCGTATCCGTCCCTTCCTGATGCGCCGTCTGAAGGGAGACGTGCTTGGAGAGCTGCCCGAAAAAATGGAAAGTGTACTCATGGCCGAATTACCCCCGGAACAGCGCCGGGTATACGATGCAGCGCTGCTGCAAAAACGGGAGCGGGTGGGCGAAATCCTGCGGGATCGGGGCATGAGCCGTGGCCGTGCAGAGGTGCTTTCCGCCATCACGGAACTCAGGCAGATCTGCTGTCATCCCGCGTTGTGCCTGTCCGATTATTCCGGGGTATCGGGAAAGATGGAATTGTTCATGGATGTGCTGCCCGGTGCCCTGGCCCTGGGCCGGCGCGCCCTGGTCTTTTCCCAGTTCACCTCCATGCTGCATCTGATCGAAAAACGTCTGCATCAGGAGGGCATCCCCTATCTGTATCTGGACGGCGAAACCCCTCCTGCCCAGCGCCTGGAGCTGACCCGCCGCTTCAACGAGGGCGAAACCAGTGTGTTTCTCATTTCTCTGAAGGCCGGCGGTACCGGGCTCAATCTCACCGGCGCCGATCTGGTCATCCACTACGATCCCTGGTGGAATCCCACCGCCGAGGAGCAAGCCACCGGCCGGGCCCACCGCATCGGCCAAACCAAGAAGGTGGAGGTCATCCGCCTGGTGGTGCACAATTCCATCGAAGAACAAGTGCTGCATATGAGCGACCGCAAACGTAAACTTTTCGATAAGTTGATCACCCCCGGGGAAGAGATGCCCACCCGTCTCACCGAAAAGGATATACTTTCTCTATTTGACGCAGCAGACAAATCATAGTATAATAAAATGAACCTAAAAACGCCCCAACGTATACTTGAAAGCAGGTTTACAGCATGCGAAAGCAGCAATTTGCCCCCATCAGCATTCCCCGGCAGCGGAAAATCGCCTATCTGGTGCTGCTGGCCGTTATCCTTCTGTTCTTTTTGATGATCACAGGGGTTTTCGGCGGCAGCAGCCGATCCATGGCTGCCTCCAAATTGCGTTGCATGGCCACCCAGGATGTAACGCCCTTTGGCAATTCCGTGCTCTATTATGACGGCATGACGCTCTATTGCCTCTCCCCCAACGGCGCCGAAAAATGGTACTACCCCCTGGGTGAAAACGCTAGTTTTTCCTGCAGCGACCAGGTGATTGCTGCCTGGAGCGGCACCCAGCTGCATATCATCGGCCGGGACGGCATCGCCACCTATAACGATAACATGGCAGATGAAATCCAGTTTGCCAAGGTAGGCAGCCGCTATGTGGGCGTGGTGCTGGGATCCGGTGTCAGCCCTTCCCTGATCATCAAGGATATGCAGGGCACCACCGTGGACAGTGAAACCGATGCCTATGTGGATATGATCATCCTGGATCTGGATTTCTTCAGCAATGGGGAATACTTGTGGACCACATCCATGAATGTATACGGCGTTACCCCTACCACCATCATGCATACCATGCGGGTGAATATGAGCAATTCCGGTGAAATTTCCCTGGGCGAAAACCTCACCTACGGCATCGTATATGCCGGCTCCAAGCTGCATGTGGTCAGCACCCAGCACCTCCGGCTCTATGATTACCGGGGCACCCAGGATACAGACGGGACGGTACTGGTATACGGCTGGCAAATGATTGATCACGCCGTGAGCGGCAATTCAGCCACTATGCTTTTTGCTCCCTCCCGTCAGATTGAAAATACCATTTCCTTTAATCAGCTGCGCCTGCTTTCCGGCAAAACCGATAAGCGCTTCACCCTGCCCTCTGCCTGCCTGGGCGCATCCCTCTACAACAATAAAATCTATGCCATTGCCGAAAACGCCCTCTACCGGGCCGATATCAACGGCAAGCGCTTCAGCGCCATCAGCCTGCCTGCCTCCATGAATGGTGCGCCCATCACCAATTACCTGGGCATGCTGAATAATGGTGTGGCGCTGGTGGCATGCGACAGCGACGTATACGCCATCACCCTGCCATGAGCAAGGATGTAGGGCTGTATCTGCACATTCCCTTCTGCGCCCGCAAATGCGCTTATTGCGATTTTGCATCGTATGCCGGCCGGGAAGGGGATATGGGGCGGTATATCGACTGCCTGATATCAGAAATGCAAACATATCCCCGTGATGATTATCGCATTTCCACCCTATTTCTGGGGGGCGGCACCCCTTCCCTTTTGCCTCCCGCCCTCATGGATGAGCTGCTTACGGCAGTACGGGATCATTTTTCCTTCGTTCCCAATGCAGAATGCAGCTGCGAATGCAATCCCGGTACAGTATCCCCCGATCTTTTCCGTGTGCTGAAAAGCCAGGGTATCAATCGCCTTTCCTTCGGCGTTCAGGCCGTCCAGCCCCATTTATTGTCCCTTCTTGGCCGCATTCATTCCTGGGATGACGCCCGCCGCTCCGTCATGATGGCAAAAGAGGCTGGCTTTGATAATATCAACCTGGATATGATGCTGGGGCTGCCCGGGCAAACCCTGGATGATGTGCGGCAGACCCTGGATGCTTTTCTCTCCCTATCCCCCACCCATCTTTCCTGCTATGGGCTGATTGTGGAGGAAGGCACTCTCCTACACCGTCAGGTGGAAAAAAAGCTGTGGCAGCTGCCCGAAGAGGATGATGAGAGGGCCATGTATGATCTGTGCCTCACCACCCTGGAAAAGCATGGATTCGAGCACTACGAAATCAGTAATTTTGCCCTGCCCGGCCTCCGCTGCCGCCATAATGCGGACTGCTGGCAGCGGAAGGAATATATCGGCCTGGGCTGCGCCGCCAGCGGCTTTCTGGGAAATAAACGCTGGCAAAATCCCCCGTCCCTGGATGCTTATCTTGCCCATCAGCCGGGGGAAATCACCCTGCTCTCCCCGGAAGACGCCATGTTCGAAAGCCTGATGCTTGGCCTGAGGATGATGGATGGCGTAAGCGCCGACGCATTCTTCCGGATGCACGGGGTTACGCTGGATAGCATATACGGTAAGAAACTGAAAAAGCCCATCTCCCAGGGCCTGATTGCCTGGCAGGACGGTTATCTTCGCCTCACCCGCCGGGGCATGGATATGCAAAATGCAGTATTGGTGGAATTATTATAAATTTTCTGGAACAAAATGCCCCCTTCTTTCGTCCTATATAGTGTAAGACAGATGCAATGCGGAGGGATCGACATGAAAAAGCACACCCTGAAATCCATCCTCACCTTGGCCTGCGTCCTGTGCCTGTTGGCGGGATGCGTGCCTGCCCAGGCAACAGCCGCAGACGCTTCCTACGGCTATCAGGATTACGCCATCGTTACCGGCACATCCTATCTCAATCTGCGTCAGGGGCCCGGTACCGAATATACCTGGCTGGGTCGGGCCAATGAAAACGATTGGGTGCGTATTCTAGGCGAATCAGGTAATTGGTACTATGTGACCATCCTGGAATCCAATCTTACCGGCTACATGAGCAAGAATTTCCTCACCAAGGCTCCTGCTTCCGCCCCTTCCGGCAGCTTTGGCGGCGCAGTGACGGGTGTAGTCACCAATCCCAAGCCCACCCAGTTCCTCAATCTGCGCCAGTATCCCAGTCTGGACGCCCCGGTTCTGGGCATCTTCTACAACGGCGCCACTTTCCAGGTGCTTGCCTCCTTTGATGGCTGGCATCAGGTAATTATCAATGGCCAGCAGGGCTATTTCCGCCAGGAATATGTGACGGTGCAGGGTGTTCAGGGCGGCAATGCAATCGCTACCATCCGCACGCTCAACGGCGGTAAGCTGAACCTACGCAATGCCCCCACCTATAAGGGCAGCACCATCCAGGCCCAGATTGCTAACGGCCGGCAGGTTACCGTGCTGCTGAAGGGCAATCATTTCTGGAAGGTACAGGTGGACGGCCTCACCGGCTATATGGATTGCGCCTTCCTGCAGGCAGGCGCATCCTCCGCCCCCTCTCAGCCCTCCGTCCCTGCCCAGAAGCCCCAGACCAAGGGCTATGTTATCGTCAATAACCCAAAGGCCACCCAATTCCTCAATCTCCGCGCTCAGCCCTCCACCACTTCGAAAGTCATCGCCCAGTATAAAAACGGCATCCGCTTTGAAGTGATCGAGTACGGCGAAACCTGGTGCAAGGTATATGGCAGCGCCACCGGCAATATCGGTTATCTGATGACCAAATATGTCACCGTTCACGGCCTGCCCGGCACACCCACCAAAACCGTGCAGAACGGCAACACCTACGTCAATCTCCGCTCCGCCCCCAGCAAGCAAACCGGGGATGTCTATCAGAAGCTGTATTCCGGTGCCACCGTCACCGTGCTCACCCCCGGCGAAGAATGGACCCAGGTGCGCTATGGCAACATTGTGGGCTATATGATGACCTATTTCCTCAAATAATCCTTGCCGATTATAGGCAATCGCCCGTGCCTCCCTGAGAAGCACGGGCGATTATTTTGATTATTCCGTTTGCTTACATGATCACCAGAATATCGTTTACATCCGCAAGCTCGCTTTCCTTGATCAGCCCTGCAGGCCGCTCCACACCATTTATGATGTACTTTTCAGGATTGCCTTCTTTATGGGCGCTGTTGTCCACCCGGATATTCAGCTTCTTACCCCGGAACATCTTTTCAGCCGTAAATCCATCCCACTGAGCAGGAATGGCGGGAGAAATAGCGATGCCGTCAATGGCGGGGCGCAAGCCCAGAATACCCTCTACGCAGCCCACCATCACCGTGGAGGCAGTGCCCGTCAGCCAATGCACATGGCCCCTGCCGGCAAAGGGGCTGTCCTTCCCTTCAATGAACTGGCCGTGAACATAGGGCTCAATGCACCGGAGATCGGCGTTTTCATTGAAGGAAGCAGGACTGGATTCCGCAAAATACTGGAATGCCCGATTTCCGTGGCCCCGCAGCGCCTCCGCCAAAATGGCCCAGCCCTGAATCTGACAAAACACGGATCCGTTTTCCTTGGTGCCGGGATTAAACAAAAGCATCAATGCCCCGTCAAAGGCCTCATAGCGATAAGGCGGATACATCACCTGCAGACCGTAGGGCGTATTGAGCAGTTCATTGGCTGTATCCAGAATAGCATCGGCCTGGGCTGCGGTAGCGGCGCCGCTGATGACAGCCCAGGACTGGGGATTGAGCCACATGGCGGCTTCCTTATGGTTTTTGCTGCCGATAATTGCGCCCTTATCCGTAAAGCCGCGGATAAAGCGATCGCCCTCAAAGCATTCTTCATTCAGGGTCTTGAGCAGCTTTGCCGCCGTTTCTTTCAGATAGGCCACATATTCAGGCTCATCCTGGCAGAATTTCTGCATAATCTGAAGCGCATAGTAGAACTGGAAGGCCACAAAAGTGCTCTCCCCTTCTGCGCCCAGCCGCAGGCAGTCATTCCAGTCGGCATGCAGCCCGGCAGGCATGCCGTGGGGCCCCAGATGATTCATGGTGAAATCGATGGCCCGCTTCAGATGCTCCCTGACGGTGCCTTCATCCTTGTTGGCGAAGGGAATCACTTCATCCAGATAGGCCACATCGCCCGTTTCGGCGATATACTTATACACCGTGGGGAACAACCACATGGCATCATCCGCCCGGTAATGGGGATGACCGGTTTCCCGAACGTAACTTTCATCTTCCGGAGTATTCTCATGGCCTGCATGATGATCGAATTTCACCAGGGGCAGCCCGCCGCCATGATGTACCTGGGCAGAGAGCATAAAGGTGATCTGCTTTTTGGCCAAGGCAGGGTCGAGATGAATGATTCCCTGAATATCCTGCACCGTATCCCGGTATCCGTAGCCGTTGCGCTCACCGCAGTAGAAAAGGGAGGCCGCCCGGCTCCACACAAAGGTGGTGAAGCACTGGAACGCATTCCACGTGTTTACCATGGAATTGAAACGGGCGTCCGGGGTGTGGATCTTGAGATGATCCAGTTCCCCGTGCCAATAGGAGATCAGCTGATGCAGCTCAGCGCCGACTTTTCCGTCCACATCCTTATACTGATCCAGAATGTCCCTGGCCTGATATTCGCTTTTCTGGCCCAGCATGAAGGCGATGGATTTCTTTTCTCCAGGCTGCAGGATGATCTTCACCTGCAGGGCGCCGCAGGGATTGCTGTTGTAATTGAGTGTGTTGTCGCAAGCGCCGTTTTCCACCGCCCTGGGATTGGTAAAGCGGTTTCTCCCCAGGAATTGCTCACGGCTGCCGGTAAAGGAGGCCACCGGGGCGCCGGCCACACCGAAGAACCGTTCAGATCCATTGCTGCCGTCCGGCTTCACATGGCAGAATTCATTGATGTGCTGCAAAATGAAATCGCCTTTGAAATCGGTACGGGTGATAAACTGGGTATACTGCAGATTCACCATATCCTGGGTATAAAAATTTTCGCAAGTAAATTCGCAATAACCGAAAGCGCTGATCGTACGTTCCCGATCACTCTTGTTTTCCAGCGTCAGCCGCCACACTTCATGGGTGGCGCCCATGGGCACATAATACAGTGCACGGCTCTCCACGCCGGCGTATTGGCTCACAAATTCGGTATAGGACGTACCGTGGTGACATTCAGTCTGATACTGATCCAGGGGCTTTGCAACCGGCCGCCAGGATGCGGACCAGAAATCTCCGTTTTCTTCATCCCTTAGATAGATATAGCGCCCCGGTTCATCAAACTGATTAAAGGTATAGCGCAGGATACGGCCTGCCGCACCGGATTTGACAAAGCTGTAGCCACCGGCATTGACAGTAATGATAGCGCCGTAATCAGGGGAGCCCAGATAATTGGCCCAGGGAGCAGGGGTATTGGGATTGGTAATCACGTACTCCCGCTTCACATCATCGAAAAAACCGTATTGCATGGTATTCCTCCTCCTGTGATGCTGAAAATATGCAAATTTTGTTTTTCATCTAATGGTATCATAGCACATTTTTCCATTTAATTCAAGGGAATGGGGCCTGTATCCCCTGCAGATATGGCTGCATTTTAACCATTTTCTATCATCTTTCGCACCAAATACTCCACATGCCGGCGTGCAAAATTGGCCCCGGCAGCGGCCTGGGCTTCCGTTTGGGGGGCGTCCCCCATCAGCATAGTGAACTGACTCACCTTCAGGCCCAGAGCCTCCTGCATTTCCTGATCGCTGCCATGGGGGGATACCAGATAATAACACAAAAGGGAATCCCTTTGCCCCATGCGGTGGGCCCGATCCTCCGCCTGAGAATGCACCGCCGGTGACCAATCCAGTTCCCCAAAAACCACACAGGTGGCTGCCTGCAGATTAAGCCCGCTGGCAGCCCGGAGGGAAATGCAGCACAGATTGGTTTTCCCGGCCATGAAGCGATCCACCGCATCTTCCTTTTTGCTCATGTTTTCTCGGCCAGTAATGAAAACGGGATGCTCCCCTTTCAGCTCCTTGCGGTAAATGTCCATTACGGCATGATGATGGGCAAAGAGCAGCACTTTTTCGCCTGCTGCCAGCAGCGCCTTTACAAATTGGCACACATATCCGGCCTTGGCAAGGCCGGTTGCCTGGCGCTCTTCCTGGGAAATCTGATCCTCAAGCAGTGCCTTTTCCGATGGGGATAGATCCCCTTGCCTCTGCCAGCGATACAGTTTTTCCCGAACGCCCCCCATCAATTGCTGATAGAGTGCATCATCCGCATCAATTTCCTGTACAAGCCGCCGCTTTTCCGGCAATTCCGGCAGCACTTCCTGCTTGGTTCGGCGCAGCATCAGCCCTTCCCTACGCAGATGATCACCCAAAAGCTGGGGCTTCATCACAATTTTATTGCCGTATCCTGCGCACCATTCCCGGGTGAAGGATTCCCAATCTCCCAGGAAATGATAATCCAGGATATTCACTACATTCCATATTTCGCCGCCGTAATTGTAAATGGGCGTTCCGGACAAGCCCATCACCCGCCGGCAGGATTCGGAAAGCAGACTGGCCGCGCTGTATTTTTCCGTCCCGGTACGGCGCAATTCCTGCACCTCGTCAAAGATAACCGTATGAAATTTCATCTGCGGCAGTGCCTGCTTCCAGCCCCGCAGCAAAAGATAATGCAAGATATACACATCCGCCTCCGGAAGCGGATAAGGCGTCAGCCCCTTGATCACATGAATGCGGGGTTCCTTCCCCTGAATACGAAGAAAGCGGGCCGTTTCCCGCTGCCAGTTGCGCACAAGATGGGGCGGCGGCACGATCAGCAAGGGGAATTTTCCCTCCTGCGCTGCGCATGCCAGGGCCTGCACAGTCTTCCCCAAGCCCATTTCATCGGCCAGCAGCGCCCTTTCCGTCAGAAGCAGCCAGGCAAGCCCCGCCTGCTGGAAGGGCCGCAACTCCCCGCAAAACACCGCCGGTGACAGCCTGGGGGCCGGCAATGCCATGCGGGCCTGCTGCCTGCGTCGATGGTAGTTTCTGGCGTCCATGAGCGCCTTTTCCCAGCGCGCCCGGTCCCGCTGCGCAACCTGCAGGGGATAGCGCATCATCAGCCAGTTCACATCCCCGATAATGCGGCTGTGGGCAGTAAAACGTGCCTCTCCCCGTTTGGCGTCACAGCCCGGGAACAGACGCTTGGCCATCTCCGTCACCCCGGGATCCCCTTTGATCACCCAGCATTTCCGCCTGGCGTTATAGGAAAGCACACCGTAATAATACGCGGCCTTTTCCTGATCCCGCAGATACGGGGGCACATCTTCATTGGCAATGTCCCGGAGAATATCATCTTCAATCCCTGCAGAAAAATCATTCGGCAACATGGATGGCATCTTCTCAGCCGCTTCTGGCAGCACGTTATCCTCCATAGGAATCGCATCCTCTGAAATTGCAGGCTCTGCTTTCTCTGAAACCGGTATTCCTTCTTGCCGTCCTTCCTTAGAGGCATCCACCGAAAGCCCCCAGAGCTTATGCAAGCTCACCGGATACACCGGGATCCCCCCCGCATAAGCAGGAGCGTCCTGGGTCTTTTCCCCCACCAGAATCAGGGCGTCCACCTTCCCGCTGGCCCCATACCGCATCAATTGATGGCAAACAGCCTTCATATCCATTTTCCCCCGCTTGATCTCCACACCAATTCTGCCGCATAGAAAATCGATGCGGCACCGGGGCGCAAGAGGCGCCTCATGATGAAAAGGAATGTCAGCCTGCTGCAGTGCCTGAGCAACCAAACCGTGCAGATCGTATTCATCCTGGGTCTGGGGCGCCCGGATGCCGGCCAAGGCCTGCAAAATCATTTCAGCGGTCATGGATATCCTCCTTATTCTCCCTTTCATTATACGTCCTTTCTGGTAATTGGCAAGGGAATGACGCAATTTTTCCGCATAAACAAATGCAAATTTTTCTGATCGGGCAGTTCTTTTATTTCAATTCAGATCAACTTATGGTATACTATAAAATGAGGTGATTTTATGCGGGAGACTCTTCTGGCCGTGGATGGCAACAGTCTGATGCACCGTGCCTTTCACGCCCTTCCCCTGATGGATTCAAACGGCGTCTATACCAATGCAGTGCATGGCTTTTTATCCATGCTTTTGAAAGCGGTGCAGGATCTGTCCCCCCGCTATATTGCCGTTGCCTTTGATGAGCACGCCCCCACCTTCCGCCATACCGCCTATGCGGAATACAAGGCAGGCAGAAGGGCCACCCCGGAAGAGCTTCGCCCCCAGTTTGGCATTATAAAAGAGATTCTTTCCGCCATGCATTTGGGCGTTCTGTCCGTCACCGGTTATGAAGCGGATGATATTTTGGGTACCCTCTCTCGCCTGTGCCGGGAAAGGGATATGGACTGCGTTCTGCTCACCGGGGACCGGGACGCCCTGCAACTGATCGGCGAAAATACAAAAGTGCTGTTCACCCGCAAAGGAATCACCGAAAGCACGCTCTTCGATTCCGCCGGGGTGAAGGAATACTTCGGCGTCACCCCGGAACAAGTCACCGATTGGAAGGGCCTGATGGGCGACGCCAGCGATAATATCCCCGGCATCCCCGGCGTGGGAGAAAAAACCGCTCTGAAACTGTTGAACGAATATCATACCTTGGAAAATGTTTTGGCCCATGCCCAGGAAATCAAGGGCAAGCTGGGGGAAAAAATCCGGGATAATGCCGATCTGGCCGTCTTTTCCAAGGATCTGGCCACCATCCGTCCCACCGCCCCCATCGATTTTGATCTGCCCGCCTTTGACGCCGGTTTTATGGCGCAGGGGCTGCCGACGCTGAAGAAGTATCAACTCAACGGCATCGCCGGACGCATGGAAAAGATGGGCTTGGAAGGGGATACGCCGGCAGAGGAAAGCACCGAATCAAAAGAAATTCAATTTTTTACCCTCGCCTCCGCTGATGAAATCTCCCGCTTTATTGCCAATACCGAAAATCAGCCTACCGCCCTCTATGTGACCGCCACCCATCTTTCGCTGGCGGTGCCCGGGGCACTGTATGAAATCGCCCTGCAGCAGGATATGCTATCTCCCGGCCTGATGCCGGAAGAGGCATGGCGGGCACTGACGCCCTTGCTCAGCCGCAAGCTATACGTCCATGACGGCAAAGCTCTTTTGCATATACTGCGCCAAATGGGTTTGCCCCTGCCCCTTTTCCAATGGGATACCATGCTGGGCGCTTATCTGCACAATCCCCAGGAAAAATCCTATACCCTGCAGCATTTTGCCCGGGAAGACGCCATGGGCGTGCTGCAGCTTGCCAAAAAACAAGAAAAAATGCTGCGGGATGAGGGCATGCTCTCCCTGATGCTTGACGTAGAAATGCCCCTTCTGTATGCCCTCTACGATATGGAAATTGCCGGTTTCCAGGTGGATGGCGCCGTTCTTTCCCAATTGGGCGCACAGTTTACCAGAGAAGCCGAAGAACTAAAGGAACAGGTGTATACTCTCTCTGGCGTCCGGGGCTTCAATCTCAATAGTCCCCAGCAGCTGGGCAAGGTATTGTTTGAAACGCTGGGCCTGCCCGCCGGGAAAAAGACATCCCGGGGGTACTCTACCGACGCTGATACCCTGGAAAAACTGATCGATCTGCATCCCTGCATTGCTCCCATCCTGCAATACCGTCAGGTGGTCAAGCTCAACAGCACCTATATCGATGCCTTGCTTCGGAAAATGGACGCCTCCGGCCGGGTACATACCACCTTCGATCAGACAGGCACCGCCACCGGCCGTATTTCCTCCAGCGAGCCCAATCTGCAAAATATCCCGGTGCGCACCGAAATGGGCCGTGAAATCCGCAAAGCCTTTATCGCCCGCCCAGGCTTCATCCTGGCGGACGCCGATTACAGCCAGATTGAGCTTCGGGTATTGGCCCATTTTTCCGGAGACGAGGCCATGGTAGACGCCTTCCAAAAAGGCCAGGATATCCACACCCGCACCGCCGCCGAAGTGGACGGCATCCCCATGGATCAGGTAACCCCAGCCATGCGTTCCAGCGCCAAAGCAGTGAATTTCGGTCTGGTCTATGGCATCAGCGATTTCGGCCTGGCCCGGAACATCGGCATTTCCCGAAAACAGGCCGCCGATTTCATCGCCCGGTATTTCGCCCGCTATCCCGGGGTGAAAAGATTCATGGATGAGGCTGTAAAAAAAGGGTACGAGGATGGCTATGCGGTCACCCTGATGGGCCGCCGCCGGCAGCTGCCGGAACTGAAGGCCTCCAATGCCAACACCCGCAGTTTTGGCGAGCGGGCCGCCATGAACACGCCCGTCCAGGGTACCGCCGCCGATATCATAAAGCTGGCCATGGTGAAGGTACATCAGGCCCTGAAAAAGGAAAAGCTGCAGGCCAAGTTGATTCTGCAGGTACACGACGAACTGATGATTGAGGCTCCCAAGGAAGAAGAGACGCAAGTAATCCGCATTCTTCAGGAATGTATGGAAAGCGTGCTGCAGCTCTCCGTTCCCTTGGTGGCAGAGGTTAAATCCGGTGAAAGCTGGTATGAAACCAAATGAGCAGCTATGTGATTGGCCTGACAGGAGGCATTGCCTGCGGAAAAACCAATCTATCCAACGCCCTGCGCGTCGTCGGCGCCCCGGTAATCGATGCGGATGAGATTTCCCGTTCCCTGACCGCTCCCGGCGGCAGGGCTCTGCCCGCCATCCGAAATGCCTTTGGGAACGAGGTATTCACGGGCGACACATTGGATCGGAAAGCCCTGGGTGAGATTGTGTTTTCCAATCCCGATGCACTGGCGCAGCTCAACGCCCTTACCCATCCCCTGATCTTTCAGATCATGCGGGAGGAAATGGAAAAATACCCCGGCCCGGTAGTACTGGATGTGCCCCTGCTTTTTGAAACGGGCTTGGACAAATGGTGCGATGAAATCTGGTGCGCTTATCTTCCGCAAAAGGATCAATTGGCCCGTTTGATGGCCAGGGACGGCATCACCCGGAAAGCCGCGCTGCAACGCATCCATGCCCAAATGCCTGCCCTGGTAAAAGCAAAAAAATCCCACCATGTGATCCGCACCACCGGCAGCAAGGAAGAAAGCGCCGCCATCGTTTTATCTTTGTGGCGGCGTGTCACAAATACATTCCCTCTGGAAAAAGGAGATCAGCCGTGAATCAGTTTCCCTCCCCCGCCCAGCATCCCCCGGCCCCGGCCGCTCAGCCACCTCGCCGCCGGTCCACCATGCACCAGCAGACCCAGGGGCTCTCTCAGCCATTTGCGCAGCCGCTTTATCAGCAGCAGCCACAGCCGGTCCAGCATTCTTCCGCTCCCTATCCCGCTTCCCAATCACCCCTGCCTGCCCATCCCGTTCCCCACCAGCAGCCACCTCGGCACAAAGCACCTATCGAACAGCATCAGGTGCATCAGAATAATATAGAAACGCACAAGAAAGAAAAGCCCAAAAAACGTACCTCTTCCCCCATCATATCCGTCTGGCAGACGGCATTTCTCGGTCTGCTCTTGGTGTGCGTCCTGGTTTTGGTCTATCTGATGCTTCATTTCCAGAAGGGAATCCGGGATATCCATGAGCAGAATACCCAGGCTCAGCGGGCGTATCAGCGCATGGTGGAGCAGCATCGGGTCGAATATGAAAGCTGGATCCGTTACTACGCCGCCGCCAACAATCTGGATCCCGCCTACGTTGCCGCCATCATCATGACGGAGAGCAGCTATGATCCCCAAGCCGTGAACAAAAGAACCCAGGCTACGGGGCTGATGCAGTTCATGGCCGATACCCTGGAATGGGTGGGTCCCAAGTTCGGTGTGGACGGCCATGATATGAATGCGCTCAAGGATCCCGAAACTGCCATTAAGCTGGGCTGCTATCTGCTCAATTATATTACCAAGCAATTTGACGGCGATCCTATCCTCACTGCCTGCGCCTATCATGCCGGCTGGGGCAATGTGCGCTCCTGGCTCACCAAGTATTCAACCGACGGCAAAACCCTATCCATCGATCAGATTCCTACAGACGATACCCGCAATTATGCAAGAAAGGTGTTGAATTCCTATGCGATCTATCAGCAGCATCATTATTAAGCTTGTGGCGCTGATGACGGTGCTGGTGCTTATGCCCCTTCAGGGCCTGGCCACCACCATGGATCACACCCTTACCCTGGGCGTCATTTCCACCAAAACAACTTCCCTCAATCCCTTGGTGTCCCAGGAGAGAGAGTTTCAATCCCTGACGGCACTAATGTATGAAGGGCTTTACGCCATTGATGATGATTATCGTCCCCAGAAACATCTGGCGGAGGACTGCTCTGTTTCCAACGGCGGCAAAACCCTCACCATCAATATCCGCAGCGGCGTGAAATTCCACAATGGCAAAGAACTAACCGCCTATGACGTGGAAGCCACCATCAACGAAATCCTGCGCCTGGCCAACGAAGGCCAGGGCCAGTATCTGCAGCTGAAGTATTTCATCGCTTCCGCCTCAGCCAATAACGGAAAAACCATTATCATCAAGCTGAACCGTGCCTACTACGGCAATTACTATGCCCTTACCTTCCCCATCCTCCCCCGGGAGGAGGTTCAATCAACCCAGCCCTCTGGCACCGGCCCTTACAAGCTGGACCGGTTTGTACCCAAGGATTATTTGTATCTGTCCGCCAATGAAAACTGGTGGAAAGAGCCGCCCACCGTCAAGAATATCAACGTGAATTTCAGTGCCACCAATAAGGATCTGATTTCCGATTACGAATTCAACGTGCTGGACGCCGCAATCACCCGTTCTGCTGCCGCCGGTCAATACCGCACAGGGCTTACCAACCTGAACATCAGCTACCGCACCCGGCAGTTGGAAACGCTGCTGATGTGTTTCAACGAATTCCCCCTGGACGACGTGCGGGTACGCCAGGCCATCCGTTATGCCATTGATTTTGATTCCATAGCGGCTTCTGTATACATGGGCACGGCGGAGCGCACTGATACCCCTATTCCCTCCAGCATTTGGCTGTATAACAATGCCATTCAGCATGAATATAATCCTGATAAAGCCAGGGAACTGCTGGCC
>SVGR01000136.1 GCA_015056265.1 Clostridiales bacterium
GAGCATCGATGGCAGCCTGATCGGCTTCCGCCAGAGCAGCTTCAGTGCTGGCAACCAGCTGATCGTAGGCAGCAATGATCTGTTCGTTTTCGTAGGTCAACTGCTTGTTGGTGTCGGAAATGGTGTTTTTCTGCGTGGCAAAAACAAGGGTCAGCACCACGGCGACAACGATAATCAGGGCTTGGACGAGGGTGGATTTTTTCATGATTGTGTACGCTCCTTTTGTTTGAAATAACTGATGGCGAAAATGGAAAAACGAACGCCAATTCCATCAATGCTAATTCTGCAAATAATATGGAAATCCTGCAAGAGAATAAAAAAATACAACAGTAATGCAATTCCGACCCAAACTATCAAATAACGGGCTGAATCAAAAGAAAGTAATCGTTCAAATGGAATCCGCATTCCATGCTTTTCCTGATTTTAGGAATTTGAAATTGCTTGTTTAAAACCGTTAAAAGCGTTAATGTCCCGGTGAAGGCCGGATGCTGCTGCCAGTGGCGGATGAAGGCGGAAGAAAGCGCAATGAGAAGCAGATACCAGCAAGCAGCAGCGCAGCTGGTGACAACGCCGAACTGTGCGATTCAAAAGCATTTTGCTTCCTTAGTATCAGATTGCGACTATAAAAGGCCTTTCTACTCCAGACATGGAACAGAAAGGCCTTTTTTACAGCATATGTGAAGTGTAAGAATAAAAATCATCTTCCACTGATTTATTCGCGTGTCAACAAGAATTCTTTTTTAACAACCTGAACCGGAATGCTATTCGGGACCGTATATTATTTGATCAGGCAGCGATATTCTGATTCTTTTGCTTTTTTTGCTCTTTTTTTTGCTTTTTTTGCTCAGCCTTGATCATCTTGGCGGTAGGCAGGCTATAGCTATGGCCTTCTTCAAAGCGGACTGTTTCCGGAGGCGTTTCCAGTAACTCTGGATTGCGCAGGTAGCCCATCATTCGATCCACAACCTTGGCGAATACGGCGCCGGCGCAGATGCGTTCATCGGCACAAATACCGATAGGTAGGAACCGCTTGCGGACAACCTGGCCGTGATCGCCCATGGCTACGGTGCGCTCCACAGCGCCAATGGACATGAAAAGGCTGGTCGTGCCGAAATTATAGATGTGATGCTTGACAGCGGGCATACCAATGGAAGCCATATTGGCCACAAACAGACTGGTGTGGAAGGGAAGAATGTCAATCAGCACTTTGGGGAGAATGCCATATCGATCCAGAGTGCGGGCCAGCCAGATGACAGGATTGACGATCATGGGCCGGGTAAGCAGGCGAACCAGCTTCAGCGTGGAATTATTCGCTTCAACCTTTCGATTGGCCTCAATTTCCTTGCGGATACGGGCGGAAACATCGAAAATGGTATCATGGGGATCGAAACGGCAT
The DNA here is from genome assembly GCA_015056265.1 of Clostridiales bacterium. Taxonomy (GTDB): domain Bacteria; phylum Bacillota; class Clostridia; order Christensenellales; family Aristaeellaceae; genus RUG563. The sequence goes on from SVGR01000136.1 coordinate 1,397, forward strand.
TTTACTGTGTTTTCTTCGATTTCGTCGCTGCCTTCCTTCTGATCCATCACAATGGCAAAGGAAACCGCCAGTTGAGTACGGGCATACATCCGTTTATTGCTGATGAAGCGGTTTGCTTCAGGCAGTTCGGCAACGGTGCGGACATAGGCGGCAATCAGCAATTCCATAAAGGTGAATTTATTGCCCTTGCCCCCCTGCTCTACGATATAACGGGCTAGTTTTTCGTAATCCAGTTTATAATCCAAGAACACCATGGAGTCGCAGCGCATGGGCATGAAATAAGGGGTGATGGCCACCATGGGGTCCGTATTTTTCAGGGCACGTCCGTCGTATCTGCGTCCAAACATTGAGATACCCCCTCTGTGAATATGAAGATACGTATGATCTTATCTACAGCAGTATACCCGATTTGCAAATATTCGTCAATCTTTTTGTGAATGAAGCCCCCGGTACATTTGGGTGATCATGGGATAATCGGATGCATGATCATCGCCGCCCGACTGCCATACGATAATCCCGCCCAGGCCTTTTTCCAGGATATAATTCAGTTTTTTCTGCAGAGAACGGGCACTTTCATATGAAAGAAAATTGCGGTAATAGGGTGAGTGAGGATCGTCATTCCATAGGTAAGCGGCGGCAGCGTCTTCATCATATCCCTTATGCCATCCGGGAATGGATGCAGGTTTCGACTGGGCTTCAAATTGCTGTAAGGTGCGCCATAGCATCGTTCCGCCGTGATTTTTTCCATTGGCAGCACTGCCAATCAGATGCGCTCTATCCAGATCGATACCTTTCCAGCCGTGATTGTAAAGCGGGGTGCCGATAAACAGCTTATCGGCGGGAATGCCCAGGGTTAACATATATTGAACGGCGGTATCGGCAGAATCGGGGCCGTACAGGGGCGAATGATGGGCGGTACGATTGCTGGAAGATGTCAGATCGTAGGTCATCAGATTGATGGCGTCCACGTACGGATGCAAAGTAGGATAATCCTGTTTGCGCAGGGTGCCGACTCCGCCGGCTGCGCATACGGTAAGCAATTTTTGCCCAGGGCCGAACTGCTGATCCAGTGCAGTGCGCAATTCTTTCAGCAGCAGTGGGTAATTGGTCCAATCATCCCCAGCTACAGGGCTGCCTTCATCGGATGCGGAAGCACTGCGGTGGACGCCCGGGTATTCCCAATCCAGGTCAATGCCGTCAAAACAGGGATTGGCAGAGAGAAAATCCAGGCAGCTTTGGATGAAGGATGCGCGGCTCTCCTTGGTAAGGGCCATTTCGGAAAATAAGCCGCTGTAGGTCCATCCGCCGACGGAGAGAAGGATTTCTGTATCGGGATATTGCGCGGAGAGCCGTTCATACTGGGGAAAATGTGCCTTGGGATTGGAAGCATCAGTATCTGCCCAGGGATCGGGAGAAATGATGCTGTAACCATCTTTTGTTTCTGTAATTTTCCAAAAAGCGTGATAAATCCTGTCCAATCGATCCCAGGGCAAATCCTTCACCTGACAACCTTCGTAAGAATAGATATTCCAATTGGGAAAGTAGACTGTAACCATTCCTTCGGGATGGGCGTAGCCTGCGGGCAGCGGCGGCGCAGCGGTATGCAGAAGCAGTGCGCTTAGCAGCGCCGTGAAAAAGGACGTCCTGCGGCGGCGTGTTTTCATAGGGGCACCTCCGTGAGAATAATCAAATATTGATCGTATCCTTTTGTGCATCAGCAGTATAGCAAATTCCACGGATTGATGCAATGCAACGTTATTTCCATGGAAGATAATGGAATTGATAAAGAGGGAAGAAGGAATGCTTGACGGGAATGGAGGAAAAGAGTATAATAACCCGTATATAGATCGGGCGAGACGGCGTATGATGTGCCGAAACCAAACCGATTGAGGAGGAAGAAATTCGGTATGGCAAAGAAGACCAATTCCACTCAAAACGTAAAGATGATGACGTCCCGCAGCAAAGGGGCCATTGGGCTGGCTGTGCTGCTGGCGGTAATGATTTTTGTTTCCTATTTGGCTGTGAACGGCATGAAGCTGGATGCCGAAGGGGTGAAAGTACTGCGCTCCTGGGTGCCGGTGAGTGCTGAAAACTGGCCGGATTCCCTGGGCCTGTCCCGCAATCTTGGCGGCGGTACCTATCATCTGTTCACCGTCGCCGGCACCGATAACAGCCCCGAAACCATGGACAGCCTGAAGACTGCCCTGGAAAAGCGCCTTTCTGAATACAACCAGACGGACCATCGGGTGACTGTGGAGGGGGATGTCATCCGGGTAGAACTGCCCAGCATGCTCCGCTCTGAACGTGAATACCTGCAGAATGTGATGACCACTCCCGGTATTTTCACCCTCACTGATATGACTGGCAATCCTGTCATTACCGGTGCGTTCAAGGATGTGACCGTTGGGCCCAATTCCAACAATCAGGCTTATGCCATGACGGTTGGCTTTGATGCGGAGAATACCAAGGCCCTGAAGGACGCCCATGCCGCCAATGCCTATGGGTATTACTATGCTTATCTGGATAACCAGCTGCTGTCCTACAGCGCTACAATCAATAACGGCAAGGTTGTTTTCGATGCGGGAACGAATCTGGGCGTTGCTTCCCAGATCGCCGTATTCGGGAAATACCCCCTGGCCGCATCACTGATGTATACCGAAGCCGGTGAAGTTTCCGCTTCCGGCAGCGGTTTCCTGTCTGCGTATCTGATCGCGTGCGGTCTGGTGCTGCTGGCGGCCCTTGTGTATGTGCTGATGACCGGTAAGCTCACCGGCCTGTCTGCCGCCCTTACGGCCTGGTCTGCCGTGATGCTGGGCTTCTTCTTCTATGCCACGCTGGTATATAAGACTGTAAATATCGGCGTATTGCTGATGCTGGCTGCCGGGATTATGTTCGCTGCCTATACTGCCATCATCCGTACCCGTGCTATCGCCAAGGCGATTCATGACGGCAACACCCCCAAATCCGCCAAGAAGCTGGGCCTGCGCGCTTCCGGCAAATCCGTATGGATGGCTCATGGCGCTGGGCTGGCCCTTTCCCTGATCATGATGATCTTCCCCTTCTCCCGGGTGCTGGGCTATGCTCTGTGCTGCGGCGTTGCCGGCAGTGCGATCACGGCTCCCCTCATGCGTCTGTTCATGGATTGCTTTGTGGCTATTACTGCCAACGGCAAGCGCTTCGGGAAGGTTTAATCAGGTTCATTTCGGGTGCCGGACATGGAAAACCGGCACCCTCTTTTTACACTTTTTTCTGTTTTTGAGGGGAAGAAAATGCTGAAGATTGCTGTAAGACCACAGGAAACGGGATGGGAAAAGCTACAGGGGCTGCCGGAATGGCTGGCTCAGCTTTTGTATGCCCGGGGTGTGGAAACGGAAGAAGAAAAACAGCAGTTTTTGCACCCTTCTCTGGATCAAATCC
>SVGR01000011.1 GCA_015056265.1 Clostridiales bacterium
CCGGGGATCCACCGGGAACATGGCAATATCCATGGGCAGCTGTTCCAGCGGCGCCACTGCCCGGTAATAATCCCGTTCCGCCTGAGCAATTTCCCGCAGGCTGCTTTCCTCCCGCCAGTGCCACAGGTTCAGATCCCCGGCGTGGAAAACGTGCAGATCATCCACCGTCACATAAAAGGATACCCCTTTATCGGTGGAGGAAAAGGCCTGGACGGTGGTATTGCCCAGGGTAAGGCTCTCCCCGGGGGCAATACGCTTGCCCCGCTTGCCGATGGGCAGATCATCGGAAACAATATAGGTGATAGGCAGCTTGGAAAAATTCCAACTGTAAATGATTTCGTCAAAATGATCCTCATGATCATGGGAAACAAAAACCAGCACCTGCTTGAAGCCCTCAAAATCCTTATCGGTGAGCCAGGCGCCCTTGGGCAGGGCATTATTCTCTCCCCGCCAGTAATCGAATACCAATAATGTTTCGCCCACGGCTACCGTGAGCCCCGAATGGTGAAAAAAAGTTACCGTTGCAGCACCGGCCATATGAACCTCCTGCGCTTTATGCGTTGCTTTTGTGAATATGGGGATCCTGTATAAGTGTACCCTGGGCCTGGGGCAGCGAAACACCTATAAGATGGGCCAGGGTGGGGGCGATATCGACAAGCCGGGCGCTTTCCATCATCCCGGGATCAATTCCCGGGCCGGAAAGCAGCAGCAGGGTACGGGCCTGGGGACAATCCAGGGAAAAGCCATGCTCCCCAAGCGTTTCCTCTTCCCGGTCAATGAAGCAGAAGCCGTCCCTGGCATGTACGGCGAGTTTTACATCCTCCGGGGCATTCAGGCGGCGAAGGGCGGCGTCATCCAGGATTGTATCAATCCCCCAGGCTTCACGGTTTTCTTCCATGATTGCCTGCGCCCTTTTCAGATCATCCCCGAAGATATAGGCCCCCATGCCCAGGGTCTGGGCCCGGGCGCCGCAGGCATTTTTCAGCATCTGATCCAGCAGAATGCCCTGAGGGGCATCCTTCTGCCCGTGATCGCTGACGATGCAAAAGAGCGTGTCGGAAAGCAGCCCCGCCTTTTCCACCGCCGCAATGATCCGGCCCACCCGGCCGTCCAGCCGCTCCATGGCGGCGTGGGCCGCATCGCTTTCCACCCCGTGCCAGTGCCGCATGGCGTCCAGATCCACCAGATGCACCGTCAGCACATCCGGGGGGCGACGGGAAGCATACAGCTTTTCACACAGCAAGGCGGCATAATCATCCAGATGGGGTTGGCGGATGGATTTGCGCTTTTTTCCGTGGAGAGCCTCCATTTTCAGCAGCCACAGGGGGGAGGCATACCGTATCATTTTCAGGGCGGCATTTTCCCCGGGCAGGGGCAGCACCTCCGGAAAATTGCGGCGGATGCATTTTGCCTTGCCCGTTACCGGCCACAGGATGGAGGCCACATTCAGCCCCTTTTCCCGGGCGGCCTGGTGGAGGGTTTTCACCTTGATATCTCCCATCTCCCAGAACCACCTGCGCATTTCCTTTTCGGTGTCCGGCTGAAACGGCTGATTATGGCCGATGCCGTGGCGGGAAGGGAAGCAGCCGGTGATGAGGGAAACGTGAATGGGATAGGTGATGGTAGGGTAAATGGTGGATACATTATTGCAGTAGAGCCCCTGCTGACGCAGTTTTTTCAGGTGAGGCATGCCCATCAGCTTTTCCAGATCCGGCTGGGCTGCCGCATCCAGGGAAATCATGCACAGCCGCATATTCCTTTTTCCTTCCGTATCAATGGTTCCGGCCCCCGAGGATGCGAGGGCCGGCGGTGGATGCGGGGGAAAATTCCCCTCAGCCGTGGAGCAATTTTTCTTTCAGATCCTTTTCCATCACGGCCAGCTGCTTTTCCGCTTCGATGCGCTTCTGACGGCCTTCCTGCTGGATGCGGGTAACTTCGGTGATGGTATCGATGAGGGATTGATTGGTCTGCACCAGGGTTTCCATATCGATGATGCCCCGTTCCGCCTCCCGGGCGGTTTCTACGGTGCCCATCTTCAGGGTTTCGGCATTGCGCTTGAGCAGATCGTTGGTCATATCCGTCACTGCCCGCTGGGCCTGCATGGCCTGCTGGGAATGATGCAGCCCCAGGGCCAGCACCATCTGATTTTTCCACAGGGGCAGGGTATTGACCAGGGTGGACTGAATGCGCTCCACCAGCAGGGCGTTATTATTCTGCAGCAAACGGATCTGAGGCGCCATCTGCATGGATACCTGGCGGGAGAGCTTGAGATCGTGGATTTTCTTTTCAAACCGATCGCACTGGGCGGCCAGATCGTTGGCGGCCTGGGCGTCCATGGCGTCGCCGGAGGCGGCGGCCTTTTCCTGGAGAGCGGCCAGATCGGTATTCCGCACCTCCTTCAGCCTTTCTTCCCCGGCCACGATATACATGGTCAGCTCATGAAAATAGGAAAGATTCATGTCGTAGAGCCGATTGAACATGGCCACGTCTTTGAGCAGCTGCACCTGATGATCCTCCAGGCTGCCGGCGATCACCCCCACGTTGGCGGATACGTCGTCATATTTGGCCTTCAGGGTTTTGATTTGCTTTTTGGCGCTGTAAAACAGGCCGCGGAGCCCCTTGGGCTTTTCGCCGGATGCGCTGAAATCATTCAGTTCGCCGATCAGATTGGTGAGCATATCCCCCACATCCCCCGCGGCGCCGGACTGCACATTGCTCAGCACCGTATCAGCGAAGGTGGAAATCTTTTTCTGGGCGTCGGCGCCATAGAGCATTACGTGATCGGGGTTGGTCAGATCAATGGTCTTGGCAAATGCCATCACCTGGGTTTTTTCTTCCGCCGTCAGGGTATCATCCAGGGCAGAAACGGCCTCCCCGGCGTCGGGGGCGGCAGGGGTGGTTTCGATCATTTCCACCGCTTTTTCCAGGATGGCTTTATCCTCCAGTTCCGGGTGCAGGGTGAGAACAGGCGCAGCATGATTCATTTCCGACATGGTTCATTCCCCTTTCAAACTTATGCAAAGATTCGTTTTACGGTTCCACGGGGCCGCCGCCCAGCAAACCATCCTGGCGCAGCATGGCCTCCAGTACGTCGATATCGGTGGAAATATCCAGATAATCCTCCTGATGGAGGGTGGAAAGCTGCTTTTCAAAGGCCCTTACCACCGCATCCATGGCGGTGCGGATTTGATCCCGGGTGGCGTTTGCCGCCTCTCCCTCTACGGCCCGCTCCTCCATCCGGCGGAAGGCTTCCAGCATTTTCAGGGTGGTGGGCATGTAATAATCCATGAATCGGCGCAGCTGATAGGCCTTTTGGGGCTGCTCCGCCACCGTTTCAAAAATTCTTTCCGCCGTATCGGAAATGCTGTCGATCTGGGCGGAGAGGGGGGCGTCCGCAATCAGATCATTTTCCTTGCGGATGCGGGAGAGCATCTCCTGCCCCCGGCTGATCAGACCATCAGCGGTCTGATCCCCGGTCTTGGGCAGTTTGCGCTGGACGGGGGCCGTTTGGGAAGTATCCAGCCCCTGGGCCATCACGCCCACAACCCATCCGGCCAGCAGGGCCAGCAGCCCGGCGATAAGAAAATGATGCCATTTGCTCAGCCCGAAAATCAAAAAGAACAGCAAAATCACTGCCCCGGCGGCGATGATGCCGGGCAGTATGCCTTTTTTTGCCTTTTGTTTGCCTTGCAAAGGAATGATCCCTCCTTTATTCCCGCTTGCGGGCGGATATTGACGGGCAGCAGAAAATCCCCTGCTTATCCCCGATGATTTTCAACTTTTGTATATCCGTAAAGAGTATAACATATTTTCATTCCTATTTCAATGCAATTCCGTAAAGGGCGGTGACGGGGAAAATCAGGGCGTCCAATCATAAAAATGGACGGCGGAAAGAAAAATTTTTTTGTTTTTCGTTTTCTGGCAGGAATTTTCTCATTTTCGTCGAATGAATGAAATACAAAGGAAACAAAATGAAAATAACCGGCGGGCGCCGGCGGCAGGGGGACCTGTCCACCGAAGGAATGGAGCATCCCTTCATTTTTTCGGAACCTGAAAATCAGAAAGGAGAAAGCTTATGAAAACCAACATCACCGCCAAAAACATGGTTGTTACCCCCGGCATTACCAACCGGATCACCAAAAAAACCGCCACCATGGAACGGTATTTAAAGCCCGATACCGAAATGTTTGTGCGCCTGCGCAGAGAGCGGGATGAGCGCATTTGCGAAATCACCGTGCCCATTAACGGCGTCACCCTGCGGGCCGAATCTTCCAGCAAGGACAACCTATTCATGTCCATTGACAGCGCCCTGGCCAAGCTGGAACGCCAGATTCTGCGCCATCGCACCAAGCTGGAAAAGCGGCTGCGTGAGGACGCCTATCGGGATGAAACCCCCGAATTTATCGAAGATATCGCCGCCTATGGCACAGAGGCCCGCAAGGTGGTGCGTACCAAGGTCTTCCCTGTCCGCCCCATGGCCGTGGAAGACGCCATTTTGCAGATGGAACTGCTGGGCCACAGCTTCTTCGTATTCGTCAATATCGAAACGGAACGCACCAATGTGCTTTATCTGCGCAAAGACGGAAACCTGGGCCTGATGGTGCCCGAAACTTAATCTTATTTTATCGCTTATTCCCATTTATTGATCTTTTCGGGAGGGTCGATATGGGGGCGGACGCGCCCCCTCCGGCTCTCCCTTTGATTTTTCTTTGCAAAATGAGGAAAGAATGGTATAATGATAGGGCAATCTATCCTGATTGACGGAGGAGTTCATGCAGATTTTAATTATTGGCGGCGGGAAGCTGGGCATGTCCCTGGCCCGGAGCCTGATTAATGAGGGCCACGATATTACCCTGGTGGACCGAAGCGAAGAAGTGGTGCAGAAAGGCGCCGATACCCTGGATGCTCTATTCATCCGGGGGAATGGGGTGAGCATCGATACACTGGAGGAAGCAGAAGCGCAGCATGCGGATATTGTTATCGCCGTGACCGGCGGGGATGAGATCAATATGCTGTGCTGTTTGCTTGCCAAAAAACTGGGGGCCCAATATGCCATTGCCCGCATCCGGGATCCGGAATACCTGCCCGGCCTGCCCTTTTTACAGAAGGAAATGTTCATCGATTATGTGGTGAATCCGGAGCGGGCAACCGCCCGGGAAATCAGCCGGATGCTGCGCTTCCCCTTTGCCGGAAATATCGAAACCTTCGCCCGGGGCCGGGTGGAAATGGTGGATTTCCGGGCTGCGGAGGGGGATCCGGTGGTGGATGTGCCCCTCAGAGAAATTTATAAGAAAAATCGACATCTGCCCCAAGTGCTCTTTGCTGCAGTAGAGCGGGAAAGTAAGCTACTCATCCCCAAGGGCGATTTTGTCATTCAGCCTGGGGATCGGGTGCATGTGGTATCCGACGTAGAAACAATAACCAAATTTTTCCATCACATTGGGAAACATGCCGAAGCCGTTCGTTCCGTATTGCTGATGGGGGGCAGCCGTATCGCCTATTATCTGGCGTCCACCCTGCTGAACATGCATATCAAGGTATCCATTATTGAAATGAATGCGGATAAGGCCCGGTTCCTGGCCGAGGAATTGCCGGGTGCTACCATTATTCAGGGGGACGGCACCGATCAGGAGCTGCTCGCCAGCGAAGGGCTTGTCGATTTCCACGGTTTTGTGGGGCTTTCCAATCGGGATGAGGAAAATCTGATGACCGGCTTCTATGCGGTGCAGCAGGGGGTCAGCAAGGTGATTGTTAAATCCAGCCGGGAAAATTATTCCGCCATCATGCATAATATGGGGCTGGATTCCATCATCAACACCCTGACCGTGGCCTGCAACAGCATCCTGCGCACCGTCCGTGCCCGGGCCAGCCGATCGTTTGCCGCTGTGCAGAGAATGTATCGGCTGGTGGATGGCCAGGCGGAGGCACTGGAATTCATCGCCAGTGTTGATGAAGCCTATATCCATGTGCCCCTGAAGGATTTGCATATTGCTGCTGATTGCCTGATTGCGGTGATTGTGCGCAACGGACAGGTGAAGGTTCCCTTTGGTAATGATACCATTGAGGCGGGGGATCACGTGGTGGTTATCAGTCGCCGTTCCGGCCTCAGCGCCCTGAATGAGGTAGTGAGAAAGGATTAACAAGTGAATTACAGGCTGGTTTTCCGGCTGATTGGCCGGTTATTGCTGATGGAGGCGGCGCTGATGCTGCCATCTTTGCTGGTATCCGTGCTTCATGGGGGCGGGGATACCATGGCGTTTGTTTATGCGATCCTGATTACCTGCGTGTGCGGGGCGCTCCCGGCGTTTCTGCTCAAGCCCAAGCAAACGGATCTGAATCCCCGGGACGGCATGGTGGTGGCAGGGATCAGCTGGGCGGTATTTTCCTTTTTCGGATGCCTGCCCTTTGTGCTGTCCGGCGCCATTCCTCATTTTGCCGATGCGTATTTTGAGACGGTATCGGGGTTCACCACCACCGGCGCCACCATCCTCACCAATATAGAGGCGCTGCCCAAGGGCATTCTGTTCTGGCGCAGCTTCACCCATTGGATCGGGGGCATGGGTGTGCTGGTATTTACACTGGCGGTGCTGCCCAAGCTATCGGGGCGAAGTTCACACCTTGCCCGGGCGGAAAGCCCCGGCCCCACCTTTACCAAGCTGCTGCCGCGGATGGGTGATACGGCAAAAATCCTCTACGGGCTGTATATTGTGCTGTCTGTGGTGATGTTTTTGTGCCTGCTGGGCGCCGGGATGAATGTCTATGACGCCCTGATCCACACATTCGGCACCGCCGGCACCGGCGGATTTTCCAACTACAATGCCAGTGTAGCCGCCTTCAACAGCCCGTTGATTGAGTGGATCATTGCTTTGTTTATGATGCTCTTTGGCGTCAATTTTGCAGTATATTTCCACCTGATCCGCAGGGAACTGGGCCAGATTGGCAAAAACGAAGAATTGTGGGTGTATCTGGCGGTGGTGCTGGCGGCAACGCTGGCGATTACCATTGCAATTCTGCCCCAGTACGGCAATTTCTTCACCGCTCTGCGCTACGGCTTTTTCCAGACTGCATCCATCATTTCCACCACCGGATTTGCCACGGCGGATTTCAATCTATGGCCGGTTTTTGCTCAGTCGGTACTGGTCTTGATGACTTTTACCGGGGCCTGCGCCGGCTCCACCGGCGGTGGATTCAAGATCAGCCGGTTGGTGCTGCTGACAAAATCCGGTTTCCGGGATTTCAAGCATACCCTGCAGCCCCGGAAGGTGGCGGTGGTGCGCATTGAGGGAAAGGCGGTGCAGGAAGGAACGCTGTCCACCCTGGGCGTGTATATGTTCCTGTATGTTTTATGCTTAATTGTGGGCACATTGTGGGTAGCGGCAGAGGCGCCGGATTTTACCACGGCCTTTACCACCTCCCTCACTTGCCTGAACAACGTGGGGCCTGGGCTGGGCGCCGTGGGCCCGGTGAATAATTTTTCCTTCTATTCGCCGGCCACCAAATGGTTCCTGTCGCTGCAGATGCTGGCGGGACGTTTGGAAATCTACCCCATCCTGGCGCTGTTGGCCCCCAGCGTATGGAAGAAAAACTGATGCATCAAGTCAAGCCGCCTTCGGGCGGCTTTTTTTGACAGGCTGGCGGTCATTTGTGTTGTTTCACGTGAAACACAGGGGAAAATACTTATATTTGAAATTTATCCGGTACTGTGATAAGATGGAACCAAAAGAGCGTCCGAAAGGAGCAAAATCAATGATTCGTTATCCTCAATTGGCTTGCCGCGAAAAATTGCCCACGATGCAGACGACGCTTTCCACCCCGCATCCGGGGATGGAGTATACCCATCATCCCTCCATATGCAATTTTCAGGGGCGGTTTTATGCTATCTGGTCAGCCGGATTTATTGGCGAGGATGAAATCGGACAGCACGTGATGATTGCTTCCTCTGATGACGGGCTGCATTGGGAAGCGCCCCGGGCACTGGTCACCCCTGCCGACGTTCATTCCCCGCAGGGGTTGTTGTTCGCCGGCGGGCTGTATTGCCATGCGGGGCAAATGGCGGCCTATTTCGCCCATGTGGTTGATGACGTGCAATTGGGTCTGGCGGAGGGGGCCATCCGCTACCGGGACATTTATTGGGCCTATCGGATCACGAAGGACGGAAGAACCTGGTCAGAACCCATAAAAACAAACCTGGCCTTTGTGCCCAATCACGGGCCACAGGCGACCTCCACCGGCCGGCTTATCACCGCCGGGAACATCATGTTTCCCTACAGCGATGACCCAACCGGCACCGGCCTTTTTCATCCCGCCGGAATTTATGGGGATTTTTTCTGTCCCGGTGAGGAGCGGGACGATCCGGACATCATTCATGCCGCTACGCCGGCCCGGGGATGGGATTGCAATCTGATCTGCGAAGGATCCTTCTTTGAAACGGATGATGGGACGCTTCACATGCTGCTGCGGAGCAATTCGGGCTGTCTGTGGATGGCGGAAAGCCAGGACAACGGCGCCACCTGGTCGGAACCCACCCCCACGGAGTTTCCCGATGAGGGCAGCAAATTTCACTGCGGACGGCTGCCGGACGGGCGGTTTTATGTTGTGAACAACGGAACGCCCGGCGGGCCGGTCATCCGGCATCAGCTGATTCTCAGCTTATCCCAAGACGGTGAATGCTTTGATCAGCAGTATATTCTGCGGGATGAACCCCGCCCCCCGCAGTTTACCGCGGGCAGGTGGAAGGGGGGCGCCTACGCCTATCCCCACACCCTGGTGCACGATGGAAAAATGTATATTATTTATTCGGTAAATAAAGAGCAAATTGAAGTATCCACCCTGGATTTGGAGGATATTCCGGAGGGCAAGTGAGGCTAATATCAAAAATGAACCGCTGAAAGGCGGTTTTTTCATGGGAAATTGGTGAATTCATCCGCTATTTTGTTTCACGTGAAACATTTTGAAGGGGAAGGAACGCTGAATTACTGTTTGACATCCGCCGGGTTTTGTGGCAAACTGTAAGATATGAAGAAATGCGGAAGGGGGTGGGCGAATGCGGATTGAGGGCCTGCGGCTGCACGATTTTCGGGGATACAGGCAGGTGTTGCTGACCCCGCCGGAGGGCGTAACCGTGCTGGTGGGCGAAAACGGCGCAGGGAAAACCAATCTGCTGGAAGCGGTGCATCTTTGCTGTCTGGGCCGCAGTCATCGCACATCCCAGGATAAAGAAATGATCCGCAAGGATCAGGAAACCGCCGCCGTGCAGCTGACGGTTCAGCAGCGGGACGGAAGGCACGAGGTGGGCGTGCGCCTGTTTGAAAATGCCCGGCGGAAGAAAATTGTCTACGTGAACGGCAAAACCGCCTCCCGGGTGGGGGAACTGATGGGCCATGCCACTTGTGTGATCTTTTCCCCGGAGGATCTATCCCTGGTGAAGGATGGACCCCAGGTTCGGCGCCGATTCCTGGATATGCTGCTTTCTCAGCAGCAGCGGGCGTATTTTTATGCGCTGCAGACCTATATGACAGCCCTGAAGCAGCGGAACGCCCTGCTGAAAACGGGGGATTATCGGCAATTGTCCGCTTGGGATGAACAATTGGCCCTCTCCGCCGCCCCTGTGATCCGGCTGCGCAGGGCCGCCTGCCAATCGCTGCAGGATTTTGCGGCAAAGCATTATTATTATATTGGTGGCCGGGAGCAGGAAGCCTTCTCCATGGCTTATGAGAGTCCCCTGCTGGAAAGCGCCGATCCGGCGGAAGATATGATGAAGGGGCTGGTTGCTTGCCGGGGTGAGGATATGCGCCGGATGACCACCTGCTTCGGGCCTCACCGGGATGACGTGGCCCTGTATCTGCAGGGAGAGCCCATGAAGGCCTTTGCCTCCCAGGGGCAGATGCGCACGGCAGCCCTGTCCCTGAAGCTAGCGGCATTTGATTTATTGGAAAAGGCCCAGGGGGAGCCGCCGCTGCTGCTGTTGGATGACGTGCTCAGCGAATTGGACCCTGAACGGCGCAAGCGGCTGATTGCCCGGATCGGCAGGGCCCAGGCGCTGCTCACCTGCACTGCACGGGAGGATTTCATCGGCGCCCGGCCCGCCTGTGTGCTACGGGTGCAGAACGGAGAAATTGCAGAGGATCGGGAATGAAAAATCTATCGCTCGCAGGGACTTCCTGTCGGGCGTTTTTTTATTTTATGAGCAAAAAATGCGACGTCAAAGATTTCGATTCTAAGCCGTTTTTGCCGAAACGTTTGACCGGAAACCTTCCAAAGAATATAAAAATTGCTTAGAATGGACGAATGTGTTTTTTGGCGCTCAATTAACAGAAAAATGCAAACAAAAATGTTTCACGTGGAACAATTTTCGACAAGGGACGACGGGACGCGAAACATTTTTTGCCTTGCGGATAAAAGCCGCTAAATGGGGCCACACTATCCTTGAACATCAGGAAGGAGGAATGAAACGTGGTATTGGATAAAATTGCGCTGCTGCTCACCATCATCGGGGCCATCAACTGGGGACTGATCGGAATCTTTCAATTCGATCTGGTGTCCTATATCTTCGGCGGTCAGGGGGCCCTGTTCAGCCGGATTATCTACACCCTGGTGGGCGCTGCCGGGCTGTGGTGCATTTCGCTGCTGTTCAGGGACAGCGATGTTGTAAAAGAATAAGCTCTTTCAGGAACGGGCCGCTGCCGATGAAGCAGCGGCTTTTTATATGCCGTCAGAAGCACAGGAAAAACAAAAAAAGAGAGATTTCCGTGCTTGTTTCCCGGTTTCAGCCGTGTTATAATAATTTGGTATGGGTAATTTACGCAGGGGGAATGAGAAATGCGCACCGGATTTGATCATGACAAGTATACCGCCATGCAGTCGGAGCATATTCGCAACCGCATCGCCCAGTTTGGCGGAAAGCTGTACCTGGAATTGGGGGGAAAGCTATTTGACGATAATCACGCTTCCCGGGTGCTGCCCGGCTTCCGGCCTGACAGCAAGGTGCAGATGCTGATGACCCTGAAGGATCAGGCGGAACTGGTAATGGCCATCAATGCCGATGATATTGAAAACAACAAGGTGCGCGGGGATCTGGGCATCACGTATGACGCCGACGTGCTGCGCCTGATCGACGCCTTCCGTGCCATCGGCATGTATGTGGGTTGTGTGGTGCTTACCCGCTGGCGGGATCAGCCTGCCGCCGTCCATTTCAAGCAGCGGCTGGAAACGCTGGGCATCCGGGTGTACCGGCACTTCCCCATTGAAGGGTATCCCTACAACGTGAAACATATCATCAGCGAACAGGGATTCGGCAAGGATGAATACGTGGAAACCACCCGCCCCCTGGTGCTGGTTACCGCCCCCGGCCCCGGCAGCGGAAAAATGGCCGTATGCCTGAGCCAGCTGTATCAGGATCATATCCGGGGCATCCAGGCCGGATATGCCAAGTTTGAGACCTTCCCCATCTGGAATCTGCCCCTGAAGCATCCGGTGAACGTGGCCTATGAGGCGGCCACCGCCGATCTGGACGATGTGAACATGATCGACCCCTTCCATTTGGAAGCCTACGGCCAGACCACCGTCAATTACAACCGAGACGTGGAGATTTTCCCGGTTCTCAGCGCCATTTTTGAAAAGATTTATGGATCCTCCCCCTATGCATCCCCCACCGACATGGGGGTGAACATGGTGGGCAACTGCATTGTGGATGATGAGGCATGCAGCGCCGCCGCCAAGCAGGAAATTATCCGCCGGTATTATGCCGCCAGGTGCGCCCTGCTCCAGGGCCGCGCCACTGAGGCGGAAGTGGAAAAGCTGCTGTTCATGCTGCAGAAAATGGGCCTTTCCGACGAGGATCGCCCCGTTATTGCCGCCGCCCGCAGCCGTGCGGAAGAAACCGGCGCCCCTGCCCTGGCCATGGAATTGCCCGATGGACGCATCGTCACCGGAAAGACGTCCAATCTGCTGGGGCCCTCCGCGGCGTTGCTGCTCAATGCGCTCAAGGCTCTGGGGAACATCGAAAAGGGCGCCCATCTGATCTCCCCCACGGTAATCGGGCCCATTCAATCCCTGAAATGCGATTATCTGGGCAATCATAATCCCCGGCTGCATACGGATGAAGTGCTGCTGGCCCTGTCCATCTGCGCCGCCGCCGATCCGGACGCCGCCCGGGCCATGGAGCAATTGCATGCCCTCAAGGGATGCGAAGTGCATTCCACCGTCATTTTGCCCCATGTGGACGATAATATTTTCAAGCGGCTGAAGGTGAATATCACCTGCGATCCCCAGTATCAGACCCATAAACTATATCACAAGTAATCCGGGACCATCATAAAGGAGATCTTTTCTTGGAAACCATCTATCAAATTATGGATTTTTTGCTGCCATTTGAGTGCTTCGAGATGAAGCTGATGAAGCACGCACTGTTGGCGATTCTGCTTTTGACGCCGCTGCTTTCCTTGCTGGGCACCATGGCGGTGAACCGGCGGATGGCCTTTTTCTCCGATGCCCTGGGCCACAGCGCCCTGGCGGGGGTGGGGCTGGGGATGCTGCTGGGGGTCCAGAGCGAGATGATCAGTATGATCGTCTTCGGTATCCTGTGGGCAGTGGCTATCAGCCGCATCAACCGCACCGGCGGCGCATCCGCCGATACCATCATCAGCGTGTTTTCCTCCACGGGAATAGCGGTGGGGCTGCTGATTCTATCCCGAAACGGCGGCTTTTCCAAGTATTCGGCGCTGCTGGCGGGGGACGTGCTGGCCATCACACCTGAGGAACTGGGCTATCTTTTGCTGGCGCTGCCCCTGGGGGTGGGCGCATGGGCCTTATTGTACAACCGGCTGCTGCTGACGGCGGTGAATCCCGCCCTGGCCCAGAGCCGGGGCCTGCGCACCCGGGGCATCGAATACGCTTTTGTTTCCCTGGTGGCGGTGGCGGTGATGCTGTCCATCAAGTGGGTGGGGGTGCTGCTGATCAATGCGCTGCTGATTTTGCCTGCTGCGGCCGCCCGGAATTTTTCCCGCACCGCCCGGCAGCATGCCCTCTTCAGCGTGCTCATCGGCCTTCTTTCGGGGGTGGGCGGACTGATTGCCGCTTATTATCTGGATACCGGCGTGGGTGCTGCCGTGGTGCTTTGCGCCGCCGTATGCTATATCGTTTCTCTTCCCTTCCGCGGACGTACCCGATAAAACACAGAAAAAACCAATAAATCAGAATTTTTGATAAAAAAGGCTTGACATCAAGCCTTTTTTGTGAAATTATACAGATATTGGCTTAATGAAGAAAAGGGGGCGATAGAATGATCCCGGATTTTGACGGACTGCGGGAGGTGGTGCATTTTCCTGCCAACATCACCTTGATGTGCTACCGCAATCAGGAGGCGGAGGATTATCCCTCCCATTGGCATTCGGATATTGAAGTGATCATGCCTCTGGAAAATGAATATACGGTGCAGATTGACCATCGGGATTATGTGCTGAAGGAAGGCGATATTCTTTTCATCCCTCCGGGAGTGATCCATGAATTATTCGCCCCTGCCCAGGGCAGCCGTATGATCATCCAGATCAGTTATGCTTTGATCAGCGCAATGAATGGATTTTATGAAACGCTGCATCATTTTTATCCCTGCCTGTTCCTGCCGGTCCGCAGTGAAGATACGCTGGTGGAGCAGCTGCGGTTTATCCTGATGGGGATTGACGAGGAATTTCGGGTTCGCGGTCCCTTCCATGGCGATATGCTGGAGGCCTATGCCCGCCAATTTCTGGTGTTGCTGGCCCGGAATGGGGATGCTTACGGCACCCGGCAGAGCTATCGGCGATATACAAAATCGGTGGATGGATTTTTGCGGGTATGCGATTATATCAATCGGCACTGCATTGAATCGCTCACTATTTCTCAGCTGGCAGAGGTAGCCGGCTATTCCAAATCGCATTTTTTGAGGATGTTCAAAGAATTTTCCAATATTTCCTGCGGGGAATATATCCAGCGCCAGCGGGTGGCCCTGGCCAGGAAATTGCTGGCTGATCCGGAAAGAAGCATCACCGAGATCGTTACCCATGCCGGATTTGGATCGGTGGCGTCATTTAACCGGGTATTCAAGGAGCAAATGGATTGCACCCCCACCCAGTATCGCAAAATGCTTCGCAGCCAAAATCGCAATATATGATGAATTATGGGCATGAAATAAGTTGTAATTTATCATATCTGTGCTTATAATATATATATAAATACATGTATATACATCACGACCCATGCAAGGAGCTTTTTGTGTTAAAATGAATGCTGAATTATGCTGGCTGCCGTTTTTCGGAGAAGCGCTTCCCCAGGGGAGGGATCCTCTTGCTGTTGCCCGGGAGGAGATGGCCCTGGGGATGGCCTCCCTGGCGGGAGCATCCTGCCGGCTTGCATGCGTTCCCGGGGGCGGGGATGGATTTGAGATTATAAAGGATGAGCAAGGATACCTGGTAAGGGGCGGCGAAACGGGCGTGCTTTATGGGACGTACCGGCTGCTCACCGCCCTGCAGGCCGGGGAATGCCCCCTGACGGCCTGGACGGATCCGGCCTTCCCCTTGCGGATGCTGAATCATTGGGATAACATGGACGGCACTGTGGAGCGGGGATACGCAGGTCAATCCCTTTTTTATAAGAACGGAAAATTCGATTATGATGCGGATCGCATCCGCTTTTACGGGCGAATGCTGGCCAGCGTCGGCGTCAATGCCGTCAGCATCAATAATGTAAACGTGCATGCCCCCGCCGATAAGCTGGTGACGGCGGAGCTGCTGCCGGAAGTGAAAAAGATCGCCGATCTTCTGCGGCCCTTCGGGGTGCGGCTGATCATTGCCGTGGATTATGCCCTGCCCGTCACTATGGGGCTGGATACGGCTGATCCATTGGATCAGCGTGTACAGGATTTCTGGAAGAAGCAATGCGATGAAGTATATGCCTATGTACCCGATCTTTGCGGTTTCCTGGTAAAGGCGGACAGTGAATACCGTCCCGGCCCCTATAAATACGGTCGGGATCATGCCCAGGGGGCCAATATGCTGGCCCGGGCGCTGAAGCCTCATGGGGGCATGCTGATCTGGCGGTGCTTTGTATACAATTGCCGGCAGGATTGGCGGGATCATACCACCGACCGGCCCAAGGCTGCTTACGATAATTATGCCCATCTGGACGGACAATTTGACGAAAACGTGATCCTGCAGATCAAAAACGGCCCCTATGATTTTCAGGTGAGGGAGCCCGTTTCGCCCCTGTTCTACGCCATGGAGCGCACCGAAAAGGCCATCGAATTCCAATTGGCCCAGGAATATACCGGTCATCAGATCGATCTGTACTATATGCCGCCCATCTGGAAGGATATCCTTGCCGATCTGCGCCGGATGCCCCGGCATATCTGCGCTGTCACCAATCTGGGGGATGACGCAAACTGGACGGGGCATCCCCTGGCCCAGGCCAATCTGTATACCTACGGGCGTATGGCCTGGGAGGGAAAGGCCTTGGATGGGGATAAGGAGGCCGAACGCTGGATCGCCCTTACCTTTGGCCGGGATTTTCCGGAAAAAGACAGGCTGAAGGCCATGCTTGCGGCTTCTCAAGGCATATATGAAAAATACACCTCTCCTTTGGGGCTGTGCTGGATGGTGAAGCCCCATCTGCACTACGGCCCCGACCCGGAAGGATATGAATTTTCCCTGTGGGGCACCTTCCACCGGGCCAATCACCAGGCTGTGGGCATCGACAGGACAGACAAGGGGACCGGTTTTGCCGATCAATATCCCGCGGATATGGCGGCTGTATACAAAAATACAGATACCTGTCCGGAAAAGCTGCTGCTTTTCTTCCATCGTCTGCGGTATGATTTCAAAATGCGGGATGGACGGACGCTGCTGCAGCGCATCTATGACGATCATTTTGAGGGGGCTGAGGGCGCGGAACAGCTGCTGGCTCAATGGCGTGCCATGGAAGGCCTGATGCCCCGGGATATCTATGAAAACGCTCTGAACCGCTTCGAAAAACAGGCTCTCAACGCCCGGGAGTGGCGGGACATCATCAACACCTATTTCTATCGCTTCACCGGCATTCCGGACGCCCACGGCCGGAAGATTTATGATTGATAAAGGAGGGTTTTTATCATGATGGATCATAAAACCGCGATGGCAAAAGCCGCAGATCTGGTTTCCCAGATGACCCTGGAAGAGAAGGCCGGCCAGCTGCGCTATGACGCCCCCGCCATTCCCCGGCTTGGCATCCCTTCCTACAATTGGTGGAATGAGGGGCTGCACGGGGTGGCCCGGGCCGGAACGGCCACCGTTTTCCCCCAGGCCATCGGTATGGCCGCCATGTTTGACGGTCAGCTGCTTTATGAAATTGCCCAGGTGATCGCTCATGAAGGCCGGGCCAAGTATAACGCTGCCTCCGCCCACGGCGACCGGGATATTTATAAAGGCCTCACCTTCTGGAGCCCCAACATCAATATTTTCCGGGATCCCCGCTGGGGCCGGGGCCATGAAACCTATGGCGAAGACCCCTTCCTCACTTCCCGGCTGGGGGTGGCGTTTGTAAAGGGTTTGCAGGGGGACGGGGAATACATGAAAGCCGCCGCCTGCGCCAAGCACTTCGCCGTTCATTCCGGCCCCGAGGCGCTGCGCCATCATTTTGACGCCGTGGCCAATGAAAAGGATCTGTGGGAAACCTATCTGCCCGCCTTTGAAGCGCTGGTGAAGGAAGCGGATGTGGAGGCCGTCATGGGCGCCTACAACCGCACCAACGGGGAGCCCTGCTGCGGAAGCCGTACCCTGCTGAAGGAAATTTTGCGGGAAAAGTGGGGCTTTGAGGGTCACGTGGTCAGCGACTGCTGGGCCATCCGGGATTTCCACGAAAACCACAAGGTTACCGATACCGCCCCCCAGTCCGCCGCCCTGGCCATGGAAAACGGCTGCGATGTGAACTGCGGCAACACCTACATCCACATGCTGGCCGCCGTGCAGGAAGGACTGGTGACTGAGGAGCAGATCACCCTGGCCTGCACCCGGCTGATGGCCACCCGGATCCGGCTGGGATTGCTGGGGGCAGAGGATTGCCCCTACGACAGCATTTCCCTGCTGGAAAATGATACGGATGAGCATGACGCCCTGGCCCTGAAGGCGGCGGAAAAGAGCATGACGCTGCTGAAGAACGACGGCATTCTGCCGCTGGATCCCGAAAAAGTGAAGACCATCGCCGTGATC
The DNA here is from genome assembly GCA_015056265.1 of Clostridiales bacterium. GTDB lineage: Bacteria > Bacillota > Clostridia > Christensenellales > Aristaeellaceae > RUG563. Next base: position 17,214 of record SVGR01000011.1, read on the forward strand.
GGCCCCAATGCCGACAGCAAGCTGTGCCTGGAGGGCAATTACAACGGCACCTCCTCCCGGTACGTCACCTTCCTTGCCGGGCTGCGGAAAGCCTGCCGTGAAGCGGGCATCCGGCTGCTGTTTGCCCCCGGCTCCATGCTGTTCAAGGATAAGAGCGAGGTGCTCTCCCAGCGGAAGGACGATCGGCTTTCCGAGGCCGTGGCCATCGCCGAAATGGCCGATGTGGTCATCGCCTGCATGGGCCTGGACGCCACCATGGAGGGCGAAGAGGGCGATACCGGCAACCAGTATTTCTCCGGCGACAAGAACGATCTGGAGCTGCCCGCCGCCCAGAAGCGGCTGCTGAATGCGGTGATCGCTACCGGTACCCCCGTGGTTACTGTGGTGGCTGCCGGCAGCGCCCTGCGGGTGGAAGAGGGCAATGCGATCCTGTGGGCCTGGTATCCCGGCCAGGCCGGCGGTACGGCCCTGGCCAATCTGGTATTCGGCAAGGTTTCTCCTTCCGGCCGCCTGCCCCTCACCTTCTATCACGGCATAGATGATCTGCCCGATTTCACCGACTATGCCATGAAGAACCGCACCTATCGGTATTTTGAGGGCACGCCGCTGTATCCCTTTGGTTTTGGTCTTTCCTACACCGCATTTGAATATGCCGACGCAGCCTATGCCGACGGCGTCGTCACCGTTACCGTAAAAAATACGGGCAAAATGGACGCCGAAGAGGTGGCCCAGGTGTATATCGCTTGCGACAGCGCATTTGCGCCCCTGCATCCCGTCCTTTGCGGGTTCAAGCGGGTGTCCGTCCCCGCCGGGGAAGCGGTGCAGGTGACGATTCCCCTGTCCAAGCACGCCTTTACCGTGGTAAACGATCAGGGCGAAAGAATCCCCTGCGAAAAGGCAAAGGTTTTTATTGGCGGCAGCCAGCCCGACGCCCTCAGCGCAAAGCTGATGGGCAGAGAATGCCTGGCCCTGAACATTGGTTAAACGGCGAAATATGAAATGAATAAAAAAGCGGCTTCCCGGTTCCTTATGGCGCCGGGAAGCCTTTTTATGCGGAATTGAAAGGGGATCGGGTGCGGCACGTAGGGGACGGAGGAGGATTGAACAGAAAAAGGGCTTTCCGGCGTTGGTGCCGGAAGGCCCTTTATTGCGAGACAAATGGGAAAAGGAAAAGAGGGAAATGTATCAGTAATCCGCTCCGTAGGGGAACACGGCCACAATTTCATCCTCGATGTAGATGAAGGTGTACAGGGTGCTGCCGTCAAGGGCATATTGGTTATAAAATTCGTGGATATTATAGGCGCGGAAGCAATTGGCCTTGGTGCCGTAATACAGCAGGCTGTTGGGGGTAAGGGCGTAATTATAGCGGTTGCGGTCCACGGTGGCATTGGTATAAGTAGACAGATTACCGCTGCCATAATCCTCACCATTATACTTGATGGTGACCAGGTCGGCGTCGATATACCATTTATCATTCTTCAGGGTGATGCTGTTGATAAAGCCGGCAGATACCCGGGTGCGTTTTTCGCTGGGGCGGCGCTGGAGGAAGACGGTATAGGTCTGGGATGCGCTGCCGCTCTGCACCCGGATGGTAACGGCCTGGGGCTCATCGGTCATATTGAACACCTGGGATGCGCTGCCGGAGCGGACGTACTGGCCGTTTACGGTGATGGTGGCGTTGGCGTCATAAGCGTAGGGGGTGAGGGTGACCCGGGATACCCAATCCGCCACGGTGAGCAGATAGCTGGTCTGATAGGGATTGAAGGAAGCGGGGGCCATAATGCCGGTGTTGGGGCAGTTATGGGACAGACCGCTGAGCAGCGCAGCGCCGGAATAAGAGGGATTGACGGTGGGATAGACGACGGGGGGATAATAGGGGGTGACGGCGGGCCGGGGCGTGGCAGTGGGCCGGGGCGTGGGGGTGGCGGTGGGATCCAGGGACAGGCTGCGGCTGCTGACGAAGCCCCGCATTCTGCTGGAGGTGCCCAGCAATTCCACATAAGTCCAGCCGTTGCCCATGGTGGCCAGGGCGGTGACAGCCTGACCCTTGGCGATGGTATAGACAGATTTGTTGTTGATCACCGGGTCATCGGTGAGATAGCATTTTTCCATGGCGTACATGGTGATGCCGGAAAAATTCAGGGTGGGAACGGTGCCTTTCTGATTGGTGAGGCCGCTCATGGCGTCGCGGGTGATATAGCCGATGCGGTAGCCGCCGTCGGTCATGCCGTAACCGATGAGAATCCAATCTCCTTCCACGCCGTAAATGCGGGCGCTGCCGCCGCCGTAGGTGGCCTTGCCGGAATTGGCGCGCCAATAATATTCGCCGGGGCCGGAATAAACGGGATAGCTGCGGCCGAAATTACCGGAGGCATAGGTATCCAGATCGGCCAGGGCATGGGCAGATACGGCCGCGGGCAGCAGCAGGGCCAGAGCCAGCATCAGGCTGAGAAACTTTTTCATGGTACAGTCCTTCTTTCCTTCCCTTAATGAGGTACTTACATAATAATAGACGATTTAATTTCCATTTTTGTTCCAAATTAAAAGATAATTTTTTATAAAAACGGCAGGGTATTTACAATCCCTGTTCCCGGTCCCAGGCCTGCCACAGGGGGGCATAGATACTGACGGCCATTTCATGCTCCTGCAGGGTTTTGCTGAAATGCAGCTCTCCCGTACCCGGATCCTTGGAGCAGAAATAGAGATATTTTTCGGCGATGAATTGCTCATCGGGATAGAGGGCCGCCTGGATAGCCGCCGCCGAGGGGGAGCAGATGGGCCCGGGGGGCAAGCCTTTATGGGTATAGGAATTGAAGGGGGAATTGACGTTCAGATCGGCGCTGTTCAAGCTCATACGCTTGACGCCGGTGGCGTATTTGATGGTTACGTCGCTGCCCAAGGCCATATTGGTCTTCAGCCGGTTATGGAACACGGCGGAAACCCGGGCGAAATCGGGGGTTTTGGCCTCTTTTTCGATCATGGAGGCCAGGGTAATCACCTGATCCATGGTCATGCCCAGCTCCGCCGCCCGGTCATGCCAGGCATTTTTGAATACCGCCTCCGTCTGGGAGAGCAGCTTTTTGACGATATCCGCCGCGGTGGCGTTGGTGTAGATTTCGTAGGTATCGGGGGCCAGATACCCCTCCAGCACATACAGCCGATCCCCCACGTTTGGGGTTTTGAGCACATCGGCCACATAGTAATAGGCGGCGTAATCCTGGCCGCCCCGGCAGAGGGCGAGAAAATCCTCCGCACGGGGAACGACCCCCTCCCGCACCAGATAATCGGCCATATCGGCGATGGTCCAGCCGGGGATGATGGTAATATTCCGGGTGATGGGGGTGCCGTCGCCGGTGGTGAGTAATTCCAGGATTTCCCGGGCGCTCATGGTGCGGTTCACCTGGTATTCGCCCGCCTGGATTTTCTGGCCATAGCCCAGAAAATCGGCGTAGTATTTGAATACGGTGCGGTTGCGGATCAGCCCCTGGCTTTCCAGATTGTTGGACACCCGGGTGAGGCTGGATCCCGATTCCACGGTGAAAGCAACGGGGGCGGGATTGGCAGGATCAATGGGGGCGAAGAAACTGCGGTCCACCCAGTTGACCAGGGCCATTGCCACCCCCGCTACCACCACCGCCACGCACAGGCCAATCATTATCGGCCGGATAAAATGCCACAGCCAGCTGTACCAGAACAGGCCGTATTCTCTTTCCTCGTGCAGGCTTTCCTGGGTGTAATCTTGTTTGGGTCGTTTATTTTTCAAGGGGTCCTCCCTGCTCACTGGGGATGGGGCAGATCCATGCCCGCCGCCCGGGTGAGCCTTTCAAAAATTTCGGCCATCATTTTTTGCAGCTGCATTTCGGCCATCAGAAAGGCAGCCGTTCTGTTATCGGAAAAGAGCAGCATGCTCAGCTGCTGAAAGCGCTGGGCGGCGTCCCCGTCCGGGGATTTGCCAGAGAGCATGCCCATCTGCAGGGCGGTCTGCATCCGGTGGTATTCCTGCAGCAGGCCCATGATGCCGCTATCCCCTTCCAGATCCTCCTTGGCCTTTGCATAGGCCAGATATTCGGGGCTTTGCTGAATGGCAGCCTCCAGGGCCTTCACCGCATCCATTGCCTGCATAGTATTTCCTCCTGCCCATTGAACGATGCACAGGGAAAAAATCATCCCTGCTTTCCCTATTATACCAGCAAATGCCCGTCTTGAAAAGGGGCGCGGGCGTATGGAAGGAAGGGAAAAGGGCAATGCTATGGGCAGTTTCCAGGGAAAGGGAGGAAGGATATGGGCAATCAGCCATGGGTGCCCCAGGCGGCGGGAAAACTGACGGGGAAATACAGCCGGGATTTCCCCATGATTTCCGGGGCTGCCCACGCAAAAGAAAGCGAGGATGTGGTGTGCCGGGAATTTGAACTGCTTTCCCATCAGGCGGCGCTTTTCTATCTGGATGGGATGGTGAACGATGAAAAGGTGCAGCGTTTCATCCTGCAGCCCGCCCTTTCGGCGCCGCCCCTTCCCCCAGGCCGGGATCTATTCCTGCATTTGAATGAGCGTGTGCTGCCCGTTTCCTCCCTTTCGGCGGAAGGGGAACTGGCACAAATCCTTACCCGACTGTTCAGCGGGGATGCGGTGCTGATCTGCGATGGGCTGGATAAGGCCCTGATTGCGGATATGAAGGGCTTTATCAAGCGCATTCCGGGCCAGCCCGTGAACGAAAAAGTGGTGGTGGGGCCCCATGAGGGATTCAATGAATCGCTGCGGGATAATGTGGTGCTGCTTCGTCGGATGATGCGCACCCCCGCCCTCATCAGCGAGGCCGTGCAGGTGGGCAACAAAATCCCCACCCGGCTGTGCCTGATGTATCTGGACGGGGTGGCAAGGCAGGAAACGGTGGAGGAAATCCGCAGGCGGATCCGGGGATGCAATGTGGATTATGTGGAAGGGGCGGGGATGCTGGAGCAATTAATCGAGGACCGACCCTTTGCCCTGCCGCCCCAGATGCTGTCCACGGAACGGCCCGACCGGGCGGTGAGCTTTTTGATGGAGGGGCAGGTGGTGATCCTGATGGAAAATTCTCCCCAGGCGCTGGCGGCGCCCATCAGCTTCTTTCATCTGTTCCACGCCCCGGACGATACCCATATGCGATGGCAGTACGGGGCGTTTTTGCGTGTGCTGCGGCTGGCGGGGCTGCTGATTGCGCTGCTGCTGCCGGCGGTGTTCATTGCCCTTTCTATGTATCATCCGGAGGGCATGTCCCTGCCCCTGCTCACATCGGTGCTGGAAACCCAGGCCAGGGTGCCCCTTTCCCTGTTTACCAGCATGCTGCTGATGCTGACGGTATTCAGCCTGATTAACGAGGCGGGGGTGCGGGTGCCGGGGGCGCTGGGGGGCACGCTGTCCATTGCGGGGGGATTAATCCTGGGCCAGGCGGCGGTGCAGGCTGATCTGTTCAGCCCGCTGGTGATCATTGTGGTGGCGGTGAGTGGTCTGGGCAGCTATGGGGTGCCCACCTATTCGCTTACATTGTCCCTGCGGATCGCCCAGCTATTTTTGGTGCTGGCAGCGGGGGCGGCAGGGTTCCCGGGGTTGATCATCGGGCTGTTTTTCCTGCTGATCCGGCTTTGCTCCCTCACCAGTCTGGGCCAGCCCTATCTTTTGCCCTATACCCCCGAGGCCCCGGCCAATCCCGATCTGGCGCTGCGCATGCCCATTTTTCGCCAGCGGCTGCGGGGCGCCCTGGCCAATCCCTTTCATTTGCGCCGGGCGCAGGGCCCTATGCGGGCCTGGGAACGGAAAAAGGAGGATAAATGAACGGATCGGTTTTTCAGACAGGGACTGCGGTCCACGATCTTTCGTCCCTGTACCGCCAGGAGAAGCAAGCCCTGGCCCGGAACGAATGGGGGCTGACGGCCCTGAGTGTGGGCGGGCAGGCGGTGATTGGCACGGCCTTCTATCTGTATGCTCATGTGAGCACCCCGGGGTATATATCCATTCTGCTGCTGATTCCGGCGGGACTGCTGCTGGCGTCATTTTCCCTGTGGCTGCTGAAGCGGGCAGGGGGCGGGCCGGCGCTGCTGCTGGCGGGAAATGCCGCGGGCAGGGGGGCGGCGCTGGTGCTGGGCGTTACTTGCTTTCTGGACGCCCAGATGGCGGCCTGGGCCTTGTGCGCCCTGGTCGGGGAGGCGCTGCCCCAGATGAGCCCCTTGCTTCCCTTGCTGGGGGCGGCATTGATGACGGGGGCGGCCCTTCAGGAGGGCGGCGGCCTGCGCCGTTTGGCACGGTTGCTTCGGGCGCTGGTGCCCGGGGCTATTGGCCTGTGCGCCCTGACCGCCCTGCCCCATGGCAGCCCCCGTTATTTGGCCCCCTGGATGGGCTATGGGATCCCTTCCATCTTGCAGGGGGTGCTGTGGATGGGAGGATGCTTATCCGGGCTATGCTACCCGGCGCTGATGCCCGATGAGAAAATGGGGGGCGCGTTGCTCATCGGGGGCGGAAGGATGGCCCGCCGGGCGGCATGGGGGGCGCTGCTTTTTGCGGCGGCTTACGCCCTGATCAGCGCCTGGCTGCTGCCGGTATACGGCCTTGCCCGGCCAGAGAGCCTGGGCTGGCGGATGATGCTGTTTTCCAAGGTGAGCGCGTCCTCCGTTGCATGGGCGCTGTGTCTGGGCGGGCTTACATTTTTGCTGCTCGCCGCCTTCGGGGCGGGGGTACAGCGATCGGGGAGGATGTTGTCCTTTGCGGCGGGGAAGCAGGGGTGTCTTCAATGGCTGATGTGGGGGCTGCCGCTGCTTGCCGTTCCGGCTGCGGCGCTGCAGACGGTGCCGGTGGAAAAGGCGCTTCGGCTTCTTTTACCCCTTCGGTTGCCGATGGCGGCGGGAATAATGGGAATATTGGCCCTGGGGGCGATCAGAAAAAGGGGGAAAAAGCCATGAGGCGGGCAGGGCTTTTACTGCTGCTGCTTTTTTGTCTGCTGCTATGCGGCTGCAGCGGCAGGGAGCTGGAGGAGCAGCTGCTGGTGATTATTCTGGGCATTGACAAAACGGAGACGGGAGAAACGCGCGTGTCCGTAAAGGTGCCCAGCAATTCTGCATCCTCCGGGGGCGAGGCCCAGCAGGGGGGCGATCAGATGGGGTATCTTTTGCTGGAGGCTACCGGCCCCGACTTCACCCGCACCATGAATCTTTTGCAGGCTACCACTCCCCGCACCCTGAATTTCAGCCAGGTCAGGGAGGTGGTGATTGGGGAGACGGCGGCGTCCGGGGATGACTTTGCAAAGATCCTGCAGTCCGTTTATGCCCTGCCCAGGATGCGGGCCCAGGCGGCGCTGATTATCTGCCGGGATCAGGCCTACGAGCTGGTGAAGGCCCAGCGGCCTTACGTGGGCATGCGGCTGAGCCGCTATGTGGATACCACATTGAAAAACTATGCCGGGAAAGGGTTTGTGCCGGATACCACATTGGGCGAGGCCTTCCGTGATCTGGGATACGGCTTTCAGGATGCGCTTTTGATTTATGGGGCGGTGAATGATTTTTCCGCCCCCCAAAGCGGCGGCCCCGCCAATCCCCTGGACGGCCAAGCGGGCAATCTGCCAAGAAAGAGCGCCAACCCCGTGGAAATGCTGGGGGCTGCCGCCACCGACGGCACCCGGGTCAGCGGCACGATTACCGGATATGAGATGGGACTGGTGCATCTGGTTCGCGGGGACGCCAAAGCATTGGATGTACAGCCGGAGGGAGAGCCCGCCACCCCGGTGTTTGCCCGGACCCCCGCTTCCCTCTCGGTGGATCTTTCCTGTTCTCCGGCGGTGCTGCGGATTGATCTTGTCTGCGAGGGCAGATATTTTCCCGGCTTTTATCCGGATGAGGAAAAGCTGAGGGAGAAAATTGAAGGGGATTTATATGGGCTGATGGCACGGCTGCAGGCCCTTTCCTGCGACGGGTTGGGATTTGGTAATCTGGCGGCGGGGCAGTGCCTGACGGTGCAGCAGTGGGAGGCCCTTTCCTTCCGGGATGTGTATCGGCGGGCGCGGGTGGAAATTACCATCCGTTTGCAGATGAGAGAATATTGAAAGGAGCATTGACGAGGGAAAAAAACGCCGATATAATGGAGGGGGTATCCCCATCAACTGACACGGCTGAAAGGACGGCACAAATGAGAAGCCTGAAAGATATGATCCGCCATTCTCCGGTGAACCTTTTATATGATGAGGCACGGCTGCCCCATCTGATTCGCCGCAGCCTGAATATGATTCTGCTGGCTAATATTTTCGGTAATCTATTCGGCATCATCTGCGGCGGCGGCACCACCGCCATGATTGGCCTGGCCAATGAACTGGGGGCGGGGGATTTTGCTTTCGGTATCTTAAACGGCATCCCTCAGGCGGCGGCCCTGTTGCAGATTCCCTTTTCCATGCTGGTCAGCCGCACCCAGAAACGCAAGAAATATATGCTCACTCTGGGCGTATTTTCCCGGGCACTGTGGCTGCTTTTCGGCTTTATTCCCCTGATTTTTCCCCAGTCCCAGGGCAGCTTGGGCCTGTGGTCCCTGATTTTCCTGCTGGGTATTTCTTCCTGTGTGGGATCGGTGATCAACGTATGCTGGTTCCCCTGGTTTTCCGATTTGGCGCCCATCGGCATCCGCGGCCGGTGGCTGTCCTTCCGGGATACGGTGATGGCCGGGGTGAACTTTATCTTCGGCCTGGGCGTGGCCACCCTGCTGGATACCCTGCCCCCGGAAAGCCGGTATATCGTGATTTTCCTGATGGGCGGCACGGTGGGCGTCCTGGATATGGTGTGCTTTGGCTTCTGCAAGGAAACCTATTCCACCCCGCCGCGGAAGATGAAATTCTTTGCCATCTTCAAGGAAGTGTGGAAAAACAAGCCCTTCATGCGGCTGGTAATCATGTGGACGGCCTGGTGCTTTACCGCCAACCTCTGCGGCGCTTATCTGGGCCGTTACGCCATGAATGAAATGGGGCTGAGCTTCACCCAGGTGATGATTTTCGGCACCATGTCCGCCTCCATCGGCACCATGCTGGTGATGACCCAGTGGGGCAAGGCGCTGAACCGTTTCGGCTGCCGCAGCGTAATGCTGGTGGCGGGCATCGGCGCCGCCGTTACCCCCATCTTCTTCCTGCTGTCCACCCCCGGCAGCGTGCTGCCCATGTTCCTGCATAATTTCATCGGCGCTCTGTTCTGGAGCGGTACCAACCTTTCCGCCAACAGCATGCAATTGTCCTATTCCCCCGACGATGCACGCCCCTCCTATATCGCTGTTTTCGCCTGCATTACCGCCCTGGTGGGCACCGCCCTTGGCACCATGACCGGCGGCGCATTGCTGGAAATGTGGGATCAGGCGGGATGGTTCGCCGGTGGCTTTGATAAGTATATGGCGCTGATTACCCTGTCTGTGGTGCTGCGGCTGGGGATTACGCTGCTGCTGGTGCCCTCTATGGAAAACGACCGGGAGGGAACCCCTGGCCAGCTGGTGCGGGCGTTCGTGGGCTGCTTCCGCCGCTTCCGCATCTCTTTCCGCCGCCGCGCTTGAGCGGGGGAGGAGAGAAACGGCCTCCGGCGGGCAGGGGAATGATTCCCCTGCACCCCCACCTCACGATTTGACTTGGACTTATTCCAATCGGCTTGTGTGCGTGTGGAACGAGGGGAACGTGCGGGGGTTCTGCGCTTAACCGAGAGATTGCGGTGGCTCTGCGCCCCCAAGCCCCCCACCAGGGGCAATGCCCCTGGACCCATTTTCACTATTTGACTTGGACTTGTTTCAATTGGCTTGCGTGCGTGTGGAAGGTGAGGGACGAGTGGGGCGCGGCAAATGCTTCCCCGCATGAGAACGGCTGTCCCTTTTTCAGCGGGTTCCACCAGTTGGACAAAAGACCCGGAACGAAGAACTGATTCCTTCTTCCTCCACGGGCAGAAAGAAAACGTAAAAAAGCGCCGGCAGAGAAAGCTTGCTTTCTCGTCCGGCGTTTTTTCGTTTTCCCGGATGCCATGCATCCGGCAGGCGGCATGCTGCCGCCCTGCCCGTGGTGCATACAATCCCCGCCCTTCGCCGGATGATTCTATGCATTTACGATTGTTATTCCGAAGATGGGTCCAGGGACAGCGTCCCTGGTGCGGGGGGCAGGGGCCGCAGAGGCCCCTGCCTCGTATTCCGACTGCGGAGGCCCCTGCCTTGTAACCTGATCGTATCACTCCAGCGCCCGGGCGATGGCGGCATTGATGCGCTGGCGGAGGGCCAGCAGTTTTTCGCCGGAAGCGGGGTAGGATTCCAGGGTAACTTCCCCGTCTGCGTCCAGGATAGCCAGGGCTTTTTCCCGGCCTGCCAGGGCTTCCAGGGCGGAGAGGGCGCGCAGATCCTGCATGGCCCCATGGAGAGCGGTGAGGCGCAGGGATTCCTCCGGCACGCCCCCGGGCCCGGGGTACACCAGGAAGGGATCGCCTGCCGGCAGCCCGCCGCCGGCCTCGGTATCCAGATAGGGGTTGAGGGGGGCGATGGAATGGGTGGTGTTATAGAAATTATAGCCCCAGTGCAAAAAACCCTGCCAGCCGTATTTCCAGGCCTGCAGCCCCAGGGCGCGTACCCGGGCCAGGGGCATCTGAAGGAAGCGGTTGGTCATCACCTGAGTGGGGACGCAGCAGTAATATCCCCACAGGGGCGATACATGCTGCGTGCAGAAATCCGCCATGCGGACGATGTAGACCACCGGTGGATTGATGCGGCAGGCCCGGTAAATATCATAATCAGAGATGGCATCCATGATGGGGAAGCCGCAGAGCAGATGCTCTACCGTTTCCTTAGCGGCCAGATAGCTTTCCAGGTGCTGCTGTGAGGGCTCGTCAGAGATGTGGAAATAGCATTGATCCGCCACGCCCCATTCCCGCAGCCTTTCCGTCAATTGAGGCAGGTAGGCGTGCAAAAATCGGGTGTATTCGCCCCCTACCGCTGGAGTATCCCAGCCAAAGAGCCGCTGATAAGCCCCATCCTTTGTGCCCATGATCTTGGGGGCCGCTTTTGCGCCCCATTGGGTGAAGAAATGGGCAAATTCAAACCACCGGAAGCCTTTATTCTGTGCCAGGCGGATCCATTTTTCCAGTTTATCAAAGCCGAAGCGGTATTGGCCGTTCGTCACTTCCACATCCACCAGCTGCACGGTGGTGCGTTCGCCCCCCACCAGGGTATCCAGGGGCGGGGTGAAATGGGGAGTGAGGATCATGGTCATACCGCGTTTTGCCGCTGTTTCCATAAAATTGCCGATGATTTGCCAATGGGCATCCGAGAACACGGGCACATGATAATAATCCGCCAGGCAATCGGCATGGAACCATTCGGTGTGGATCAATTGCTGCGGGGGCAATTGGGCGGGGATCACATGGATATTCGTTTCCGGGGCGGCCAGGGGATTTTCATCCATATCGGAAAGAAGCACCCGGACGGGATGGGAGCCGCCGGGCGCATCCGGGGCCAGGGTCAGTTCAATAAAGAGGCTGTGCCATTGGCCGGGGAAGCAGGATAGGGCCCCTTTGCCCAGTTCCTGGAGCACATCCGGATACATGCCCGCTGCCAGGGACAGATAATTTTCATCGCTGTTTTCCGGGGTGCGGGGCAGCCGGGCGGGCACCGCCTCCACCCTACGCAGGGTGACGGATGCGGGTAGGGCCGTTTCCACCCGGGGATGGATGTATTGCTGAACGTCGCAGCGGATAGCCAGCTGAAAGGCAATGGTTTCCCCCTGCAGGGCGGAAAGCGGGGGCAGGGGGGCGTCCGTTCCCCTGCCGTCGGGGAAGATTTTTTCCAGGGCGGATACCAAACGAATGTCCATGGGCAGGCTCCTTTCGGGATCATTATTCTCTGAGGGATACAGGGATGGCGCAGGCCCTTCGCAGACCGAAAATCACCGCTTCCTTTACCGGCGCGCCGGTGATTTGGGCGAGCGCACGGGCATACCAGCGGATCTGGCCCTGATAGCGGGCAAGCAGTGTTTCTTCATCGGCCAGATCGGTTTTATAATCTACCAGCACCCAACCGTCCCCCTCCATAAAGCACAGATCGATGACGCCCTGCACCAGGCTGAACTGATCATAGCGCAGATTGAAGGCCCACTCCCGGTGGATCTCCCGGGCGGCCAGGGCGCGTTTCCCCAGGGGAGAGGTGAAAAATCCCCGCAGCCATTGGCGCTGCACCTGCTCCGCTTCCGCTTCGGTAAGCAGCCCCCTTTGCTGCAATTGGGCAAGGGCGGCCGCCCACCGACCGGCTGCAGCCAGCCCATAATCCATCAGCCCCATCACCCGATGGGTGATAACCCCCCGCTGCACGGCGGAAATCTGATCCTGCTGCAGGAAAGCGGGCAGGGGCACATCCGGGGGCAGAATGCGCTTATCCTGGGGGGATTCCCAATCGTCCCCTTCCCTCTTCAGGGATTTGGCCAGGGCGGTGACGGAGGTTTTGAGCGGGGGCATGGGCTGGATTTTCCGCTGCAGCCGGGTCTTCACCCGTTCATCTCCCGGCCCTTCGGCGAAGGCGGGAAGGGCGATCACCCGGTGAGGGGCGGGGGTGGAAAGATCCTCGGCGGGCTGGAATGCCATGCGCCAGATGCTGCCGTTATCTGCCATGCTCTGCCCGGTGCGGAAGCCGCCCAGGCTTTGCATCACCCAATCCAGCATGCAGGATGCGGCGCCGGCCGCCCAGGCGGTGGCGGGACGGGCCCATTTTTCCAGGGAGGCGGACAAACGCCGGGGGCTGCCCACCAAAATGAGCCGCTCCCGGGCCCGGGTCATGCCTACGTAGAGCAGCCGCGCCTCCTCCGCACGGGCTTCCCTTTCGTTCACGCCCCGCAGGGCTTGCATGGCGCAGGTATCCCGGGAAATGCGCTTTTCCCCATCGATGAACTGCATGGCCAGGCCGTGCTCCCCGTGGATGCGCATCAGGCTTTCTTCCTTACCGCCCTTGCGGAAGGGACGGGCCAGCTCCAGCAGGAAAACCACGGGAAATTCCAGGCCCTTGGATTTGTGCATAGTAAGAATGCGCACCACATCTTCATTTTCGCCCAGGGTTTTGGCGGAGGCGGCGTCATCGGCGGCCCGGAGCCGTCCAGTATCCTGCAAAAAGGCGGACAGCCCCTGCCGGGCAGCCTCTCCCTGGGCACGTTGTGCCAGCAGCCGCAGGTTGGCCTGCCTAAGTTCCCCATCCTCCATGGCCCCGGCCTGCATATACAGCCCGCTTTCCGTCAGCACCCGCCAGATCAGCTGATCCAGGGGCAGATTGCGGGAAAGGAAGCGCCAGTGATCCAATTGCCGCCACACCTGCCGGGCCTGATCCCCCAGGGGGCCCTCCTTTTCGGTGACGGCAAGAAAGGCCTGGTGGAAAGGCGTGCCCGGCGCCCGCTCCACCAGACGAATGCGGGCCAGGGTTTCCTCATCAAAGCCAAAGCAGGGACAGCGCAGGGCGGAAAGCAGGGGCAGATCCTGCAGCGGGTTATCAATCACCTGCAAAAGCTGCAGAAACTCCGCCACCTCCGGCAGATCGAAATACTGGGCGTCGGCGTCGCTGTAAACGGGAATGCCCTCCACTTGCAGCGCTCTTGCAATATAGGGCGCCCGGCCGGAGGCATAGCGCACCAACAGCGCTATATCCCGGTACCGAAGGGGACGGGATGTATCGCCCTCATGAACCTGGGCGGTGCGGATCAATTCCTTGATTTTCTTTGCCACAAAGGCCGCTTCATACCGATAGCCCTGGGAAAGTTCGCCCTCATCTTCTCCTTCTTCCTCTGCCTGGGGACGGATAAGGTGAATTTCCACCGGGGCGCCGAAGGGGTGATTGCCGCCGGGGCGGAGCATGGCGGCCTCATCGTATTCGATTTCCGTTTCCTTTTCCCGCATGGCGTGGCGGAACACCTGGTTTACAGCCGCCAGCACATTTTCATGGGAACGGAAATTCTGCTGCAGTAGAATTTTGCGGCAGGGGGCGTCCTCCAGCAGGGAATAATCCTGATATTTGCGCAGAAATAGGGTAGGATCGGCCTGGCGGAAGCGATAAATGCTCTGCTTTACGTCCCCCACCATGAAGAGGGTATTATTCATGCCCTGATGCAGGGCGTTTACGATGGCCTCCTGAATGGCGGATACATCCTGATATTCATCCACAAACAGGGCGTCAAATTCTTCCGCCACTTGCCTGCGTATCGCCTCCTGGGAGAGGGCCTTCAGCGTCAGATGTTCCAGATCGCTGTAATCCAGGTAGTTTTTCTTTTGCTTCAGGGAAAAATACAGCCCTGCCATTTTTTCCGTCAGGCCGCACAGCGCTTTCAGGGCCGGGAGGGTGTGGATCATATCCCCTTCTGCCCTTGCTTCATTTTGCGCAAGCATTCCCCGGGCGGCCTTGATGCGGTTCTTCCATTCCTCACGGAGGGCCTTATATTTCATCGCCACCTCCGGGCTCTCGTCGGGTGCGGCTTTTTTCGTGCTCAGCCGGGCAAAGCTGGTATCGCATGCCGCAAGCCTTCCCTCCCGAGCGGCCTCCAGCAGGGTATGGGTGAGGCCGATATCCGCATCCAGGGCGGGCAGGTAGCGTTCAGGCCCGCCGGGCTGATTGAGCAGCGCCTCCATGGCGGGCAATAGCTCCCGGGCGCCTTCCAATTGCCGGGCGCACAGATCCTGCAGCAAGGGCTGCCAATGGGAGAGGGCGGCGGCGTCATCGCCGGTGTGATCTTTCGCCCATTGCCAGGGATCCGCCCGGGCCATGAGAAATTCGTACAGCTGACCCATGAGAAAAAGGATCTGTTCCTGTTCCAACTGCAAAAACAGGGCCTGCTCATCCTTCGTTGGATCGGCGAGGGCCTCTTCCAGGGCCTGATCCATGGCCTGGGCCTTCAGCTTTTCCAATTGCCCCTCGTCCCCGATGCGGGCCATGGGGTCCACCCCGGCGGCCTGGAAGTGCTTTTTGATCACCCGGCTGCAGAAAACGTGTAATGTACAGATGGCGGCCCGGTTCACCCGCAAGGCCTGGCGGCGCAGGTGGGCGCTGTCCGCCCCTTCTTTGGAAAGCCGGGCGGCAATGCGTTCCCGCATTTCCCCGGCGGCGGCCCGGGTGAAGGTGACGATCAGCATACGGTCGATGCGGCCCCCCTCCCGGAGCAGGGAAATCACCCGCTCCACCAGCACCGCGGTTTTTCCCGATCCTGCCGCGGCGCTTACCAGCACGCTGTGATTGCGGGCGTCGATGGCCGCCTGCTGCCCAGCTGTCCAACGCATATTATTTCCTCCGGTATGTATTCATTGCCTCTATCCGGGGCACATTGAATGTGTATACTATTTTACCCCATCCGCCCCATCCTTGGCAAGTACAAAACCGTCGGAAAAGGGCGGGAATGGCCGGACTTGCCAAGATGGGAAAAAAGTGGTATGATGATATACACATTCGATTCCTTTTTCTTGAAAAATGATGAAAAAGTGGCGAATGGGAGTTCATTTTCCCCTTTTTTTCCTCATGAAAGTGGAGAAATTAATCCATTTGTCGGGAAAAAAAGAGGAATTTGCCAGATTGTGTCGAATAATACGGCGAAATACCCAGTAAAAGAGGAGAAACTGTTCATGGCATCTGTTCTGGATATCGGCGTGGATCTTGGCACGGCCAGCGTGGTGATTTACGGGAAGGGCAAGGGCGTGGTGCTCAATGAGCCGGCTGTCATTGCCTATGACCGGGATACCCGCAATGTGCTGGCCATCGGGGAGGAGGCCCGCAGGATGCTGGGGCGCACCCCCGGCAACATCGTGGCCATCCGCCCCTTGGGGGACGGCATGATTGCCGATTTTGAATTGGTCAGCGCCATGCTTCGTTATTTTGTTACCAAGGCTGTGGGCAAGCGGCTGCTCAGCGGCCCCCGGGTGCTGATTTCCGTGCCTGCCGGGGTGAATGAAGTGGAGCGGCACAGCATCGCCACCAGCCTGTTTGAGGCGGGCGCCCGGCGCACTCAGCTGATGGAGCGGCCCATTGCCGCCGCTATCGGTGCGGGCCTGCCCATCAAGGAAACCTACGGGCAGATGATCTGCGATATTGGCGGCGGGGTGACGGATATCGCGGTGATGAGCCTGGGGCGCATCGTGGTGCGGGAAACCATCAAGACTGGCGGCGACGCCTTTGACGACGCCATCATCCGCTATATCCGCCGCAAGCATAACCTGCTCGTCGGCCCCATGACGGCGGAGGATCTGAAAATCAATATCGGCTCTGCCCTGCAGCGCAATGATCAGTTCTATATGGAAGTGACGGGCCGCAATCTGATTTCCGGGCTGCCCCGGGTGATGCGCATCACCAGCGATGAAGTGACCGAGGCCCTGGATGAACCGCTGCACACCCTGCTGGAGGCCATTCACGGCGTATTGGAGCATACCCCGGCAGAGTTGGTGGCCGATATTTTTGAATCGGGCATTGTGCTCAGCGGCGGCGGGGCCAAGCTGGCCGGCCTGTGCGAAGCGGTGGCCATGTCCCTGAAGGTGGATTGCTTTCTGGCGGAAGAACCCCAGGAATGCGTAGCCCGGGGATGCGGACTGACGCTGGAAAACATGAGCGAATACGGCCAGCTGCTGGGCGATAAGCGCAAGCATGCCTGACAAATATATATCCCGTTCACCGAAAACGGCCCATCAAAATGCTTTTTCATTGGCGGGTAAGTATGGAAAGGAAGGCTTTCTCTTTCCAATTGCATCATGGGTGCGGCTGGTCTAAGGATCGAATAGATTGCACCCAATCATTGAGCCCCACCATGCACAATGCGTGTATGGTGGGGCCATTTTGTTTCATATCGCGATACATCGACTGGTAATCGCCGATCGCCAGGCCGCTTTTCCGGGGGCGGAAGGGCGGTTCGGTAGGATTATCAAATTGCGTCTTCTTCCGGCTGTGCTCCGGGCATGGCAGACATTTTTCCCTCATACTCTGAAGGGAGGGGGCGAAGAAATGTGAAGAAGCGGGGATTGAAGGGCCAGGCGCTGATCGGAACGGCGTCATCGGCGGCGGTCAGGGGAATGGGATTTGTGCTGCGGCTTGTGGTGGCGCGTCTGCTGGGGGCAGAGGCGGCGGGGGTGATGGAATTGACGGGCGGGGCACACATGCTGGCCCTGACGCCGGCAGCGGCAGGGTTGCCCGGAGCGGTGAGCCGCCTGACCGCCAAAGCAAAGGAAAACGAGCAGCGGGATTTGATTCTCTGCGCCGCCCGGCAATTGGCAGTGCGCAGCGCGCTGATCATGGGGGGCGCTTTTTTGCTATTATCGCCCCTCATTGCCCGGCTGCTGGGGGACGTGCGCACACTGCCGGGGCTTGCGGTATTTTCCCCCTGCATTTTATTCATTGGCGTAGCGGGGGTATATAAGGGGGCCGCCTATGGCCGGGGGGATCCCTGGCCCGCCGCCCTGGAGGAAGTGAGCGAGCAGGCGGTGCGTGTTCTTGCCACGGCGGCGCTGCTGATGCTGCTGCCTGCGCTTACCATCCCCTACCGGGCGGCGATGCCGGCCCTGGCCACGGTGCTGGGGGAAGGGGCGGGCATGGCGTTGATGCTGGGAATGGGGGGAAGGCTTTCCTCCTTCCGTGGGGACGAACGGCTGCCCGGCCTGCGCCGGCAGATCCGACGGCTGGCCTTGCCGCTGATGCTGAATCGGCTGAGCCACGCGGGGATGCGGATGCTGTGCGGGGTGATTATTCCCCTGCGGCTGATGGCGGCGGGCCTGAGCCAGGGGGAGGCGGTGAGCCGCCTGGGCATGCTCAACGGCATGGTGACGCCCCTCATGCTGCTGCCGGGGCTTTTTTGCGGGGCATTGGCCACGGTAGGCGGGCCGGCCCTGGCGCGCTGTGAAACCTTACGGGGGCAAAGGCGGCTGATGATGAAGCTGGGGGCGGGGGCGGGGGCCGCCGGGTATCCCTGCGCCGTGGCCCTCTATGCCCTGGCGCCCTGGATCGCCCGGCAGTTTTACCGTTTGCCGGAGCTGTCCCCCCTGATCCGTTCCCTTTGCCCCCTTGCAGTGATTCTGCCCCTGGAGCAGGTGATCGGGGGAATGCTGACGGGGCTGGGGATGCAGAAAAAGGGATTGCAGGCGTCGCTGCTGGGGGCGGCGATAACCCTGATGTGCACCTGGATCCTTGCCGCAAATCCCCATCTGCACATTTACGGAGCGGGATATGCCTCTATTCTGGGCCACGGCACATCCCTGATGGCGGCGGTGATTTTCCTGATAATGCGAGAAAAGGGCGAGCAAAAGCCGCTCCCGGCGAAAGGCTGAGAGCGGCGTACATCTTATTTTTCGATTTTTCTGGGTGCGATTTCGGAAAGCACCAGATTCTTGTTCTTTTCCCCGGCCAGACGGATGGACCAATCGTTTTCGAAGAAGAGCACGGGGTTTTCCTCGGCGTCGAAGCCCCGGTGGGTGGTGGAGGTGAGCTGCAGATCCTCTACAGGGATTTCCGTCTCTTCCACCCAGCGGACGAAGCGGTAGGAAAGCCGATCCATCAAAAGATCCACGCCGTATTCGCTCTTGAGACGATAGGTGAGCACGTCAAACTGAAGCTCGCCCACCACGCCCACGATGAATTCCTCCATGCCGGTCTCATTGCGGCGGAAGGTTTGGATGGCGCCTTCCTCCGCCAACTGGTTGATGCCTTTTACGAACTGCTTCCGTTTCATGGAATCCAGGGGCCGCACCCGGGCAAAACGTTCGGGGGCAAAAACGGGAATCTTTTCAAATTTGATCTTCCGGCCTACGCACAGGGTGTCCCCCAGGCGATACACGCCGGGATCGAAGAGGCCGATGATATCCCCGGGATAGGCGTTTTCCACGCCCTCCCGCTCATCCGCCATGAATTGCTGGGGCTGTTTCACCTGCATTTCCTTGCCGGTGCCGGAATGCCACACCG
Source organism: Clostridiales bacterium (assembly GCA_015056265.1). Classification (GTDB taxonomy): domain Bacteria; phylum Bacillota; class Clostridia; order Christensenellales; family Aristaeellaceae; genus RUG563. The sequence continues at coordinate 36,126 of SVGR01000011.1, forward strand.
TCATGCCCTTTTCGAAGGTGCCGGATACCACCCTGAGGAAGGCCAGCCGGTCCCGATGGGCGGGGTTCATATTGGCCTGAATCTTGAAAATGAAGCCGGAGAAGCGTTCATCCTCGGGATCGATCATGCCCTGATCGCTTTCCCGGGGAAGGGGGGGCTGGGTATAGCGCAGGAAGCGGTAGAGGAAGGGCTCCACGCCGAAATTGGTAACGGCGCTGCCAAAGAACATGGGGGTCAGTTCGCCCCTTCGCACGGCGTCCAGGTCGAAGGCGTCTCCCGCCTCGTCCAGCAGTTCAATTTCATCCGCCAGTCGGTTGCGGTAATGCTTATCCAGCGCCGTTTCAAAGGCAGGATCATCCACGGAAATGACCGTCTTTCCCGCCTTGGTTTTGCCGTGATCGCCGCCGAAATACAATTCCACCGTCT